>JBBTCX010000113.1:0-12245 GCA_038043045.1 Planctomycetota bacterium | reverse complement strand
CCGCTCGCTGGGATCCGTGGAGGGGGTCATGGGTAACCATGATTCCTACTCCGACTTAACCAACCTCTGAACTTGCGGAACTTACCACCGTGGCAGGCTTCGAAGGAGAACCGCTCTTTTTCAACTATTTACGGGACATGCTCCCCCGTCGCTTTCGGTCCGTACCACTGAAACAGAAACAGGTACACCAACACCCCAGTGACCGACACGTACACCCAGATCGGAAACGTCCATCGGGCGAGTTTGCGATGGGCGACGAACCGGGCGCGAAGTCCCAGATAGAGCGTGATCGTGGCCAGAAAAGGCACCGTGGCCGCAAGAACAACGTGGGTGATCAACATGCAAAAATAGATCGGGCGAACAATCCCCGTGCCTCCGAAACGCTTCTCTTCCCCAGCAAAACGATAGGTCAAGTAGCAAGCGAGAAAGAGAATGGACACGCAATAAGCCGCGATCATGCAACGGCGATGAGCGACCACATTTTGCCGTCGAATGAACGTGAATCCGGCGATCAACAAAACAAGACTGGTGGCGTTGAGCGTAGCATTGACGGCGGGAAGAAAAGAAAGGTCGATCATGGGGTCTGCGGTTCACCAAGAAGGGTTTGGATATCCTCAAGGATTCGCGGTTTGCTTTCCGCCTTCTGACCTTCGTAGAAAGCTCGCATCCGCCCTTGTCGATCGACAAGAACGAAATACGTGCTATGAGTCAACTGTTCGTCGACGGATCCGGGAGCGATGGCTTGTAGAAAACCCTCTTTCACCAATCGGTGCATGTCGCGCTCGGATGCACCGGTTAGGAACCACCAGCGATTGGAGTCCGCCTGGAAACGTTCGGCATATTTGCGAAATTCGTCGGGAGAGTCATGTTCGGGATCGAGGGAAAAGGTCACCAGTTTGGCATCGAGATTTCGATCTTGCAATCCTTGTTGAAGGCTGCGCATTCTCAGGGTCAGTTCCGGACACGGCCCGGAGCAACGAGTAAACACGAAATTGGCCAGCCAGACGTGGCCGGCAAGATCACTTCGGGAGACTGGTCGATTGTGGCACTCGGTCAATTTGAAATCCGGGATTTCTTTCAACATCGGCAAGGCCGTCAAGGATCGAGAACCCCGCGGACCAACAGGCCCCCAAAGACCGGCAGCAAGCACCGAAACAACGATGAGAAAGGCAAGGCCCATGGTGATGCGACCGGACATTTCTACCCCCTACGGTTTGCGACTCGAATAGAGACGGACAACATCAAAACCGCAAACAAAGTGGTGACAACCAGTGACATTGCCAGTCCGGGCCCATGCGCGACTTGCCCGGCGCCTGTTCCCACATCGAGGCAGTGTCGCATCGCCGTCAGTCCGTACGCCAATGGATTCACCATCATGACCACGCGAACCCAACCCGTCGCCCCGGTCGCGGGAAACAAAGCGCCGGACAAAAGCCACATGGGCATCAAAAAGAGATTCATCACCGCATGGAATCCCTGCGTGGATTCCATGCTCCAAGCCATCCAAAACCCTAGGCCGCTGAGTCCGACGGAGACGACGGCCATCACCGCCATCAACGCGACGACGGACAACACGCTCAAAGGAACATGGGCGACAGGCGCGAGAGTCAAGAACAGTGCGGCCTGCATAAGTGCCAGTGTGGAACTTCCTAGAATTTTCCCTAAAACAATCGCGGTACGACCGACCGGCGCCACCAGCACCCCTTGTAGGAATCCCGCCTGCCGATCCTCGATGATCGAAATCGTCGAAAAAATCGCGGTAAAAAGGAGGATCGCCGCGAGCGTGCCGGGGTAAGCGTAGGCCAAATAGTCTACTACTTCGTTTGAACCGGGCGGTCGAAAGGATTGACTAAGCCCGGAACCGATGAACAACCAAAACACGATCGGGGTTCCCAGCGCGCCGAGGATTCGACTTCGTTGGCGGAGAAATCGGACGACTTCTCGTTGCCAAAGCGACGCCGTCGCTCGCCAATAGGTTGATGCGGAAGTCGATCCGATCATGCTGACCTCGTCGCGTTCTGCTCGTCCGATTCCAATTCGTTTAGCGCATGCCCGGTGTAATGTATGAACACGTCCTCGAGAGTGGGTTTCCCCACGGATATCCCTTTTATTTCACCGGGGAAGGCCTCGACAATTTTGGGAACAAACTCGAAACCGGAGTCTTTTTCCATTCGAACCATGTCCCCCACCACACTCGCCGGTATCTGAAATCGCCCCAAGAGTCGAGCAGCGAGCGACGAAGGATCGGGCGCATGAATCGTAATCACGTCACCGCCGATTTGAGACTTGAGTGCCAAGGGAGTGTCACAAGCAACCAAGCGACCCTTGTCCATCACCGCGACGACGTCACAGCGATCAGCCTCTTCCATAAGATGCGTCGTCAACACGGCGGTCACGCGATCCTTGTCGCGAAGGTCGTGCAGGTGACGCATCACCGCCTGTCGCGCACCCGGATCCAAACCCGTGCTGGGTTCATCCAGAATAAGAAGTTCCGGTTGGTGAAGCGTGGCTTTGGCAATCTCCACACGACGCTGCATCCCCCCGGAAAGTTTGTCCACGCGAATCTTCATTGAATCCGACAGTCCGAATCGTTGTAGGCAATCCGTACACCGACGAATCAAGGGTTCCCCCGACAGGCCAAACAGGCGTCCATGGTATGTCAAATTCTCCATCACCGTCAGCTTGCCGTCGAGACTGGGCTTTTGAAACACAACACCCATGCGGCCAAGCACGATTCTTCTTTCTCGTGCAAAGGGAAGTTCGAATATGGAGACTTCTCCTTCACTCGGTGACAAGACTCCCGTCAAGATTTTGAACAGGGTTGTTTTTCCGCAACCGTTGGGGCCTAATACGGCAACGATGGTTGCCGGAGCAATCTTCCAAGTCAGATCATTCACAGCAACGGTTTGGCCGTAGCGATGAGTCAACGATCGTATGCGAATGACAAATTCGTCGGGCATTTTTCCTCGCCGAGATCACCCCAGTCTATCCGACGACGACCCGATCGACCATCATCGATAGCAGGAGCAGCGGGAGATAGATGACGGATGCGATGACGTGCTGCCGGGCGGTTGCTCGAGATTTATGAGCAAGGAAAAAAATGGAATAAGCCAAAAACGCCAAGCCGAACACCGGAGCGGAAATCGCGTAAAGATACCCGGTGAAACCATAGAGTACCGGAAGGAGTGAGACGATCATGAGGGCGATCGTATGCGTGACGACGTGAAGATCGGTGCGCACACCGGTCGCGTCGACCACCGGCAACATGGGATATCCGGCGAGCGCGTACTCCTCACGATACATCCAAGCGATGGAGGCAAAGTGCGGTAGTTGCCAGAAAAAGAGAATGGCAAATAGTATCCACGCGAAAAGGGTGATGCTTGATCCAGCGGCAGTCCAACCGATCAACATCGGCATCGCCCCAGAGACGGCTCCAACGTAAACGCACCAAGCCCCTTCGCGCTTCAGGGGAGTATACATCGCCACATAACTGAGTCCGCCGGCAAAAGCCAAGGCGCCCGGCACGACTCCGACACTCAGCATGAGGTAGAAGGTTCCAAGTGCCACCAACGCGACACCAAAGATCGAGGCTTCAATCGACGTAAGGCGACTTGAGGGGATGGGACGATTGGCCGTCCTCGGCATCAATCGGTCATACTCGACTTCCAACACCTGATTGAGCGCGTTTGCCCCCATGACCGCGAGCAAGGTCCCCAACATGGTGTGAAGCAACGAAACGAAAACGGTGGGACTCGCCCAAGGCGCGGGCAAAGCCAAGTAAAAGCCCACGGCCGTTACCGCCAAGACTAGCGTAGCGATACGTGGTTTCCCAAGTTCCCAATATGCCAACGCACGCGTATGAAAGATCGGTCGATCCAAAGAACGAACCGGGGGTTGTATTAGTTCGAGGATGTCAGCCATGCGTTAGACGCCGCGCCTGTTTCCAACTCGACGCGGCGGTTGGATATGGGAGAAACGGTTTTGAAAATCGTAAACGTTAACAAAACAAAGCTTGCAAGGATCAATGCGCCGACCCATACATGCATCGTCGGAATTAACCAGACCATGACACTAGGCCAGGACCCTCCGGCCAAGGTCACCAACCAGGCAAACCCACCCAACACAAGCTGAAGAACCAGGAGAATACCGGCGACGGTTGCGATTCTCGCCGGAATCGGCAACACCGGCGAGCATCCTGTCACCCACATGATCGCCCAGCCCGTTGAAAAAAGGACGGGCATTACCCAAAGGACATGAGCGACCAGCCAATAATCAGAAACAAAGTGACGAAGCGCGGCACCAAGACTGAGCTGAACGAGCAGAGCGAAGGTGCAACCGATACAAAGTCCTCGCAAGACTCGACCGCCACGCATGGAAATCGGCTTTGGATTCGCACTCCAAAACCGAGATGTCAACAACGCGCCCAGTGCGGCTATACAGAAGCAGATTTGTCCCCAGATTCCGTGCAAGAGTGCGAGCAAAGTCGATACTTGGGTCACTCTAAGCCCGCCCGCGATGCCCTGAATTCCCACGGCGAGGCAGGACGCAATCCCGATCGCCCGAACGTATCCGCCCGTTCGCCACATCCCGATCGCGGCCCAAATCGTCGACATACCAACGATAAACCCAATCCAGCGGTGGCCGTGTTCAAAGAGTTTGGCGGGGTCACTAAGCCAGCCGGGTGGATTCAAGAAATGGCCATCGGAAGTCGGCCAATCTGGAAAGACCATTCCGGCGTCTTTGCTCGTCACACCCGCACCAACAAAGAGCAAGGGAAGAATGCCAACCGCTGTCACCAAGGCGGCCACATGGGTCGATCGGTGAAATGGTTTGGGGGAGTCGGACATCAGGAAATTCCCGCCCGAAGAGAATCCAATTGGCGCGAAACCACGCGGCTTCGGTAAAACCAGAACGCGATGACGCTGACGATTCCCAACAGAACGGACGAAATGAATCCGCCCAAAACAAGAATACCCGCCGCCGCGCCTTTGGTCATGGGAGAATCCGGATCGCCGAAGCAAACGGCGCAGGCCAGTATGGAACTCGGGCTCAGGAAAAGTCCGGCTAGACCGGAGAGGATCGACACGAATGAAATCGTCCGTTGCGGTTTCATAAATAGCTGGTCCCTTTGAGCTTGTTGAGAAACCATCTGCCGTAGACGACCAACGCGACGCAGCCGACCAAAGATCCGATTGCAAGAATCAAAGACCCGACGTCGCCTTGGGCGCGATAATCTCGAAACGACCACACGGCGAACCCGGCGGAAAAAATCCCCGTAACCAAGATGAAAACGATGTGAAAAGTTTTGAGAGACACCCTTCCAACCCCTCGAGATACCCTCGGTGTACACTTTAATGGTGTTCGGACGGCGCCTTCTGCACCGCGGGCAAATCCCACATCTTGTCTTCCACGCGCGGCGGGTGGTCATAAACGGTCAAAGAAGGCAACATCATTAGGACCGCGAAGAAAATTGCGCACAAACATAGGGACCACCAAATGGAGGCTCCGCGCTCCCACTTGAGGTGCATGAAGATGGCGGCGACGAAAGAGGCTTTGATCGTGGCGATGACCAACGCAATGGTGATGTGCAGACCCATCGATACCTGAATGTAGGACGCCAAAACCGTGACCACTGTCAGGACGGCCAACGCGACAAATACGCCGATGTAGGCCTTTACGTGCTTGCTAACGTCCGCGTGTGCTCCGCCCATGGTCGATTCCTACATCAAATACAAAACGGGGAACAGGAAAATCCAAACCAAGTCGACAAAGTGCCAGTATAAACCGGTACACTCGATTCGATTGGTGTAATATTCGGGGTCCTTTTTCCACAGACCGACGCCGGGAAACAGGAAATAGCTGATGACCACGATTCCGCCAAGAATATGAATGGCGTGCAACCCGGTGAGCGTAAAATAGATCGCAAAAAAAGTGCTGGTAGACGGTCTCGTCCCGGCGGCCCACTTCACCTTATATTCAAAAAAGAATTTGACGACGAGGAATGTAATGGCGAGCAATACGGTCACCGCCAGGTATGCCCGTCCCATTGAAAGATTCCCCATTTTGAGACTCGCCCAAGCCATGACCATGGTCACGCTGGAAACGATGAGCACCAGCGTGTTGATCGTCCCGATTGGGATGCTTAGATGCGTATCGTGGTGCGACGGCCAAGCGTCGCCCGCACCGATGCGCAGAAGCACGTAGGTCGAGAACAACGCGCCGAAAAGCATGACTTCTGACGCGAGGAAAAGCCACGTCCCGAGTTTACCGCTGTAAACCCCGGTGATCGGGTGCGGATGGACGGTATAAGGAAGAACCTGGGTCGACACTTTCTTTAGGCCTCCGTTACAAACTGCGGGTAGAAGTCGCGAGGGTTCCCAGGAACGCTGTATTCATAGGGACCACGATACACCACCGGTTCGGTAAGAAAATTACCATGCGGCGGCGGGGACGGAGCGGCCCATTCGAGCGTCGTGGCGTCCCAAGGGTTTTCCTTGACTTTCTTTCCAGCGAACATGCTCATGAAGAAATTCAAGATAAACGGCAGTTGTGCCAAACCAAGACACCACGCACTCCAAGAGGACATTCGAGCGAGCGATTGGATCGCTTCGCCGTGGGCGTAAGCCGTCTGATCGTAGAGTCGCCGGGAAACTCCCGCCATTCCCTGGAAAAACATGGGGAAGAATACACCGTTGGCAAAAATCACCGACAGCCAAAAGTGCATTTTTCCGAGGACTTCATTCAACTTTCGACCGGTCGCTTTCGGGTACCAGTGATAAATTCCCGCGAAAATGGCGAAAATGCTTCCGGGTACGACCACGTAATGAAAATGGCCGATCACATAGTACGTATCATGCAGATGGATGTCGGACGCCGGCAATCCCAGCGGCAGGCCCGTCAGCCCGCCGATGGCAAACATCGGAAGAAACGCCAACGCAAACAGCATCGGCACGCTGAACCGAATCGAACTCCGATGCAAACTCAACAGCATCGCCGTCAGAACGACCACCGAAGGAATCGAAATAATCATCGTGGTGGCCGCGAAAAAGGCGGAAATCTTCGTCCCCATCCCGGTCATGAACATATGGTGGGCCCATACGATAAACGACATGAACCCTAGAAACACGATCGCGTAGATCATGATGCGATAACCCCAAAGGGGCTTTCGCGTATTGTTGGCGATGACTTCGGCCACGATCCCCAATCCCGGCAGAATCAACACGTACACTTCGGGATGGGCAAGGAACCAAAAGAGGTGCTGCCACAACAAAGGGCTGCCTCCGCCGGTGTAGGGAGCGGCTTGACCGCTGACGATAAGCCCGGAGGGCATGAAGAAACTTGTTCCCGCGAGGCGATCCATGAGTTGAAGGACGCCGGCGGCTTCCAAAGGCGGAAAGGCCAGCAACAGCAAGAACGCGGTGACAAACTGCGACCAAACAAAAAAGGGCAGGCGAAACATCGTCATTCCCTTGGCCCGCAACTGGATGATGGTGACAATGAAGTTCACCGATCCCAAAAGCGACGACGTGATCAAGAAAACCATGCCCATCAGCCAAAACGTCTGCCCGGAAAAGAACTTCGCGTAAAACGTCGGACCTTGTTGAGAAATCACCGAAAGGGGTGCGTAGGAGGTCCACCCCGAGTTGGCCGCCCCGCCGGGCATGAAAAAGCTGGCCAGCATCACCACACCGCCGCAAAAATAAACCCAATAGCTCATCATGTTGAGCTTCGGGAACGACATATCTGGTGCGCCGATTTGCAAGGGCATCACATAGTTGCCGAACCCGCCGACCAACAGCGGAACAACCCCGAGGAACACCATGATCGTTCCATGCATTGCGCCGAGCGAGTTATAAAACTCCGGCAACATGATCCCGCCGGGCATGATCTGTTCGCTAAACCAATGGCCGATAAACGGCAGCGGCTTCAAGGGATAGGCCAACTGCCAACGCATCAGCATCATCAAGCAAAAACCGAGGAACAAAAAGCAGAGCGAGGTAATGGTGTATTGAATTCCAATGACTTTGTGGTCAATGGAGAACACCCACTTCCGCAAGAAACCGAGTTCGTGGTGAGACTCGTTTCCGTGGTGCCCGGAACTTCCGTGATGACTTTCGCCGCTCATGCGTCGACCCTGCTTCCTAGTCTTCCTTGAACTCGATGATCTCGGATTTTTTCTTCAACCACTCATCGAACTTGGCCCGCGGTTCGATCACCATCAGCGCTTTCATTTTGTAGTGGTTATTTCCACAAAGCTGCGCACAAGCCACTTCGTAATTCCCGGACTGCTTGGCTTTGAACCACACCGGGATTCGCATCCCCGGAATCGTATCCTGCTTGATCCGCATCACCGGCAGGAAAAAGCTATGAATCACATCCTTGGAGGTGAGTTCACAAATAATCGGCTCTCCAACCGGAAAATGCAACTCACCCGCCACCAAGTCGTCCTTGCCCGCTTGATCGCTCCTGTCGATCCCCGCGGGATTGTCGGCTCCGTTGACAAATTGCGGAGCCGACCGCCCGAAGACGCCGTCAGGGCCGGGATAATGAAAATTCCAAGCGAACTGTTCCGCAATCACGCGAACCTTGAACGGATTCTCCGAATCTTTGGGCAAGTCGTTTTTCACGCTCGCCCAGACCGGCATCGAGAACCCGACCAGGACAATCACCTCGAACACCATCACCACGATCTCTGCATATTTGGCGGGCTTGGCTTTTAGCAACTCGTAACTGGCTGCATGTCCGGGTTTCTTTCGGTAGAGAACCAAACAGCGGACGAGGAATATGCCCCACCCCACAAATAGAATCGCCATGAAAACGTGCAAAATGTTGATCAGACGATCAATCTGCCAACCGTGCTCAGACACATCCGGCGGCAAACCGAAACCATACGTGCCGTCGATCTTCACGCCGGAGGTATCCGCCGCCACCGCTTGGGCGAAAGCCGTCGCCGTGGGCAACAACAAACCGACCGCCAAAACCCACAAAGCAGCCCCCAAAAAGAGTCTCTTGGTGGCGTTGCGGCGGTGGCTAAAAATCTGCATAGCGGCCACGATCATCTTTACTTCTTAGGCTCGTAGGTAAAATCTTTTTGAACCGGAGCACCAGGCGACACTTCAATGTCGATGATTTGCTCGCCGAAAGTCTCATGCCAAGCGGCCAATTTGTACTTTCCCGGTGGAACACCCTTCAACTCAAAAGTCCCCTCTTCGGTTGTCACCGCAAAAAATGGGTGCGAAAACACAGCCACATTGCAACCCATCCACGGATGAACGTCGCACTTCACCGTAAACGGAGCCTCCGGGCTGTCCAATTTGAGTTTGTCCTCCATATCCTGCTTGGGCTGCGACTTGTTGAATTCCGGGTTTACCTTGGGAAGGAAATGGATATTGTGATTCGTATCGTCACTGTTCTTGATCACGATTTCTTGCCCGGCCATCACCCCCAAGGTGCGCGGTTCATACTGGCATCCCTTTTGGTTGATCACCGCGGGTTCGGTTTTGGGTGGAAACTTCTTGTCGCCAAGACCTTCCTTGATGAACACCATAACATTGCGAACAGTGATGGGATCTGTTTTCTTATTCAGAACGACGTTTTCCGAACCAATACCATCCGGTTTGATCTTGGAACAATTGGGGTCCTTTGTCGTGTCAATCTTGGATCGCTTGAAATCATCGGCACTACCTTTGAAGATGACTTTTCCCTTGACCACCCCGCCATCATCGGCCAACAACGGGTTCGTGGAGGATAACAACCACCCCACACAAATCCCCGCCAACAGACACACATGCACTCGTCTCATCGGACTTCTCCTTTTTTCTGCCTCTCACGGCTCGAAACGAACGCGGGTTGTAGCGGAACGGTCTGCCACTTTCAAGTCCCATTTCCCCGCGAAGTTTTTTTCCGCGCTAATCTTCCTTAAATTCTTCCTGAGCGGGCTTCCCATCCTCATCAAACTCCCCGGATGTTTTCGCGGCCAAGCTCTTGACCAAAGGAGCTCGCGTGCCGCGCGTGCCCGCGTCATACAAAAAATCCACCAACAAATTCACATGGTCCATTCCCGCGCCCGGATACTTCGAATCGCCCTCATACGGGCTCTTTCCATCCAAGAAATTCTGCGGCATTTTCGTTCCCGGCTGAATCCAATCCGGCTGAAGCATCCACGCGACGACCCAATCCCGACGCAGTCGCCGATGGGTCAGACTTAAATTCGGCGCACTCGGCGAGCCCAACACCACCCGCTCCGTTTCACCCGTGGCGTTCGGTCCTTCCACCACTGCTTTCGTATCCACATCGCCGCTGGGATAATAGACATTCTCCGCGCTAATCAGTTTGAGACCATCGATGACCGACCCCACGGAATAGGGCTGACCGTTCAGCAGCGCAACGGCCTTGTCCCCTTCGCCGCGAACACCGTCGAGCCGGTACATCTGGATGAATTCGTCCGTATTCTTGGCCGGTCCGGGCAGCATCTCACCCAAAACATGGCATTTGAGACACCCCATGTCATTGAAAAACTTCGAGCCCGTTTCAAATCGAGCCGTCGGAGAAAGCGGCCTCGGCGGTTCCACGAACGGAAAGGCAACATCATAAAGTTGTTGCATGAACTCGGTTCGCGTAAGCAAGTTCGCATGGCCGGTCGCCAGACGCTCCGCCGGAGTACGCAACGGATCAACCTCAATAGGACGAATCAGTTTTCGTTCAAGAGCGAAACGGCGCAGCCGCGCCGTCCATCGGCGCAGCGGGTCTTGTTCAAACCAACGTGGAACGCTCGGTTTCTTTTCTGAGGCGCCTGGAGAAGTCCCATTCATCCTCGCGGACTCGGACTCTTGGGATGCCTTTACAAACTCATTCACCGGGGTCAAGGCGGCCGCCAACGTGTTGGAATCTTGCCGACTCAGCGCCGCGAAATATTCGACCAATATCGTGGATTGTTCGTTGGTGAGGTTAAACGTTGGCATGCGCACGGTTAGCCAAGGTCGCAACGGCTCCACGTGTTGGAAAAACCGATGCAACCAAGAATGTTGAACCTTCGCCCCCTCTCCCCAAAGCGATGGCGGTGCATTCAAGGCATCGAACATCGGCTTGCCACCGACCATTCGGCGAAAATATTGCTGAATCGTGGGTGCATTGTCCTCAATCTCATGGCACCCGATGCAATTCAGTTCACGGGTAAGGTCCCGCCCTTTGGCAATCGCACCGGCGGTTCCCGCGTCGTAGTCCACCTTCACTTCTTCCGAAACGCGAGGAGAACGGCGCGACATCAGATA
The DNA here is from genome assembly GCA_038043045.1 of Planctomycetota bacterium. GTDB lineage: Bacteria > Planctomycetota > Phycisphaerae > UBA1845 > UBA1845 > JBBTCX01. The sequence continues at coordinate 975 of JBBTCX010000113.1, read as the reverse complement.
TGTCGTCAACGCCTCGGCTTCCCCGTCCGAGAGGTAAAAATTCGGCATCTTGAGCTTGTCGTACGGTTTCTTGATCTTCTGGCGATCCCAGATTCGCGGATTCAGCATCTTGTGTTTTGCAAACGCCGCGTGCGTATGGGTAATTTGCTCCTTGGCATTGTCACCCGGAGACCAGGAATTCAACTCCTCGGCGTGAAGCGTGTACACATGGCCAAATGTTTCTTCCTGCTCCTCGCGAATGTGGTGAAAGGCGTGGTCATACAACGAAAAGTCCAGTTGACCGATGGGACGCTCCGACCATGCGGTCAGCTCGGTACCCGGCGGCGTTGTCTCCGTGAACCCGGGAATGGTGTGACAGGCATAACACCCGTAGTGCGCGACCATCTTGTTGCCGAGATACACGAGCTTTTTATCGGCGAGACTGAGCGAACGGGCAAATTCATAGGCTCGCTCCCGTCCCCTCGAGCCCTGCATCAACGTCGCCATCATGCGCGTCAATTCTTCGCCTTGATCGGCGAGAATGGCCCGACTCGCTTTTTCCGACCGCTGCGCCGTCAGCAACGTCATCAGCAAATCGTCCACCATCTGACGACGGTCCGCGGTCATTTCAAATTCTTTCGCCGCAAACGAATCGTGGCGAAGGGTCATCAAATAAGCGGCCACGTCGGCTGCTTCAGCCGACGTCAGCCGAAGATTCGGCATCTTCGTCTCCGGCCAATAGTGCTTCGGCTCCATTAACCAAGAATAAAGCCAAGCTTGCGTAACCTTGGACCCGATGGCCGACAATTCCGGCGCAATCCTCGTGAAATTCGGAGCCGTGTACGCCTTTTCCGGATGAACCCGCACCGTTTCGGGTTCCAAGAAAACGGCCTGATCGTCGGTGAAATGCTCCATCGCGTATTTCGCCCGATCGACCTGGGTCATTCCCTTAAACTGATACCGGGCTTTTTCCAAATCAATTCCCAGTCGATGGGT
>JBBTCX010000112.1:0-1017 GCA_038043045.1 Planctomycetota bacterium | reverse complement strand
CCTGCGCAGTCCAGGTACGCGTAATCGTGTACTGGTTGGCGCAAGAGCCGGGCGCTTCCACTTCGCTGAAATCGACTACGATGGGCGCGATACAGTTGTCGGTGGCCGTAACTACCGGTACTGCAGGCACTGCATCGGCACAAGCGATCGTTACCGCCGCATTGGCAGGCAAACCGCTCAGCACCGGAGCTTTTGTATCGCTGACGTTGATCGTCTGAACGAAGATGGTTTCATTGCCGCAATCGTCCTCTGCCGTCCAGGTACGGGTAATGCTGTACTGGTTCGGGCAGGTTCCCGGGATTTCTTTTTCAGAAAATTCCAGGTCCACCGGAGCGCCGCAATTATCCGTGGCGGTTACAATGGCCATTGCCGGCACTTCTTCCGAACATTCGACATGCACCAGGGCTGTTGGCAGCCCCGCCAAGGTGGGGGCTTTCGTGTCGCTGATGGTGATCGTTTGCACGAAACTCGTCGCGTTGCCGCAGTCGTCTTGTGCTGACCAGGTCCGTTTGATCTGGTACTGGTTCGGGCAAGTTCCCGGTACTTCTACTTCGTTGAAGTCGATTACGATCGGTGCGTTGCAGTTGTCTGTAGCCGTAACTACCGGTACTGCAGGCACGTTTTCGGAACATTCGATGTTCACGACGGCTTGAGTTGGCAATCCGCTCATCACCGGCGCTTTCGTGTCGCTGATGTTGATCGTTTGTACAAAACTCGTGGCGTTGCCGCAGTCGTCTTGTGCCGACCAGGTCCGTTTGATCTGGTACTGGTTCGGGCAGGTTCCCGGTATTTCCACTTCGCTGAAGTCGATGACGATGGGTGCGTTGCAGTTGTCTGTAGCCGTAACTACCGGTACTGCAGGCACGTTTTCCGAACATTCGATATTCACCGTGGCAACGGGCAATCCGCTCATCACTGGCGCTTTCGTGTCGCTGATGTTGATCGTTTGTACAAAACTCGTCGCGTTGCCGCAGTCGTCTTGTGCCGACCAGGTCCGTTTGATCTGGTACTGGTTCG
>JBBTCX010000111.1:0-31173 GCA_038043045.1 Planctomycetota bacterium | reverse complement strand
AGCAAATTCGAATTCTGCTTGCCAGGAGACGGTACGATAGATTCGGGAAGGTCTTTGTTTGTATTTTGTTAGTGTGTTCGATCGGGTTGCTCGTTGCGACCCCTAGGGCCCCCGCAACGATTGCGGAACTTCAATGTTGGGCACTTGCTGTTTGTGGCTTGCTGATAACCGGAATTGTCGCTGCCATAATGACTTCCATAGTTCTGGCGCAGACAATCATTGAGGAGTTGGAACGGATGCGCTTAACTATCATTGGTCAGCCGGGAGTGGGCGGCGACGATCCGCCATCGGACAAATCAACCGGACCAGCACAATAGAGGTGTTGCGAGTTTACACAAACTGACCGATTTTAGGCCGCTAGGAGTTTCTCCAAGCGGCGAATGACGGCGCGTTCATGACTGAACTTCACCACGTTTTTGATCGCTTCGTTCCAGATGGCCTGGCGCAGTTCGGCCTTGATCTGCCGGATCGGTGGAAGTCGAAGCACGCTCTTGGCATTCTGGCGAGGTCAGAATCGCGGATTCTCTCTATGAAAAGTTTAATTGCCGTCCTGTCGCCCCGATTTTGCGTGATGGTTGGCGATGCAATCGGCGGACTTTCAGGTAACGTATGTTGACCCTTTCGAACGTCCCGGCCCTGTGGATTCGCGGCGGGCGAGTCCTAGATCCGTTTACGAACCGTGACGAAATCGCCGATGTCTTCATCAGCAACGGGGTCATCGCTCGTCACCCGGAACCGAATGCCATAGTTATAAGAGCCGAAGGCTGTATTCTCTGCCCGGGAATGATGGATCTTCACGTACACCTCCGGGAACCCGGTTCATTGCATAAGGAGACCATCGAAACCGGCACACGAGCCGCTGCCGCGGGTGGGTTCACCTTCGTGGCCTGTATGCCAAACACCGCGCCCGCGATCGATTCGCCCGACATCGTTCAGTGGATCATTCGACGTGCACAAGACGTAGGTGCATGCGATGTCGGCCCCGTGGCCGCGATCACGGTCGGTCGGGAAGGAAAAACACTGACGGATTTCGCGGCACTTCAGGAAGCCGGCGCCGTTGCCTTCAGCGACGACGGCGTTGGGGTTGAAGATGACCGCGTCATGCTCGAAGCTTTCCAGCGCGCCTGTGGACTCAAGGCGATCCTTATTCAACACTGCGAATTCAAGGCCCTCGCCGCCGGAGGGATCATGCACCTTGGGGAACATTCCAAAAAATTGAACCTGCCCGGTATCGATCCCCGAGCCGAAGAAGCCATGATTGAACGGGACATCGATTTGTGCCGAAAAACCGGCGCTCGATACCACGTAGCTCACATCTCGACCGCCATCGCCGTCGATCTCGTTCGCCATGCCAAAGCCCAAGGAATACCGGTGACAGCCGAAGTCACTCCTCATCACCTCATCCTCACCGATGAGGCCTGCCTCACGCTTGATCCCAACGCCAAGATGCACCCGCCCTTACGAACATGGAAGGATGTCATGGCCTGTCGACAAGGCCTTGTCGATGGAACGATCGATTGCATTGCCACCGACCACGCCCCCCACGCGGCGGATGAAAAAGCCAAAGGCTTTCTCCTCGCGCCACCCGGACTTATCGGGTTAGAAACCGCAGTCGGCGTGGTGAGAAAAGCCATGCTTGAATCAGAGCTCGCCGGTTGGCCGGACTTCGTAAAATGGTTCACTAAGGGCCCGTCTACCGTTTTGAATCTTCGGAGAAACACCCTGGAAGAAGGCCAGGCTGCCGAATTGACCCTGATCGAACCTGAATGTAAATGGTTGGTAAATAAAGATTTAAGTGAGTCCAAAAGTCGCAATACCCCTTTTGACGGCTGGGAATTGGCAGGTCGAGGTGTTGCAACAGTCCGTGGCACGAAGTTTGCTGCCGATTTCACGGCATCTAATTGGTATGACCGGTGCCTACTACTCGAGTGAATGACCGCCTCTTGCCCACGTCTCGTCTTTTTTTTGTCCGGTGCCGCGCTCTTGACGCTAGGGACCCCAAAGTGATAATTGTCCCTCAGCGTTTTTGCGGAATGGACGATCGCGTTTGTTTCGGCTCGAAACACCTGCCGATAACCGCTGTGACCCACCGCAATGACCGATACAACTCCCAGGAGCTGCGACGCGAAAGCGAAGGTACCATGTCCACAATGGCAAACTACACAACTCTAAGTTCCAAAGTTGCGACGCTTCCGGTTTCATTGCTGGGCGAAACCGCCGTGTTGGATGATCGCCGACTTTCTTCGCGAGCTCTGCGCGCTCTTGCGGCTGATCTGGTCGACTTGCGTTGCGACAAAGTACTGTGTTGTGAAGCGCACAACGTGAGTGAGGGCGGCCTCTTCGTCTCCACCCCAAGTGATAGCGGCCTAAGAGTCGGTCAACGTTTTGAAATCCGCTTGAGAGAAACGTTCGAAGATCGAGACCGCTGCCTTGTGGAAGGCTGCTACGCCACGGTCATTCGAACGGAAGTCATGCCGGGTGAACCCAGCGCCCGACTCGGTGCCGGATTGCGCTTCGACCAAGCGGTGTACTGGTAGAGTCGTTTCCACGCAGATCACTTTCGCTTCGACCAGTGACAGAGCGACAGCAATGCAAAGAGCAGGTCCGCGTGGTCTTCACGCCGGCTGCGGTGTTGTTCGTAGACTTCGAAAACGCGATCGAAATTCAACAGTCCGAAAGATTCGACAGTGGAACGATCCACGATATCAAAAAAGTAAGATTTCAATGGACCGCGAAGATACTCCCCGATAGGAACCTCGAACCCCTTCTTGGGCCGACCGAGGATTTCATCAGGCAACAAACCGCGATAGGCATCCAAGAGAATTCGCTTTCGCACGCCCCGGTCGATCTTGTAAGACGACGGCAGCGAAGTCGCCAACTCCACGACCGCGTGCTCCAACAACGGAACTCGAACTTCGAGCGAATGCATCATGCTGGCCAGGTCGACTTTTTGAAGCATGTCGGCTGGAAGCTGGTGTTGGAGATCGAATGCAAGAATGGAATTCAACTCGTCGTGAGTTTCAGCCCCGTTGAGAAGTGCCCGCGCGCGTTGCAGAGTCCACTCTTCCGTTTCGCCGCAAACGGCAAGGTCGCTGAAGATCGACTTTGCGTCGGGAGAGAGAATTTTCGACCACGTAACATGCCGCGCGATGGCACTCGTTTGCCCAGCCGCTCGGAGCAGTTTTCGGAATTGACGAACGCAATTTCGCATGGGGGAAGATCGTGCCGTCGACAGGGAATGCAGAATCGGTTCGACCGCCCCATGGCGAATAAATGGGGGAATTTGTGTGTACGATTGCAAAGTCCCATGACCCAAATATCGCCAATATCCGCCGAAGAGTTCGTCGCCGCCGTCCCCGCTGAGCGCGACGGTAACGTGTGGTCGAACCCCTTCGGCCAATAGAGCGGTCGGAATGATGGAACTATCGCCCACGGGTTCTCCAAGATGGTCGAGAATGGAGGGAATGGCTTTGAGAACGTCGCGCTCGGAAAGGATGAATTCATGATGATCGGTACCGAAATGTCGCGCAACGAGTCGAGCATATGGAGTTTCGTCGTAAGCACCATGACCATCGTAACCGACGGAAAACGTTTGAATCGGACGCCCGATCGCTGCGGCCAGGTGATACACAACGATCGAAGAATCAAGTCCGCCGGAAAGAAACGCCCCAATCGGAACATGCGAAACTCGACACGCGATGACCGCTTGCTCGATAGCTCGGCGAACTTCGCGGCAAGCATCCGCATAGTCAATCGGCTTGGCTGTCGCCATAACGGGCAAGCTGTAATATCGCTCGGATTTCAATGAACCGTTTTGGTCGAACGAAAGAACGTGGCCAGGTTCGAGGCGTTTGGCTCCCGCGTAGATCGTGTGATCCCCGGCGATAAAACCGAACTGGAGGTGTTGAACAACGGCGGAGGTGTTGATGACACAATCGAGGTCGACGAGTTTAGTGAGCGGTCCTAGTTCGCTGGCGAATGCCAAGCGCTTGGCATTGGCTGTGTAGAAGAGAGGTTTAACTCCGAGACGATCGCGGGCAAGGAATCCACGGCATGTTTGGGTGTCGTAAAACGCCAGGGCCCACATCCCCGCGAAGCGTCGCATGGCCTCCGTGCCCCAGCGAATGCAAGCGGCTAGGATGACTTCCGTATCGCTGTCGGTGGTGAAAATTTCGCCAAGGGCGACCAATTCGCGGCGGAGTTCACGATAGTTGTAGATTTCGCCATTGTGGACCAAGACAAAACGGTTTTGCCGCAGCATCGGTTGATGCCCGGCGGGGGAAGGGTCAAGGATGGCCAGTCGTACGGCCGCTAAACCAACCAATTGCGTCGGTTCATGCAGCCAAGTTCCCGAATCATCCGGTCCGCGATGGCGAAGATTCAAACAAGCGTCGCGCAGCCGATCACTCTCTATTGGCTGCTTATCAAAACGAATAATCCCGGCGATCCCGCACATTCAAGAGTTTAGGGTAGGTGCGGGCCTAATTTCCAGCAACGTTCGCTCTTGCCACTTAAGAGTAATGACAGAACACGGCGACGATGACTCGTGGCTTGTATTACCCCAAATCCAAAGCCGTGATCGTCTTTTTATCTCGAAGATAAAGCGTCTTTCCGACCAGCGTGGGGACCGTCCACGATACGGACTCGGCGACTTTGGCTTTGCTATGGACGGTTAGGCCTTCGGGTTTGGCGGTGGCGAGGGCGAGGTTGCCGTCTTCGTCGAGAATCACCAAACGGCCATCGGCCCAAAGGCAGTTGGCTTTGGAGAAGCCCCGTTCGCGCCATTTCAGCTCGCCGGTCTTGGCGTTAATGCCCATCATGAACGCGGGAGATTGAGTGCCGGTGGAGCCGTAAACATACTCGCCTCGCTGGACGGTCGTGACGTGATAGAACTGCACCTTGCGAGAACTCCACTTTTCGGTAACGGTGAACTTGCCGCCTTCCTTGGCGAGCTTGAGGCCTTTCGCACCCGCATCGGGCGAAGAAATAAAGAGAATGTCATCGATCAGAATCGGGGCGGAGATATTCTGCTTCCAGGTATTCTCGTGTGGGAACGACCACTTCAGTTCGCCGTTGTTGGGGTCGACGCCGATCACTTCGGTGGCCATGAAGGTGACGAGTTGGTCCTCGCCGAGGATCTTGAGAATTCGGGGAGTGGCGTAACTGTTGGCGAAGCTTTGATTTTTCCACGCGACGCTGCCATCGGTTTGTTTGAAGGCGACGATGCTTTGATCTTTTCCGCCGACCAACACAATCACGGTATCTTTGTACGCGAACGGGCTTGATGAATACCCGTGGTTCAGCACGTTTCCGTCGAATTCGGTCCACAGATCGTGCGACCAGATCGGTTTTCCGGTCTTTTTATCGAAGCAGTGCATTTGGCCGGCGACGCCGATGGTATATAGGCGATCGCCGACGATGAGGGGCGTTGCTCGCGGGCCGTCGCCGAATTCCATGACGTGGCCCGGGCGCGGCGCGGAATCATAGCCGTGTTCCCAAACGGTCTCGCCTGATTTGGAATTGAGGCAAACCACGCGCTCTTTGCTGTCCCCGCGATACATCGTGTAAAGGTTGCCGTCATCCACGAGGATCGCGGAGTAGCCTTCCCCGAGGGACCGGCTCCACAACTTTTTGGGGCCGTCCGAGGACCATTCCTGGGCCAGTCCTTTGCTGTCGGTGATGAAGTCCGCGTGCGGTCCACCCCACTGGGTCCATTGGGCGTTGACCATCCCGGCGGTGGAAGCAACGGTGAGCAACAGAACTCTGAGATTCAACAAGCGAGTTTGCATAATCTAATACCCCAAAAACTTTCTTCCTTCACGACAGACTATCATCGTGTGGCGACAACGAAAACTCAAGTTCTTTCGCTTCCTTGCCACACCGCGCGGTCGATAGCCATGCGGTTCGGCATCCATCAGCTTCCTTGGCCCGGTTGTTCGGACATCCACTTGGTGATGGTCTCGACGAATTTTGGATCCATGAGACCCTGTCCACTGAGGTAACTTTCTTCTTGATCGACGGCTTTTCCCATCATGTGGTCGGTTTCCGGCATGGAAATGAACTTGCCCTTACCGGGTTGGCTCTTGTTCACGGAATCGACGATTTGTTGGCTGTCGGATTTGTCGGCGATGTAGTCGGATTCGCCCCAGATGGCCAAGACCGGAACGCGCACGCTACTCCAAGCGGTTGGGCCATTGAACTCGGCCAACTCTTGTCCGTATTTCGCGGGCATTCCGACCACGAAGTCTCGATCGATGACACCTCGCCCAAGCATTTGGGCGAGATCGGGTGTTTTGGCGAGGATGTCCGAGGGCTTTTCTTTCTTGGTGAGGTATTGATCGAGGAAGCCTTTCAAGGCCGTTTCCTTGGTCTTTCGTTCGTCATCGGGAACAAGCTCGAGCTTCCATTGCCGTTGCATGGAGTCGACCAATCCCGCAGGCCAAGGGCGATAGAAACCGGCGAACGTAACAATTCCCGCGATCTTTTGATCCGCGGCTACCATCGGAGCAAGAGCCGCACCCAAGCTATGCGAAAAAACGTAGACCTTGTTTTCGTCGACGAAATCGTAACTTCGTAGCTTGGCAAGTGCGGCGCGGAACGAGGCCACATCCGCCGCGACCGTCGTCGCTTGCAGGTCGACGCCTTCACTATCGCCAACGCCCGGGCGTTCCACGCGCATGGTGACATATCCGGCCTGGGTTAGCCGGTATATCAGCGAAATCATGGGGTGGGCATCGGGAGTAGGAGACTCAATGGACTGGGGTCCTGGGATGCCGGTGATGATCAATACAGCCGGATGTTTTCCTTCGGAAGCGGGCTTGGCGACGAATGTCCTCACCCGGTGGCCGGGCTCGCCGGCGGAGTCGTAGACCAGTTCAAACTGCGAGTGCGAAGGCGTGGGTCGCGGTTTCAGGGTCAATTCCAGGGTCTTTTCTGCTCCCTCTCGAATCAGGGTCATCGACAAGGTGTCACCGCCGTAATACTTTCGCATGGCTGCAAATAGGGAGGGTAATTCGTCTATGGAATCAGATCCGATCTTGCGGATGACATCGTTGGGCTGCGCCCCTGCGGCTGCTGCGGCACTATCTGGCACTACCCCAGTAACGAGCACCCCTTTGACGGAATCGAGTTTGAGGGTTGTCTTGGTTTCCTCGGTCACGGGAGCGAGTTGAACGCCCATCATTCCGCGCCGGCGCAGATCGTCGGCAGAGGCGTGGTTTGTCAGCGTGTAAACACCGAGCAAGGTTGCACATAGAATCGTTCGTCGTTGAAGGCTCTGAGACATGATCGGCTCCTTTTTTGTTTGTTGCCAGCGCATTTCGGAACCGTAAGCATCCATTTTCCAGCGGGACGCGTCAAGAACTCGATTTGTCGGATGTTGCAAGGAACTCACGACAAATCAGGGTGCTGCGGTCTTGCGGGTCGAGGCGCGGTGAATGACACCGCGAGATACCAATTGCTCCGTGACCCAGGCATCCTTTGGATTCAGTTCATGGGCCGTCTTCAAATGGTGAATCGCCATCGGTTCATTGTCGGCCTTGAGGAGAAACTTAGCAAAGGCAATGTGGGCTTCCGGATTGGTCGGTTCCATGGTGACGGCTTGGTGGTAACGCAACAACGCGGCGTCCATGTCGCCTCGTTCCTCGAGTTCGCGGCCAAAAAAGATGTATTGCTTGGCTGAAGGTCCGACGAACTTGACCGCCCATTCCGTGTGACGAAGAGCCTCAGAGAATTGGCCCTTGAGTTCGAGGGCACGGTTTTTGCCTTCGAGGGAAGGTTGATGACCGGGAACATCATCGATCGCGCTGTCAAAGAAAGCAATGGCCCGGTCCAGTTCACGAGCGGCGGCGGCGTGATTCATCTCCTCGAATTTTTCCTGGGCGATCATCATGCTACACACGCCCATATCATAGAGGTTGTCGACTCTTCGCGGTCTTCGACGGTCACACTCTTGCAAGAACGCCCGAGCGGGCCCCCAGTCCTCTCGAATCATGGCTCTTTGACCATCGATCCAGTAGTCACGATAGGTCGGGCGGTTACAGCCCATAGCCAGAATCGCCGGCACCATCGGCAATAAGCCCACGGCGATCGTGGTCCAACGTCCCTGGATTGCGAACACGTTCTTTCGCGGATAATCTTTCTTCATGTCTTGCACCTCCATGTTTTGGTTCCACCCATCGTTTCGTGTCGGGCCGTATTGGGCTTAACCGGCAAGCCGTTAAAGAATGTCGGCACGTTTCGTCATCTTACACCATACCGGTTTTGGAAACGAGCACTGGGATTTGATGCTCGAACAGGGCGAGATTCTGTTGACTTGGCGGTTGGAAGTAGACCCGACGATCCGATCGAACTTCCCGATGGGTGCGACTCGAATCGGCGATCACCGCAAGGCCTACCTGGATTATGAAGGGCCGCTGAGCGGTGGACGAGGATCGGTTCGACGGCTGGACCGTGGTGGATTGGAATGGGTGGCGACTTCCCCCGACCGATATGAATTCCATGCCAATGGGACGGTCTTGAAAGGTCTCTGGGTGCTAGAAACCCAATCGGGGAATTGGGTGTTGCGGGCTGGCGAAACGTCGTAGCGCCCTAATCTGTTGATCCCCCAAAACGCAACCGATTCACTTGGAGGTGGCCGACGTCGTGCTGGACTCGCGCGACTTTCGTTTCGCAAATCAATACAAAAGCGCACTCTTATTTGAATCGCCTCTTGTTGGTTACAAAACGACGTTCCAACGTATGCCCGTTTCGCGTGCTTTCGAATGTTTTTTGGCACTGGTAAAGTTTGCCCCGGCCCAAAATCCAACCTATCATTGTGAAGTCCAAGAACCGGTAGAGAACGAACACGATGACAAAAGCCCAAGATTCAACCACTTTTCTTCTCGCCATTCCTGTTTTCAATGAAGAGCGAACCGTGTTGGGCGTACTGCGACAGGCTTTACGATTCTGCCCCGAGGTCTTGGTGATTGATGACGGGTCGACGGACCAAACTCCGCAACGACTTCGCACCGTCCGGGGAATTCGCCTATTGACCCATGCGGAAAACCGTGGATACGGGATGAGTCTTTCCGACGCCTTTGAGTTCGCCAAGCACCGCGGTTTCGATTGGCTCATCACCATGGACTGCGATGAACAACATGAACCCTCGGCGATTCCTTTTTTTCAAGCCGCCGCTCTGGAGGACAACGCGGACATCATCAGCGGTACACGGTATCCATCCGGTGGAAAAATCGACGAGACTGTTCCGATCGATCGATTGGCCATCAACCGCCGCGTCACCGCTCTTCTGAATGATCGCCTAAATCTTGGAATTACGGATGCGTTTTGCGGTTTCAAAGCCTATCGAGTGTCAGCGCTTCGGCACCTTCGGATTACGGTTCCCGGTTACGCCATGCCCATGCAATTTTGGGTGCAGGCAAACAAAGCGCGACTTCGCATCCGTGAACTCCCCGTACGTTTGATCTATCATGATCCGACCCGGCACTTTGGCGGTCTTCTCGACGACCCGGAAGTGAGATTGCAACATTATCTTTCCGTGTTCGAAGCGGAGTTGAGCCAAGCTCGCGAGCCTCACTTCTCCGAAACCTGTTGCTCGGTGCGATAAGACGGCATCGCGCTGGGGGACCCTACTGTCGCTTGGCGTTGCGAAGCGCAGCGGCCGCGGAAGGGGGGACGGCGGGAGGTGTGTGAAGTCTGTTGAGCTTAACGGCGCCCGGCGGCGTCATCGACGGGGGTTGAGGTCCGGCGTTGAGGATGCCTTGAACCGGATCAGGGACCGGTCGATTGAGAATCTGGCGATCCTGACGGCGCCAGTGATCGATAATCTCATCGATGTTGTAATGCGGAGCAGCCGCGGTCCAGAATTTGAAGAAATCGACGTCACCGCTCAGCGGTCGCGGATGGGGCATGCCCACCAGCGTGCGCATCGGCATTAACACCGCATCGCCGATGATAAACGCCTCGCCGGGACGAAGAATCGGCAGCATCTGAATCACCCCGGTGAAGTGGTCACCGACGACCTTGGAGACATAGTGCTGATCCTCCGGGTTGCTGAGGCGCATCACGACGAAACTGTTGCACTGCGCAAGCACGGTCTCGGAAAGTTCCGACGGACGCTGGGACACGATCATGGCACTCACTCCGTACTTTCGACCTTCCTTGGCCACGCGCTCGACCGCCCGCCGGGCGAAGTCTCGATTGCCGTGGATGCGCGGAATGTAATTGTGCGCCTCTTCGTAAACAAGAAGAATCGGATGACGATCCAAGGCCGGCGTCCAGAAGTTGAGATCGAACAACAACCGCGTCAAAACCGCCACGGTCACGTCGACGATCTCGAACGGAATACCGGAAAGATCGATGATGGTGAGATTGCTGCGCGGTTCAACGCGACCGGTGAGAAGTTTGATCAGGTGGTTCATCAAGCTGGAGGTTCGTTCGGCCATTCCCGCTTTGGTCAAATGGTCGCGGAAAAACGGGGAATTCAGCCCGTGTTCGATCGGACGAAGGAGAAACTCATAACGGCGATCGTTGTACTTGGTGTCGATCGCGTCGATGAGTCCGAGGAGTTTTCCAAAGTACAACGGGTGCGGCGTTTCGCCTTCGGGGTTTCCGCGGTTGAACTGGCAACGCTGCGTGCGCATGAGTTGTTGTTGCTCGGCGGGGTGAAGCGAACGCGCGGCCAACTGGCTGAACGCGAGGTGGTCGTCGTTAAGAACGAAGCGCGAGTCGTTTAGGTTTTCCGCGTAGGTTTTGAATTTTTCGAGTGAGAAGTATATGGGGGTATCCAACGTGAGCGACTTTCCTAGGTCCAGTTGATCGGCGGCTTCTTGCTTGTATTCAATCAGGGCAGTGCGAAGGAAGGAAATCTGCGTGCTGATGTTGATCGGGTTGGAGCGGTCGACGAACAGCTCTTCGATTTCTTCGTATTTCAGCAGCCAATAGGGCAACACGAGATCATCGACGCCGAGGTAGGTGACGTTGGCGTTGAGTTGGCCGTCTTCATCGCTGAAAGCGGCGCGGTATTCGCCGTGCATGTCAAAAAGCACGACCTGCGATTCGCGGAGATCAAGAACTTCTTGAAGAATCTTCGCGGTGGTGCAGCTTTTTCCGCTACCGCTATTTCCGACAACGGACAAATGTTTGGCAAAGAATTCGGAACCGAGAACTTTGACTTCGAATTCGGTGTTCAACGCGAAGCGGCCTAGAGAGAAACTTTGCGGATGTTTCGAACCACTGAGAAGTTGATCGAAACTGCCGAAAATGGCTTCGAAATCGCTTTGAACGGCCACCCACACGTCATCACCGACGATGGGATATTCGTTGACGCCGCGGACGAAGCGGCCGGCTTTGACTTCGCCGAGCAGTTGCGAGTGCATGATGAGTTGCGGCTCAACGTCGACGACCGCGACTTCTTGGCGACCGATCCCGGTGACGAAACCGACCAACGTCCGATCATCCATGGGGATGGTGATATAGGACCCGACTTGTCCGATTCGGTAGGTGCGGTCGTCGTGGAGAAGGTTGAGGTCTTTGGCGGTGACGATGACCTCGATTTTTCCGCTCTCGACGCGGATGACGTTTCCGATTTTGAGTGGGTTCATGTTTTCGGTCCTTCGCGCGGTTGTTCAGCCGTGTTTTCTTGCGGGCAACCCCCCTGGGGTCCCCGCTTCTAGGGGGGACGAGGAAGAAAGGGATTCCTCTTATGACTTATCGTTTGATCGACAGATCGAGGGCAGAAGAAAACGGGGGATGTGGAGGAGTGTTATCGAACGTTGGCGCCGTGCTCTTACTCTTTCCCCTCCTGAAAGGAAAGGAGAACGCACTGCCAAATGTTGCAAGTGTTACGGTTTGGCATTGCAGGTGCAGGTGTAGAGGCCGCAGCCGGGGCAGCCGGAGCCGTATTTTTTCTGGAGGGCGTCGGTGAGGTTCACGTCGTTGATGTTGGCCAGGGTCACCAGCCAGGCCAACACGTCGGCGAATTCCAGGGATTTCTCTTCGTGGGTGCCTTCGCGTAGGGCGGCGGCGAGTTCGCCGATTTCCTCGCACAGCCAAAGAAAAGTGGCGGGTGAACCGCGCTGCCGGTCGCGGTCGCTGTACATCTTTTCAATAAGATTTTGCAATTCTTGAAGAGTCATCTTTTTATCCGCTAGAGTTGTTCGACGTAGAGGGATTTCTGGCGGAGGCGGCGCATGTTGGAGCGGATTTGGTCGGCCAATTGATCGGGGCTGGGGATACCGGCGATGGTCACGACTCGATCGGTGGCATCGGTGGAAATAATGGCGATGGTGCCGAGCCCGAAGAGGCGGTCGGTGATGGATTTGTAGATGCGCACGTCGTCCACGCGGATGAGCTCGGTCTGGTCGATGGTTTGGCTGAAGATACCGCGTTCAATAATCAGGCGTTGGTTCGTCAAGCGATAGCGGCGGCTGATGATGGTCCAGAAGACGGGTGCCAAGACGAAGAGGCCGGACAGAATCAGAATGGCTCCGCAGACCCAGACCACGTCGCCGGTGTTGGTCCATTGCAAACGAGCGGCGATGCGTGCGGTTACAATACATGCGGCGATGTTGCCGAGGGACCAGAGGACGATGCGAGTCATATGGTGTTTCCAATGGGTGCGACCTGTCCAAAGGGGCTGCTCTTTGGCGGTGGCGGATGGTTCTGGTGTTGTTGTGCCAAGGGTCGGCATATCGCGGTCTGTGGCAATCGGGGTTTTGGCGGGCAGTTCGGGTTGTGGTGAAGTCATCATATTGCTTTTTTCGCTAAGGTCGTTGTCTTGCTTCGAACGAGTCGGTCGCGTTCATGTACTCGCGCCAGGAGGATTCGTCGTTGACGTTTCGCAGCGATTGTCTGGCTGACTCGACGAAGTCCATTTCTTCCACTCTTACAATCTTCGCTCCGCAGTGTTGAATGAGCGCTTGTCCCGAACGGTTTTTACCCACCAGAAGCTCCTCGACGATCGGGGCGACGCTCGTCATGTACACAGCGGTGAAAGGATAGCGATGTCCGTCGAGTTCGGGAACCAGGGCGGGTTGACTTCCGAGAAGTTCGATCCATCGCCGGAGGAAGACCGATTGTAACCAGGGGTGATCGGTCGGGGAGACCAAGGCGGCGCGGCACCGGTGGGATAGGGCCTCAAGTCCGACGGCCAATCCCTCGAGGGGACCGCGGTCAGGGTGGCGGTCGTGGAGGATGGTTACATCGGGTGGAAGCTCCGGCAATTCCTGATCCGGTCGAGCGACTACGACAATAGGGCCTGCAACTTCGGAAACGATGCGAACGATTCGCGGGAGGAGGTATTCTCCGTCGATGCGAAGCCATTCCTTGGGTCGGCCCATTCGCTTGCTATGGCCGCCGCAAAGGACGATTCCGCCGACGCATCGCGTGAGGTTCGTTTCGATGTCGTTCGACATGCTCGGTGAATTCCTGGAAAGGCAGTCCATTTCACGTTGACCCTTTGGAATTATCATAGGCTTCGATGGATGAGGTTAAAAGACTCGCGGAGTTGTTGAAGAAGGCGCGTCACGCGGTGGCGTTCACCGGCGCGGGAATCAGCACCGAAAGCGGAATACCGGATTTTCGAAGTCCCAACGGGGTTTGGTCGAGGAATAAACCGATAATGTATGACGAGTTTCTTCGATCGCGCGAGGCCCGGGTGCGGTTTTGGAAAATGCGACTCGAAATCTATAAGGACTTCGTAAACGCGAGACCCAATGAGGGACATCGAGCGTTGGCGAGGTTGGAGGAGCTTGGCCACTTGGCGGGCGTGGTCACCCAAAACATCGATGGATTGCATCAGGACGCGGGGAGTCGACGGGTGGTCGAATTGCACGGGACGGCCCGGGTGGTGGCGTGCGTGGGTTGTGGTAAGGAGTGGACCCCGGAAGAGGTGGCGAAGCGGGTTGAGGCGGGGGATGAAGCGCCGGATTGCGATGCCTGCGGGAGGCCGTTGAAGTCGAAAACGATTTCTTTTGGACAGGCTATGCCGGCGATGGAAATGTATCAAGCCGCTGCATTGGCCAGAAAGGCGGATGTGTTTCTTGCGATCGGGTCATCACTGGTGGTGGAACCGGCGGCGTCGATCCCTCGGTTAGCGAAACAACATGGGGCAACGCTGGTCATACTCAATTTGACGGATACGCCGTTGGATTCTGAAGCGGATATGGTCATTCAAGCTCCAATCGGTCTTACATTGCAACGCGCGGTTCAGCTCGGCGACGGATGACGTTTTTACCTGAATCTCTACCTCCGAAAGAAAAAGCCCCGAGGAGTCTTAACGATCCCCCGGGGCGCATGATTTCTTTCGTCTCCACGAACCCGTGACAGAGGTTGTCACCGCTCGCAGGTCAGTAAGCCGCTCTTATCTCTTGGCCGGTTCCCGGTCGCCGTTCTTTAGCGTCGGGCTGCTCTCAATCAGCGGTGGTCCCGCGAACAACTCATCCGGACCCGAGATAATGTCATACCGAAGGACTGCGTCCTCGTTGCCTTGTCCGACCAAGGAAATGGCCGACTGGGCGCTGCCGGTAAAGGCCTGACCGTTCGTAAACGACAACTGTTTGAGGGTGATGCCAAGGATCGCGGCGTCGGCACTGAGCGGACACTGCGTGCTTCCCAACCCGTCGATACGGGCCTTGCCCTTGTCCGTCTGAAGTGCCGATCGTAGAAAATGATTCGGCGTGCCATACCGACTCAGCAACGTCTGATTCCAACAGGAAATGCATCGTTCGGTTCCGGAGAAACGGGTTTCGTTCTGATTCCAGATATCAAACTTCGCCTTCGTCGTCACCGGTCCCGTCGTGTCTTGACGAAGATCGGCGCTGACCGGAAGGATAGTCAGATCGGTATCCAGAATCACAAATTGGTTGGTCGCCGAATTCGATAGCGCCAACGATCCCGAGGCATAGAAATCGAACTGCACCTTGTCGAAGCAGTTGTCGTATTCGATACCGTCGAGGAGCAACTGACCCGGTTCATCGTCTGAAAGCGCACCATGCGCGGCTGTCAGAGCCTGGAACGCGTAGGCGTTGTACTCCGCGGCAGTGCCCAAGGCGTAGTCAATGATAACCGCGTCGCCCTTCAGATGGTTCCAACGGATTTCACGACCATGGCGATCCACCGCCCACGCAACGACATAACCGCGAAGAACGCGAACACCGGGATTTCCCTCCGGATCGGGCCGACCCGGCGGGGTACCTGGATCAAGAACGTTGAACGGCTGGCAACCGATCGGGAGACCCGATGAGAGGGCCCAATACGTCGGTTGATCCGCTGTCAACGTCGTCTGACAATCGACCCAGTTCCAACCCTCGTGGGCTCGTTCGATCAACACCGGAGGTTGACCGGCAAAGACTGGAGCCAGCGGCCCATCGCCGTTGATGAAGTACATCTGCACGTCAACTTCTCGCGGATAGTCGTTGGTGAGGTCCAAGAAGGTGTCTTGGGTCACCACAAAATTCGCCGGGCCCCCGGCGGTATTATTGTCTTCAGGCTCCGGCACCGCCCTTGTCCAACGAATTTCGACGTTCGGGTAGATCAACAGGCTACCCTTCTTGCTGATCGACCCGCGCACGTCGCGGCTTGCGACACAGCCAGGAATCGGGGTTTGAACACAAACGTTGGATATACACTCATCCGTGGTGCATGGATCGTCATCTATGCATTCCGTATTCCCAATACAAGCCAAGCAAGTGTCGGTGCCTTCGACACAGTGTTGCTGCGAACGGCAGGGATCGAGCCCATCGGCACAGACGCCGGTGCGGCAGGTTTCATTTCCATCGCAGAACAAACCGTTCGGACAGGACGTTCCTTCCGGGGCGATATTGGATTGACAAGCGCCGGCTCCATTGCAGGAGTCCGGACGATTGCAAAGCCCGCCGTCTGTTGGATTGCCGCAAGGCGTTCCACTGAGTTCCGGCGGGAACACGCAAGAACCGTTCTCGCAGACATCTTGCGAGCAAACATTGCCGTCTTCGCAATCGTTGGCGTCGCGACACTGCACGCATTGATCCTGATCTTCAAGGCAGAATTGAGCGGTCGAGCAACGTGCTCCGCTACCCACGCACGCGCCGCCGGTGCAGCGATCCGTCAGCGTGCAGAACAGACCGTCGTTGCACGTAACCGTGTTGTTGGTATGGACGCAGAGTCCCTGGGCGCTGCAGGTGTCCGTCGTGCAGATGTTGTCCGGGGACTCTTGGCAGTCCGCATTCACAAAACACTCGACACAACGATCATTGGTTTCATCGCAGGTGAGGTTCGACGAGCAGGGATTCGCTCCGCCGACGCAAACCCCGCCGCTGCACGTATCGTTGCTGGTGCAGAACAACCCGTCGTTGCATGGCACGGTATTCGGAGAGTTAATGCAGGTACCGGACTGGCACACGTCGTTCGTGCACGGATTGTTGTCATTGCAATCCGCGTTGGCCGAGCAATCGACGCACGTGTCCGTGGTTTCATTGCATTGCTGACCCGGACAGCGATTGCCGCTTCCAACGCAAGAACCGTTGCCGCACACATCGGTTAAGGTGCAGAACAACCCATCGTTGCAAGGCACAGTGTTATTCGCATTCACGCACAAGCCCGTCGCATTGCAGGTATCCGTCGTGCAAATATTGTTGTCGTTGCATTCCGCATTGACAAAGCACTGCACACAACGATCGTTGGGTTCATCGCAAGTTCGGTTGGCCGGACACGGATTCCCGGTTCCGCCGCATACCCCGCCGCTGCAAACATCCGTCGCGGTGCAGAAGAGTCCATCGTTGCAAGGCAACGTGTTATTCGCATACTCGCATCGGCCCGCGACACACGTATCCGTCGTGCAGACATTCGTATCATTGCACTCCGCATTCGTTCCACCCGGACAAGGCCTTGCATCCTCACATACGTTCGTAGTTTCGTTGCAGAACTGGTCCGGTGGACAAGGTCGAACACCCTTCACGCAAGCGCCGTTCAAGCAGGTTTCATCCCCGTTACAGAAGAGGCCATCAATGCAATCGTCATCGAAGAAGCAAGCCACGCAAATCCCATTGACCTCGTCGCAGATATCATTGGGCGGGGTTACACATGGGGCGGTGCCAGGCTCGCAAATGCCGGCGATACACGTCTCGACGCCGTCGCAGAACTGACCGTTGTCACAATCCACACTGTCGAAGCAATCCACGCACAGATCACTGGTTTCATCGCACATTTGCCCCGGGCAAGGATCGCCGCTTCCGACGCAAGTGCCGTTGCTGCAACCATCGTTGTCCGTGCAGAAGAGCCCATCGTCGCAAGGATCGTTGTTGTTGTTGTGCTGGCATTGACCAATCACACAGACATCCGTCGTACAAACATTGTCATCCAAGCAATCGATATCTAGAACGCACTCAGCGCAAGTGTCGGTGCTTTCATCGCACGTTTCGCCGGGTTCGCACGGGGTGTTCGTTCCCGCGTTGCAGACGCCGCCTCCGCAAATATCCCCGACCGTGCAGAACATCCCATCCTCGCATGGGTTCGTGTTATTCGTCCGAGGAAGACAATTACCGCCGGCCACATTACAAGTGTCGGTGGTGCAAAGTAGGCCGTCCGTGTCACAAGTGCTGTCCATCAGACACTGCACGCATCGATCCAGCGCTTCATCGCAAATGGGTTGGCTCGGACTCGTGCAACGTACCCCGCTGCCCACGCAAACGCCGCCATTGCATGCGTCGGTTCTGGTGCAGTGCAAACCATCGTTGCAGGGTAAAGTGTTGTTGACGCTTTGGCAGTCTCCATTGGGATCGCATACTTCATCGGTACAGGGGTTGCTGTCGCTCGGACAATCCGCGCTCACCAGACATTCCACGCAAGCATCAAGCGTTTCATTGCAAAGTAAACCTGCGGTGCAGGGGCTGTTGGCGCCTTGGCACACGCCATCCGTGCAAAAGTCTAAAGACGTGCAGAACAGACCGTCGTTGCATGAAAGAGTGTTGGCGGCGTTCTCGCAGAAGTTATTCACGCAGGAATCGTCGGTGCAGGGATTGGCGTCATTGCAGTCCGCGTTCGACGTGCAGGGACACCCATCCCCGCAGCTCGCATTCGTGTCCCACAGAAGCCCGCCTTGAACGTTTTGGCAACAGTGCTGATTCAAATCACCCAAGCAATTCGAACCCGAACAACACCGCCCCGTATCGATCGTCAATTGCTGACCGACCACCATGATCAGAACCAAATTGCCTTGTCCCGCCGCATCGTCGCGAACTCGCGTGCCGTTGGTGTTCAACGGAGGATTCGTCACTCCGTCAGGCCCAATTGGAAACTCTCCTCCCGCGCACGCACCAACCGCGAGCGTGAAAGTGGCTACATAGCGCGTTGTATTGGCCGGGAGCTGGAAAGGAGGCGCCAAAGGGAACGGAGTGATGCCAATGAAACAATTGGCCTCGCTTACGGGTGCCAGAAAATTAGCACCGCCTGAAAAGTGCGGGGTTCCACCAAGGCTGCCTGCAGGCCGAGAGATGATCCCGCCGGGGTTAGCGACCGTCAAAGGCCCTGTTGACCCCATGGGAACAGGATACGTGCAGGGGAAGTCAATCTGAACACCCTTGAGCCCCTGGTTCACGTCGCTGGTGATGAAACACTCGATTTCCACCGTCGTGTTTCCCCCAATAAAAGGCGAAACAGGGATGCACGTCATCGTGATGACGGCATTGACTTGCGTCGCCAACAAACCGAGTAGAAAAGAACCGAGGACTAAGCCCTTATTGTTTTGAACCATATTATTCCATCTTCCCCCAAAAAACTCCGGCGGTCTGTGACTACCTCGCTGAACCGCTTTTTTTTCGCTCCCAAATCCAGTAAGAACCCGAAACTACACAGGCGGAACAAGCCCCCGTCAATCCGCAACACGAAAGTTCCTAAAACCGCTAGCGCGATTACCCATTTTCACGCGCACTACACGTGAAGTTATCAAACTAGGGACCCCATGTCAACGGATAACCAGGCAATAGCCACCATTTTCTCGGCCATGATTTGCATTAAGGACTCTCGGTCGGAAACGATTTTGCGCTGAGGCGGTAAGTCGCTTATCCAAAACGACTTACATTCGTATGAGCTATTGAAATTTCGTCCGATAAAATCAAGACCCGATCTGTGCAGCGCAGAACTCAAAAAAACACCAAAAATAACGTTAAGTCGTTATATTGCAACAACTTACGCCGTTTTAAGTTCTTCCCAACACTCCATTTTTGTCAGGCACGATTCCGAACTCCCTCAATTGCCTCGACGGCCAAGCGGTCGCATTCCTCGTTTTCGAGGTGGCCGCTATGACCAAGGACGTGCTCGTAGCTCATGTCGAATTGCTGCGTCAAAGCGTAAAGAGTCTGCCACAGGTCGACGTTTTTAACCTCTTCTTTTCCGCGTCGCCAATTTTTCTTGATCCAGCCGTCGATCCACTGCGTGAGGCCGAAGATGACGTATTGGCTATCGCTCACCAGGCAAACCCGCCAGCGCTTCGTCGGTTTGATCGCCCGAAGTCCTTCAATGGCGCCGGTCAATTCCATTCGATTGTTGGTCGTATCCGGTTCACCGCCGGAGAGTCTTTTCACTTTGTTCGTGTGGGGCTGTTTCAAGATCGCCGCCCAACCGCCGGGACCGGGATTGCCGCTGCAAGCGCCGTCGGTATAGAGAATGATCTCGGGTTGATTTCCTTTGTTTTTTGGTTGCGTCATTTTGTATTTCGGGAATTTCTTTGACGACTCAATGTTCTTCTTGCTGTTCCTCAAGGATCGCCTAATCCATGCGGACGGTTAGTATACCGATCGTTGCCGGCTGAGCTACGAGGGACAGCTACACAAAATGGACGACTTCGTTTATCACGATGGACAATTGCACGCAGAGTCCGTACCTGTCGAACGACTCGCGAAAGAGCATGGCACGCCGCTTTGGGTCTATTCCAAACAGACACTCTTGGCCCACTATCGACGAATCGACGAAGCGTTCTCGCCACTTCGGGCAACCATTTGCTACGCCATCAAGAGCTGCCAGAATTTGGCCATCTGTCGGTTGCTGCGCGAGGCCGGTGCGGCATTCGACGTGGTCAGCGGCGGAGAAATTCTCCGCGTCATCGAAGTCGGAGCCGATCCCAAACGAGTGGTCTTCGCCGGCGTGGGAAAGTCCGACGATGAAATCCGACTCGCTCTGAAAACCGGAATCGGCTGGTTCAACGTAGAGTCCGAAGAGGAGCTGGCCAACCTTGCGGACATCGCGGCGAAAATGGGAACGACCGCGCGGGTCGCCCTTCGCGTGAATCCCGACGTCGATCCGCACACCCACGCCTACACGACGACCGGTAAACGTGAGACCAAGTTCGGCGTCGATTGGCAAAAAGCGCGAGGCGTTTTCCAACGGTTTTCCAAACGACAAAGTATTTCGTTACACGGTATTCATCTGCATCTTGGCTCACAAGTTCGAACCGTCGATCCCTACGTGGAAGCGATCGTGCGGGCCCTTTCGTTGATTGCTGAATTAAGATCGGTCGGCGCAAACATCCGTGCAATCAACCTTGGCGGCGGATTCGGCGCCCATTACGACGGAGTCGAAGCCTTGCCGGCGGCGGATTATGCGAATCGAATCGTTCCCCTCTTGATCGACTGCGGACTCGACGTGCTGTTCGAACCCGGACGTAGCATCTCCGCCAATGCGGGAATCCTGTTGACTCGGATTCTCTACACCAAATCCTCTGGAACGCGAAGATTCATCATCGTCGACGCAGCCATGAATGATTTGATTAGGCCTGCACTCTATGGCGCGTTTCATTTCGTCTGGCCGGCCAAGGTGTCGCCTCACATGGAAACAACGCAACGAATTGCAACTCTTGATCTGCCGGGTTGCGAAACCGTGGATATCGTCGGACCCGTATGCGAAAGTGGCGATTTCCTAGCCAAAGACCGTTCGTTGCCCCCGTTGCATCGCGGTGATCTGTTAGCCGTCTTCACCGCCGGCGCCTATGGAATGGCCATGAGCAGTCAGTACAACTCTCGTCCTCGGGCGGCGGAAGTGCTGGTCGAGGGTTCTGATTTTCGGTTGATTCGTCGACGCGAGACCTACGAAGATTTGGTCGCCACGGAACGAATATAAACTATGTAGAAACGCTGAATGTCGGGGCCGACCACGGAGGTAAGGATGAAATCGGAATGTCGAATCAAAAATGGTGAATGGTGTCGAGCCATCGACCCGACACCATTCTGCCACCTACCGGCTGTCAGACCGTCGCGCCTATTTCCAGCGCTCCAGCACATCGGCATGGTCGTAGGGTTTTCCGCACTCCGGACAGTTTCCCTGCGGACTCAATCCCCGCAGCGAGTATCTGCAACCGGGGCACCACAACAACTGACGAGCTTGTTCCAGTAGTGCCGGAAACCGCCGCCGTCGATGCCACTCGTACCCACCCCACACAGCCAATATGACAACACTGCCACCGATGCTCACTGTCGAGTGATGCCAATAGCTCGTGGTACCGGGTAAGAACAGGGGCAAACGCGAAACAGCGACCCCGAGAAGCAAAAAACTGGCGGCAGCCCAGATCCAAGCGCCACTCCTACTGGTTTTCTCGCTCATCGTGCACCGTCCGGACAGTCGTCGCCGTTGATGCAACCAGAACCAATAACACACAGCTAATACGACAACATAGCCAACGTTGCATATTGCACTGCGACGCGAAGGATTCATGGTATAGGGTAAAAAAATGGGCAAAACGAAACCAGCTGGCGGGAGAAGCATCGCAGTAGCGATAACCCACCACGGAGGGTATCTCCTACCGGGTTTTTCGTTCATCCGGCGTCCTCGCAATTGCCGGCACAGCAGCTCCTATAATTGCTGGAACAACTGCTCTCCGCGGCTTCCCGCTCGTAATACCGGGCCCTCTCGCAATGGTGGTTAGCGTAAGAATTCGCTGCACCCGCGATGCCACCGCATACGCCTCCGCATACGAAAGCCATTGGTCCGCACAATGCGCCGACCCCAATGCATGTAATCAAAACTGGAGCCGTCCACGTCATATGTGTCGAAGCACATTGGTGCCGACCAGCCTCGTAATTCAGATACGCTCTATGCTGACAATTAGACCGTTCGCTGGCACACTCCGCGGGTGTTGCGTAGGCCACGTCATCGCCGACGGATTTGTCGCCCTTCCCGCCCGTAGCGTATTCGTAGAGTGGGTTTTCGTAGGGTGGACAAGGATCGGTGGGGCTAAGCCTATCGTCCACAGTTCCTCCATTGCACGGATGGTACCACGTTGGCGGTTGGGGGACGACCGCAGTCAGCACCCAGTACCCCTGCTCGGCAACTTCAGGATCATTGGTCAGAACGAACTCGTTGAGCGTCGGTATTGAAAAAGACTGGGCTGGGTCAACCAGGTTGCTGACGTACTGCGTGTTGAGTTCCGCAACCACAAACTGGCTTCCCAAAAGAAGCCCGTCGCTGGGGTCATAGTCGAACTCGCCCCAAATCGCCTTGATATCAAGAGTGACCGAGAGGTCTTCTTCGACCGTGGGAATTTCACCAAGTTCCGCCGCGATCCCCAACGGATCAATCACCGAATCTGCAACGATCACCTGCCCGTAACCTCGTGCCCATCGCGCGAGGAAAGAAAAGAAAGTGTCTCCCGGGAGGACCTCCGGAGCGGAATCGTTTCGGTCGATCACGAACACCAGTTCGGCCTCCACATTGCATTCTCCCGCCGCAGCCAAAGTCTGATCACAATGCAAGGGCATATACAAGTAATCATCGACGGGGACAATCCCAAAGATAGGATCCATCTGCGCGATTCCCTGCTCAACGCCTTTCCGGTCCTTCGCGGTTGCGGGAACTGCGACAGCTAGTGCCACATAAAACACAGTAAATACCAGATACTTCATGTTCAGTCTCCAACAAAGTAACACATTCTTAAGCCGAAATCGGCAAAACACTCTGAAATCCCACCAAAGCCGATACCGCGACTATTGGCTCCATCCCATTCGGCGATGATGAGTAAGCACCGCCCCCTATCATTAAGGACACCGTTCAACGGCGGCGCGCTCGGGGAAAATCCTCCTTTTTTATTTTTTTTAGGAGTCAAGTCGCGTGATCGTGGTGTCAAGGAGTGAAGATTTACGGGCCAGGGTGGGAACGGCGGTGGACGCGGTCGCTCTGGAATCGCCAAGCGATTTCTTGATTGATTTCCTGGGTCGCACGGGCTCCCGGCGAGCCGAAATGAACTCTGCTGCCGGCTTCGCCTGTGTGATCTTGATTAGCTAACCTTCTCCATGTCGAATCGGAGGTGTCTGGCGTAGGCCGGGGGGAAATTTCGAAGAATGGTTTTTTCCTTGAACTGGTGCTTGGCAATGCTCCGGGATAGATACTCGGATACTTGGGCGACGCGCTTGCGCTTTTTTCCGAGCGATAGCGTTCGGGAGGCCCGACGCAACCCCACGTATTCATAGTAGCTGAATGTTCCGCCGGGTTTGAGGCAGCGACGAATGACGTTGAGAATGGCGCGAACATCTCGAATGCCGAAAGAAGTAAAGGGAAGACCGGAGATGACGAAATCATACCGTTCCACTGCGTCGATCTCTTGAATGGGTTTCCGAAGCAGGTTCACGCGCCCGGCGGCCACGGCGGATCGAAAATCGCCATTTGAAAGAACTTCTTCCTCCAGCGTATCCGCAAAATCCTCGTTTAGTTCGCACACGTCTAAGTGGTCCTCGGGTTTCAGAATCGTGCCCAAGTATTTCGTGATCGGACCCGTTCCCGCTCCGACTTCCAAAACTGCGGCAGGTTTCTTGCACCTGCGGTACGGATCGCAAACGGCGGCGGCGAGAGCCTGTGAGCTTGGCACCATGGAACCCACGGATCGCGGATTGCGAAGGTATTCCTTCAAAAATTTCAGACTGGTATCAATGGCCACAGGTGTTCTCTTTCAAAAGTACAACGCAAAAGCCCAATTGCCTTTGGATCACGGGCGACGGCGTCCTCCGCGCAGAACACCTCGCCCTGAAAAATCATACCACGCCACGGGAATCACGCCAAAGGACACCCTGTCTAAAACCGTACGACGGGCGACCTGGTTTCCATGTCGGTTGGCCGCTGTTTTTTTATAGACGCCGAATTGCCAGTGTGCTAGAATCCTGGTGCGGGGGGAATGGGATCGACCTCTGATGCGAAATTGGGCGTCATCAAGTCGATTCAAAACCACCGCCGAGCATCGACCCGAGGTCACCTCGTCGATGCGCGATGAGCCCGCGGGTGACGGCCTGCGGGATGGACAGGTCGGTGGTCCGGTTCAACGACCGGAACCGAGTGGTCCCGTTTGACGAGAGGATGGTGGTCATTGGTATCTAGTATAGGTAGGCTGCCGTAGGGCGGCGAACGTAGTTGCCCTACGGCGGCAACAAGCCAAAGGCCCACCGGTTCTTATGATCCGGTGGGCCGACTTTTTGATATGGGTTTGCAGTGACTCCGTGCCGTCTTCCCTTTGAGATTGCAACAATGCAATGGCTCCAGTGAATTCCCAAACGGTCATCATCGATGGAAATAACCTGCTTCATGCGATGCACGCGCACGCGCCACTTCCGGCGGTGGGGAGGGAAACTCTGGTAAAACTCATCGAAAGATGGGCTTCGCAGAATCGGGTCGTGGTGACGTTGGTCTTCGACGGTCCCCCGCCGCGTGAGGGGCTGCTCAAACAGATGTCGGCTCAACATGTGAGCGTGCGATTTAGTGCCCCCGAAACGGCGGATGATGTCATCGTGAGGCTGATTCACGACGTGCGTAAACCGAGTGATGTTCGAGTGATATCCAGTGACACGGCCATACGCCATGAAGCCACGCATCGTCGCTGCACTTGCACGGATTCCATTCGCTTTGTCGGGGAAATGTTTCCAGACTTGGCATCGTCGCCGCGCTCGGCTCGGGAAACAAAGCGGCAAAACCGAAATCATCGCGAAGCCGGCGGGCTCGATAGTCCGGAACTCGATAAGGTCGAGGGTCCGGAACAAACGGAAGAATGGCTGAAGTGGTTGGGGCTAAACGACGAAGCCACAAAAAAAGACAATCTTGGCGACGATTCGGTTGATGGGTGGAGGTATGGTTGAAAACAAACTCTAGGATTTTCTCTTCTTTGTGATGCGAAGTCGATTGTTCCGATCCGTGTCCACGCGGTCAATGGGGATCGAATCGTTGACACAGTTCAGGGAATGCGCATTGGGCAGGATTACAGTGGGTCAATCCAGTCCGGCGGCCGCGACCCATGCGCCGGACCACGCCCACTGAAAATTGAAACCGCCGATGCGGCCGTCGACGTCAAGGATTTCGCCGATCAGATGGAGTCCGGGAGATATACGGGATTCCATCGTACGGGGGTCGATTTCGTCGAGCGGAATGCCACCGGCGGTCACTTCGGCGAATCCGTAGCCTCGGCTGTCCAAGATGGGTAGATCGGTTTCGGTCAGGGCGTGGACGATTCTGCGGCGTTGATCGCGCGAGAGGTGAGCAAGGGCCGTCTCACGAGGGATACCGGCCTGCTGAACCAGGGCTTCGGCCAACCGAACGGCTAGGAACTTTGCCAACGCGTTGTGAAGATGGACGCGCGGTTGCGCGCTCGTGAGGTCCATCAAAAGGCGTTCCGCGGATTCAAAGGATTCCCCAGGCAGCATGTTCATCGATATTCGCGCCGCACGATTTTCCAATCGAGCACGGTGCCAAAGGCGTGACACGTCCAGCACAACCGGTCCGCTGACGCCGAAATGGGTCCACAACAATGACCCGTGATGCCGAATCGGTTTCTCGCCCTGCATATGGACGGTCAACTCGACGATGTGCGAAATACCGGACAAAGGCTGATGAAAAGACCCATCGAGAATAAGCGGAACCAGCGCCGGAGTGGTCGGAACCAGGCCATGTCCAAGATGTTGCGCGATGGCATATCCATGCCCGTCGCTGCCGGTCTTCGGCAGGGACTGTCCTCCCGTGGCCAACACGATCCGTTTGGCGACGATGCCGCTCAGCGCAGTCGTTACTTCATATTCTTCATTGCGCCGTTCCACGGTTTCCACGCGGTGACCGGGAAGTAGTTGAACGCCGCGTCGTCGGGCCTCGGATAAGAGGGCTCCCAGCACGGTTTTGGCGCTGTTCGAATCGGGAAACAACTTCCCATGCTCTTCTTCGTGGAGGGCGACGCCGATTTCCCGAAAGAACTCCACAGTTTGTGACACAGACAGGCACTGCAAGACTCGGCGAATGACGTTAGGGCTGCCGCCGCAAAAATCAGCCGGCGTAACGACTTTGTTCGTCACGTTGCATCGCCCGCCGCCGCTGACCAGAATTTTCGCCCCGAGCTTTTTCGCCCCGTCAAGGACCGCGATCACTCGGTTGGGATTGCGTTTTGCGGCAAAGATCGCGGCGGCCAATCCTGCGGCACCGGCACCGATGATCACAAGGTCGGCTCGATCTGGAAGCGCGGGCATCGGATCTACGGTTATGCCATAACGAGTCACTCCTCGCCGCCGGAAGATGCTGACCCTTGAGCGCGGCGGCGGCTTCTTCCCGCAATTCCGCGTTGACTATTTCCTTGTAGGAATTCGGCGATCCGCCGCCCGCTAGGCGTGCGAACGACTTCCTGCAGCCGTGCAACCGCTTCGCGAAAGGGAATACCAGAGCCAAAAAGCAGGCGATAGGCATCACGAACATCGGCGAAATCCTCCCGCGAGATCTTCGATCGCCTCATGCCGATCCGATTCAAACCGGCCACGCGGCCTTCCACATCCAACAGCGCGTACGGCACAACATCCATCGGCACTCGCCCATTGCCGGAGACCATGGCCAATTCGCCAATCCGCACGAATTGATGCACGCCCGAACCGCCTCCGATGGTGACTCGATCCGCGATCTGAACGTGGCCCGCAAGCAGAACATTGTTAATGAGTGTCACGGAATCGCCAAGGCGACAATTGTGGGCGACGTGACTTCCGCCCAGAAGGAAGCAGTCCGCACCCACCACCGTTTCGGATTCCGGCACCGTTCCCCGATGGATCGTCACGTATTCCCGCAGAATCGTTCGCGGACCGATGCGGCAAAACGATCGTTCGCCCTTATACTTGGTATCTTGCGGCGCGTGCCCGACGATGACACCCGGGTGAAGTTCACATCCCTCGCCGATCTCCGTCCATCCGGAAACGTACACATTGTGATACAACCGGCACCCGGCCCCCATTCGGACATTCGCGTCGATCACGCAGTGGGGTCCCACTTGCACGCTGTCATGCAGGTCCGCGCGGGGATCGATGATGGCCGTGGGATGAATGGGCATCGTGTTGATTCCTACGATTCGGACTGACTTCCAGTTTTTGCGGCCAATCCGAGCAAAGACATGACCAGTTGAAGGTCATGCCAAGTCTTTTTCTTGTCCTCCGGCGTTCGCAAAAGATAAGCCGGGTGATACGTAGGCATCAGCGGGATCGACGGTCCCTGACCTTGAATTCCAGATAAAAAATAGTCGTGAAATTGCCCACGGAGTTTGCCTATTGATTGGGCGGTGTTCAACAGGGTTTTTGAGGCCGGTGAACCCAGCGCGACGATCACCTCCGGCTGAATCGTCGTGAGTTGTTCGCGCAGATAGGGGCTGCATGCCGAAATTTCATCCGCCGCCGGATCGCGATTATTCGGCGGGCGACACTTGAGAACGTTGCAAATGAACACGTCGTCGCGCGATAGACCCATCGCCATAATCATTTTGGTCAACAATTGACCCGCCTTTCCGACGAAAGCTAGGCCTTGTTGATCTTCGTCGTAACCCGGCGCTTCTCCGACAAACACAAGGCGAGCTGAGGCGTGACCTTGGCCAAACACGGTCTTGGTTCGCGTTTTGCAGAGGCCACACTTTCGACAGTCTCTGACCTGCGTTTCATCCAAAAGGCGAAGTGCGTCGGTTTTAGCGGCCAATTCTTGCGGAGAAATCTCCGACTGGGTTGTTTCGACTTTGGCTGAGCGAGAATGTGTCCGAGTGGATTCCGTTACTTGGCGCTGCGGAATGGGTACGAACCGCAGACCGAGCAATTGGTCGGTTCGAAGTTGCTGTCGCAACAACGATGATAGATTGTCGGAATCAACCTTCAAAAGAGCACTCCAATTCTCACACGCAAATTACAGCAATCTCGCGTGCAGTTCCAGAGCGTTTATTCTACCATGATTCCGTGGCGAACTTTGAGGAGTTGACCATTCCGCTTCCCGATGGCTATGAATCCTACGCCCGATTCTGGCGCGCCGATCGTGCACTCGGCGCGGTTCTTTACCATCACGGGATTCAATCTCATTGCGGATGGTACGAAAATTCAGCGACCAAACTCTGCGAAGCCGGGTTCCATGTTCTCCAGTTTGATCGGCGAGGCTGTGGCCGCAACCCCAAAGATCGCGGCCATGCGGACTCGGCGGATCAACTTATTCAGGACGCCATCGCAACCGGCGACGAGCTCAAACAGCTTTCCGGTTTCGCGGATTACCAGGTCGTCGGCGTAAGTTGGGGTGGCAAACTGGCCGTGGCGGCCCACGTGTCGAGGCCGAACGATGTACGAAGTCTGTCGTTGGTCACACCGGGATTGTTTCCGCTCACCGGAGTTTCCAATGTCGAAAAGGCCCGAATCGGATTCGCCATGCTGTACGAGCCTAGAAGAGCGTTCGATATTCCGCTCAACGACTCCGACTTGTTTACGACCAACTCCCAGTGGAAAGCGTTTATTGAAGGCGATCCGCTCACGCTTCGCCAATGCACGGCTGGTTTTTACCTGGCTTCAAGGCGAATGGATAAGATCACCGCCAAGCTCGGCACCGTTCGTCCCGTCCCGATTCACACCCTCCTTGCCGATGATGAACACATTATCGACAACGATGCCACGGCCGAGTTTATCCGTCACCTGACATGGCCAGCTCGTCGCGTCACTTGGTATGACAACGCGCGGCACTCATTGGAATTTGAGAATGATCCGAGTCGCTATTGTGATGACTTAGTCTCGTTCATTCGGGAACAGGCTTGAAGTGCACGTTAAGTTCCGGCGACTCGCGGGCAATTCAAACCCGGCTTGCCGGGAGCCCGCGCGGACTCTTGGCATTCCGGTTTTAAAAGGCACTCTTGATCACCGCCGGAGAAATTCGTCAATCGGAAAACTGCCCCGGCGACGCCCCAATCTCAATGATGCTGCACGCCAGGATCGGGTCAAGCCCCAGCTCTTTCGCGGCCTCCACCAGCTCGTCGCTTTCCGCGCCGGGGTTTACGAAGAATTCGGTCGGTTTTGCCTTTGCGATTTCAGGTAGCGCTTTGATGCCCACGGCCGGGGGCAGGTAAATCGTCACTCGATCGATCTTTCCCGGCATTTCCGCCACAGACGTGTACGCCCTCAGCCCTTCAATCTCCCCGCCCTTTGGATTGACCGGATACACCTCCCACCCCTTGGCCAGGTAGGCCCGAACGGCTTTGTTGCTGTATTTGCTGCGATCACTCGAAGCGCCGACGACGGCTACCGTCTTTTTCATTTCCGTCTCTCCATCCTTCTCAATTCCCCTTTGGACAATTCCGTTTCAGTCCACCTCTTGAGCCGCTAGAAATAGGGCTTTGCCGAGTGCGTCAAAGAATTGTTGATAGGGTTGCGGGTCTTCGACCGCGCGCAGGTTGAATTGGGCGCTGGCCCGAACGAGAAGTTGTGTGGTGCCATGAGGTCGCACCGTCACGGTCATTCGCAAAGCGTAGCGATTTAGCTTGGTCGCGCTGACCGTTCCCAAAACGTCGTCGGCGTCGTCGATCACGAAATCCAAATCTTGCAAGGTGGCCAACACCGCCCGAAGCGTTCCCGGTTTGTCGGTCGTTTCGAAAGCGCGAGTTTGAATGGAGCGAAGTTTCACCTGACTCGCGTCGGCGGCGAGCAATTGTTTTCTTGAGGTGTGGCAGCCCGCTTGGGTCTGAAAGAGGGATACAAGGATGAGAAAAGTAACAATGGATCTCGTCATCATTCATGCGCCTGAAGAAAAATGGACTTGGAAAGTTTGTCAAAAAACTCTTGGTATGCGCCTGGTTCGTCTAATCGCTCGAGGTGGGTGATCTGTCCGCGATCGTTCCAGACGACGCGCTGAAACGTGACCCGCACCACGATATCCTGTCCGACGGGCTTGGTCACGATCGACGCACGGAATCTCTGATTCTTATCAATGGGAACGTTGGCACGAAAGAGGATGAGCATGAAAACCTTTCCCGCGACTTGTCCGCCTTGAACGGCGCTGCGGTCTTTGGAGGCCACGATCAAGCCTAAGTCTGTTTCGCTTTCATCGATATTGAACCCCAAATCTTGCAACAGACCAGCCGACGCGGCGAGGACGACCTGCTCATCGGCGGTTTCGAATCGGCGCGTGCTTTGTTGGCGGACTTCGAGAGTTGGACGTGTCATGGCCAATGCATCTCGCGGAATTCGGGATGAACAACCGAACCCGAACCCCAGTGCCAATATGCACATGACCCGTGGGCCTAATGCCCGCACCGACGTCGCTTGGAGACATCGACCCCTAGAATCGAGAAGTGTGATACGCAAAATCGCGCACCTTTTTGTTTTCGTCGAATTTGATAACCACCGTCAAGGTGCGCTGGCTGGTGGACCGCGCGCCGGAGCCGCCGCTTGCGCCAAGCAATCCGCCGCCGGCTGCTCCACCGCCCGCGCCGACCCCCGCACCAAGTACGGTCCAGCCGCTTTCAGAGGCCACAACATCCGTGGCAAACTTGTCGTAGACCCACACTTCGCGCCCCTGGTCATCAGTCGACACCACGTTGGGGCTACCGAGCGACTCGACCACATCCGCGCCGCTCATTCCTTTGTGAATGTTTCGCTGCACGGTACCGAGCGTCAGCCGGTCACCGTCAAGTCCGCTCTGCACCTGTTTCGCATGAAACGGCGCACAGCTCGAAGTTAAATAAACTGAAGCCGCCAAAGTCGACTGAAGAATCAAATGCCGAATTGCTCTCATATTGACCACCTCTTAGCTAGTCTTTCGCTTCTGTCAACTTACAACTTTGGCTTCCCGCTGGAGCACATCCTCCCATTCATCAAACCATTGCTTAATGGTATTCATGGTTCAGCTCAAAATGCATCCTAAAATCCCAGCGAGCCGCGGGCTGTAGCCTTATGTTTACCCACAACTTCTGGAGCCTTGCGG
>JBBTCX010000110.1:0-1731 GCA_038043045.1 Planctomycetota bacterium | reverse complement strand
CGGCGCCGTCGAGCAGTTTTACTTCTACGTTTTCAATACCGGGTTCGCCGGCATCTTGTACGCCATCGGCGTTTTCATCCAGCCATACGTAGTCGCCTACTTGTACGCCTTCGTAGTAACCGGCGTCGTAGTCGGGGTTGTTTTCTCCACTGGTCAAGGTTTCAACGGCTGTCATGCCGCCCATGGCCGGGTCGGCATCGGAGTCCATTGTATCGTCGCCACCGGCCTGGTCAACAGGGCTGCTGACCATACCTGCCGGCATGGCAAAAGTCAATTTATAATCGCCGGGGACCAGGTCATCGAACAGGTAAGAACCGTCGATATCCGTTGTGGTCGTTTGCGTTACCGGGTTGCCCTGGCCGTCGGTACCTGTCAGGGTCACTTCGACGCCTTGCAAGCCTGCTTCGCCCGGGTCTTGTTCGCCGTCGGCGTCTTCATCCAACCAGGCATAGTTGCCTATAGAAGCCGGGATGTAATAACCCGCATCGTAAGTCAGGTTGGACTCACCCGAAGTCAGCACTTCGAATACCGTCATGCCGCCCATGGCCGGGTTGGCGTCGGAGTCGTCGGCGTCGTTCGGATTGGCATCCGGGTCGTTGGCTGTGGTCGGCACGTAGCCGCCCACCGGCGTTACAAAACTCAGTTTGTAGGAGCCGGGCGCCAGGTTCGGGAACAGGTAGTAGCCGCTGCCGTCGGTGGTCGTGCTGGCATTTACCGGATTACCGGCGCCGTCTGTACCACTTAGAATTACGTCTACTCCGGCAATTCCTGTTGGGCCGTCGTTTTGAATACCGTCGGCATTCGTGTCTTCCCATACGTAGTTGCCGATTTCGGCTGGCTCATAGAAGCCTGCGTCGAAGGTCGGAATTGTATCACCGGAAACTACCGTGAATGCCGGTGTCGAGCCCATTGGGCCGGCATCGCTGTCTACGGAATCATTGTTTCCTTCATCGGCTGGCGTCGGGTTGTAGCCCGTTGGCGTGCCAAAGGTGATCTGGTAAGTACCCGGGACCAGGTCGCCAAACATATACATGCCCGTATTGTCCGTTGTCGTTGTCAGGTTAACCGGGTTGCCCTGGTTGTCGGTACCCGTCAAGGTCACGCTGGCATTTTCAATACCGGGTTCGCCGCTGTCCTGAATACCGTTGCCGTTCGTATCTTCCCAAACGTAGTCGCCTACTTTGGCTTTCACGAAGAAGCCGGCGTCTAAACTCAGGTCTTCTTCACCAGAGTTGAGGAAATCCGTCGGATCGCTCATCAGCATAGCCTGGTTGGCGTCGCTGTCGACTTCGTCGTCGGTACCTGCATCTTTGATGGTCAGCGTGTACTTCGTCGCATCCGGATTGATAAACATGACTTTGTACACACCCGGATTCAGGTGATCGAACAGGTAGTAACCGTTGGCATTGGTGAACTGGTTGACAATCGCGTTGCCATTGGCATCCGTCGTCACCGGATTACCGGCGCCATTCAACAGTTTTACTTCTACATTTTCGATTCCGGGTTCGCCGGCATCTTGGATACCATCGGCATTTTCATCCAGCCAAACGTAGTCGCCCACTTGTACGCCTTCGTAATAACCGGCGTCGTAGTCTTCGTTGTTTTCACCGGAAGTCAAGGTTTCCACAACCGTCATACCGCCCATACTTGGGTCGGCATCACTGTCCATCGTATCATCGCCACCGGCCTGGTCAACAGGGCTGCTGACCATACCTGCCGGCATGGCAAAAG
>JBBTCX010000109.1:0-3141 GCA_038043045.1 Planctomycetota bacterium | reverse complement strand
GGCAATATATGCTGCATGGATGTGTGCGCTCCCAAAGGGGCATGCTGCGATTTCGGTTCGGGGTCGTGCGAGGAGACGAATCACTACTGTTGCGAGCAGAATGGTCGAGAGTTTCACGGTGAGTTTTTGACGTGCGACCCTCCTGATTTATGTCAACCCGCTTGTGACAACTGTCATCATTTAAGTGTGACTTACAACGAGTGCGCGCATCTTGACGGAGATCAAGAGTGTTCTGATGATATCTGTATTGAAAACACTTTTGATAGCAGCACTTGTGATGAACATCCTGATCGCATTGGTAGGCCACAGTGCGACAGTTACGATACGGGAAGCGGGTTTTTGGTCCTGCAACAAAACTACGCGGACAACAATAACTGCTCGACCAATTTTCCGGGGGGATATCATGCGTTGTTTTACCACTGGCAAGGATGTGGGGATGGCTGTTTTAGCGTCCCTGAAATCACTCGTTGCGATACGTCTATTTGTACGGGAGTTCCCATTCTCGACCCGGCTCATCGAAGCACGGAAAGAATTTGCAGTTGTCCCGCCGCAGTCGGATTTTTTGAAAATCAGTTTGGTATTGGTCGACGTCCGCCGGAATCAGCGGAGCTGGGAAATCTTCAAGCAGAAGTCCAATCTCGGAGAAAATCAATGAAAGCAACTTTCTTGACGTTGGCTGCGATATTCCAGACTGCTACTCCTTTGCTTGCAGATCCGTTTGTTATGTATGATCACGAACCTATGTCAATGTTGCGAGCCATTCGGGAGCAGGACCAAGCGATACTCAGCAATTCCTCAATCGAAGTTCGCGTGGAACAGCCTACGCGCGGTTGGGAATTGGACCAAGGTTATCGTATGGAACTTTGCACAATGAATTTCACGCTAGACCGTCAAGCCTCAATGTGTGATACCATTAGCATTCCTGAATTGAGATACCGCCCTCTGAATGACCGAGTTCATGCGCGTTGGGATTATGACGACCAAGGTTATTTTGTCGTCTGGGTACCGATGTCGAGTGGAACCCTCCATGACACCGAGCGAAACGATTCCGTCACGGAGCTGGCATCTTTTGGACTAAACGATCAGAGCAAGGTGGTGTGGCGCGGCAACTCGACTACCTATGATCGTTACAGCGCTTCGGATCATAACAATTGGACTACACAAGAACCGCTCATTTACCTGCGGGCTTTGGGCAGGAATTTTTCATCGAT
The DNA here is from genome assembly GCA_038043045.1 of Planctomycetota bacterium. Classification (GTDB taxonomy): domain Bacteria; phylum Planctomycetota; class Phycisphaerae; order UBA1845; family UBA1845; genus JBBTCX01. The sequence continues at coordinate 1,930 of JBBTCX010000109.1, read as the reverse complement.
TCTGGAAGGTGACCTTGAAGTGGAATCCCTGGATTCGCCCATAAGAAGCCTTTGTGTTAACGGATTCTGGGGAAACCTTTCGGGACAATGGGCGATTTCCGTGGAATCAGAACCGCCCTATCTCGTTCGCCACGCCGCGTTCACAAGGACTGGGCGAGCTCAACCTATTCTTGAATTTCAATCCAAAGGCACACTTTGGTTCGGCAATTTTGCATTTGCCAATGAGGGATCCTATACGGTTCATTTAAGTGATCAAAACAAGGTGGTGCATGAAATTGCACTCGAGGATTTTATCCCACAAGTAAATCCCACACTTTTTGAGGAAGTGGAAAGTACTCTCCGTGAGGTTGAGGGCCGCAAGCATAAACTTCAAGACCGTCGCAACAAACCCGCTCGCGCAGGCGCCAATTGATCACCATCCCCCAAAAGCAAGGATTCTCCTAAAGAATAAGAACATGGATCGGGTGGCCCCTCTCGTGTCATTGTCGATGGCGATTGTTTCATTCCCCTTTGCACGGGCGACATCGTTGGCACGTTTGTATCCCCGCTACCGCGCCCGGTTTGCGGATGTCCGGGTCCCACTCCATAAAGCGAGGAATGCCAGGGTATTATTGGAAAGAAGCTTCCGAAAGGATGAAAGATCGATGCGAATCATTCTTATGATCGGGTTTGCCATCGTCCCGGTGCTTGGTAGCGAGCCTCCCCGGGTAGACGACTTGGTTCCTTCTCAAACGAGCAAAGCAAGCGTGGCCGATGACCGTCGTTCGTTTACCGCGGAAGAAGTTCTAGAAGGTCTTCGACGAGCGGACGCTAATCTGCTGACCGCTGCCAAACTGCAATTCACGATCTTTGTGCAGGTCTTTCCTCCACACCCGGAGGTAGGCAGTTACACGACGGAATGCACGGTCACATGCGTGAAGGGAGACTTCGCCCTGTCGACGCGGGTGAGCCATCACGACCCGCTGATTTATTTCCCGCCCGGCACGTCAGGAACGCTCCATGACGATGAGAATCACTACATGTATTCAGGAAGACCCATCGGAAGCATGGCGTTCCACACGACCAAGGAGGCCAGCAGTATCAGTGAGCATCAACCCTATCTCGTCGCCCCCGACGGGTCGGTCACAACAGAAAGGGGAACATATCTTCATGGAACACGTTTTCGACCCTCCGAGGATATCGGCACACTACTATTTCGAGACTCAGTACGCGCCACGGGGCGGGGATTCGGCGAGTTGATCGATCGAATCACGTCTATGGATATTCGGAGTGACGGATTGGTGGTTATCCTTGCGGAGGGTAACCGTGGCCCAAGCCTACCGGGACGATGGCGCATGGTGATCGAACTGACCAAAAGCGGATTCTTGGTGAGAGAGGCCGTGTTTGGCACGAAATCCCTGGATGAGCCGACGTTCACTGTCGAGAACTCCGGCATGTGCGAGGCGGGCGGGTTTTCCATCGCTGCACACGGAACGCTGCGGTATCCTGGAATTGGCCCCGGTCGAGGGTATGAACAAGATGTCACGACGATTTCTTGTTTCGGTGAGGCCGACGAGAAGTTCTTTGTCGAAACCGAATCAGCAGTTCGCGGAGCTTTCCAACAAGACATTGGAATTACCGATCGGACAGGCGCGGTGCCTCGAATGTATCGGAACTCAGAGCGAGATCTGCCGTGAAACCATGATGCAACGTGCTGAGGCGCTTGTGCGCGATGAATGGAGAGAGTAGATGATCCGGTTCAAACCCGACAAGGAGCGAGTGCTCCTCGTGCTTCTAGTGCTGTCTTGTGGTCTCTTGGGGACTTGGGCCATCGGCGGGGAGCAGCCGGAAGGCACCTCGATCGTCACAACACTGCGACAGAGTATTTCGGAAGAATTCACCCTGGAGGTCGAGTTGAATCTCCCCGTTCACGTTTTCCTGCCGGGCCAGG
>JBBTCX010000108.1:0-17614 GCA_038043045.1 Planctomycetota bacterium | reverse complement strand
TGTGCGTGTATTCGATATCGTGTGCCGTTCCAATGATTGTTTCCTTGTACGGAATTCGAGGCGGACGCGTGTCGACTTCCAGTTTGTAATGCTTGGCCATTCGGCCCAGATAAGTCCGCAGTTGAAGATCGCCCATGCCGCGAATCACCAACTCGCCTCCAGTGCCTCGCTCTGTCACAAAGCACGGGTCTTCCTCGGAAAATCTCTTCAAAGCCCCGCCGATCTTGTCCTCATCCCCGCGAGTCTTCGATTCAAGAGCCAACGCAAACATCGGCTTGGGTAAGGACGGCATCGCGATCATCCCCGGTTTTCCAGTGCAAAGCGTATCGCCGATGTGAAAGTCGAGCTTCGCAAGCGCGATGATGTCTCCCGCGGAACCCAATTCGATCTCTTTATGCTCGGCCCCGATGGTTCGCAACGTATGCCCCGGACGATTCCCCTTGGGTTCCCGCAAAGTCTTCACCACCATATCCGGCGTAAGCTTTCCGGAGTGCACCCGCACGCATAGATACTTGATATTGCTCTTGGGGTCCGTGCTGATCTTAAACACCTGACCGATGAACGCTCCGTCCACACTGGGCCCGACTTCCGTCTTCGTTTCCCCTTCCACCAACACTCGCCGCTTCCCACTCACCGGACTCGGACAACAAACCAGCAAGGTGTCCATGAATTCTGACACGCCGACATTCCCTTTAGCATTCGTAAAAAAAACCGGTACGAATTCACCCTTCGCCACCGCCTTCGCTGCCGCGGCCTTCACCTCGTCTTCAGAAACCTCTCCGCCCAAGTATCGCTCCATCAACACGTCGTCCGCCCCTACGATCGCATCAATCAAAGCCGTATGATCTTCTCCCACATCTCCCAAGTCCGACGACCCCGAAGTCGCCGTCAGACAATCGATCACACCCTTCCCCCCGTTGATCGGTAACGTGATCGGAACGCACTTCGTCCCAAACTGCTCCTGCACCTGCGCTAACAGCGCCGGCAAATTCACGTTGGGCGCATCGATATGATTGATCACAATCCAAGTGCCGATTCCATAATCTCGCGCCCGCTCCATCATCTTGCGCGTATTAACTTGAATCCCCGCCGTTGCCGAAATGACCAGCACCCCGCACTCCACCGCCGACAATGCCGAAGTCGCCGCTCCACAAAACGACGCGCTACCGGGCGTGTCAATCAGATTGACATGAACCCCCTTATGCTGAAACGAACAAACCGCCGAATCCAGCGACGAAAGCTTCTCCCTGGAATCCTCCGTGTAATCCAAAATCGACGTCTTTTCCGGAACGCTGCCCATTCGCGTGGTCACCCCGGCTTTAAACAGAAGTGCTTCCGCCAAAGTGGTTTTTCCGCACCCGCTATGACCGATGAGTGCGATGTTGCGTATCTGATCCGGTTGAATAATCGCCATGAAATCCTCCTCAAGCGACCCTACATCCGCGTCATCACTGCTTCCCGTTGGCCCCATCGCCCGCTTTTGGGTAAAGGCCGTGCAAAGAATGTGCATCCTAGCGAACCCACCATTCGCTTTCCACCATATGGGTCCGGTAGCTTAGTCAAAAGTGAACAAACGCGAATTATCGGACCTATTGAAAGTCCAATAGAAGCGCGTGTTTCGACCATGCGGCGAAATCTTGACACCGTGTATATCCGGTTATCGACCCGACACCTTGTAAGGCAGGTCATCGACCTGCCTTCCCTCTCCCCGATCCAGGGGGAGGACAGGATAGGGGAAAGTGCCACCGGGTGCCACTGCTCTTGAGCAGTGCCATATTGTGCCACCTAAAAGCCGTCGGTTGACCATTCGTAACGACGTAAGTACCTTCGCGCCTATTCTTGTATTGTTTTGGGCGTTTTGAAAACTAATTTGTGAAGGTCTACGGTCCCGGAGTTTTTCATGGCACTTGATTCCGACCACTCGCAAAATCACACCAAGTCCAATGGTGAGCTTCGTAAACTTTACCAAGTTTTCATCAGTTCGACTTTTGTTGATCTAAAGGAGGAGCGCCAACTTGTTCGGGATGCATTGGCGGCAGTCCATTGCATTCCCACGGGAATGGAAATATTTGCCGCAGGAGGAGATGCCCAATGGAAAACAATAAAGAAAGAAATCGATCGGTGCGATTACTACGTGGTTATTATTGCCGGCCGGTATGGAACTTTGGCGGACAATAAGACCAGTTGGACAGAAAAGGAATTTGATTATGCCGTCGAACAAAAAAAACCGGTTCTCCCGCTTATTCGAGGAGGTATTAGGACCCTTCCCTCGGACAAACGTGAAGACGATAACATCCTTCAACAGAAACTCTCGGACTTTCGAAAGCGCCTTGAGGAAATGTCCCCCGCATATTGGGATGTAACGAACGAACTTACTGTAAAGTGCGTGGCTTCGGTGGAGTCCGCCAAAATATCGCACCCAAGTACTGGCTGGGTTCGAGCCGATGAAAAACTCCAATTCGATTACGATCAGTTAGTCCAGAAACAAAGAGGAAAAATAGAAGAACTTAGGAAAGAGCGTGACGAGAAAAAGCACGAGATATCCAAGCTCGAAAGAAGGGCCGGGACATCGGAGTCGGCATATCGGAAACTCAGTTCTCAACGTGACGAAATCTCTGCGGCGCTGACATCGGCGAAAGAAGAGCTTTCGAGAAACACTTCAGAAATGGCCGCCCTCAAAAAACAGGCTTCGAATCGGGAAGCCAAATACGACAAAGCGAAAAATGACTTGGAGAGTGAGCGAACAGCGAAAGCCGAGTTGTTTAAGAGGGTCGACGGGTTAGAGCAAGAGGTTAAGGTGTTGGTCGCGCAACAAAAGTACCCCATTCCAATCTGGATTTCGGCGTCGGTGGGTCTATTCCTTTCACTCATTCAAACGAGTCTTGTTCAAGTTCTCGTCGACTTCAAGAAGTGGGATCAGAAGGAAATCGATGTAATCGTTTCAGGCGTTTTTTCTGTTTTGGCAATGTTGGGCTGCTCGAGACGAGTTGGTTTTGGAGGAGCACTCCTAATCGGAAGCGCTTTCCCTGTCTCCAATTGGTTGTTCTTTTCGACCACTTGGCTACCTTCATGGGACCCTTTTGAACGAGGTCTTTTGAGCTCGTTGGTGTGGCTTGTGTTCGCTGTAATCGTCCTTGCTTGCTCGCTACGAAAACAGGCCTTGGAAGCCTTCTTCCTGCTGCTTGTCTCGCCATTATGGGTCGGACTCTTTGCCTTAATCGGTAAGTTCGTGGTTAGCGTCACCTTAGGCATTCTCTCTTCCTATTTGGGTACGAAATTCCTCAGCTTGGATAGAGTGTTTGTTTATGGTCTTTGGTCAATCATCTTCGGATATTTTTTTTGGGTCATGTACGAATGCGAGCCAAGTACTTCCGAAGCAATTCCAACCCAACTTCCAGGCCGGTCACGACGTAGGAACAATTCGAAATAATTCTTTACTTTTCCAGAACCTTATGTTCGTGTAATGTATGGTTCAATCAGAGCCGCGACCGTGAGGGAGCGATCGGTGGTTGAATGGAATGTTTCTTCACTGGCGTTGGGCTGCGTTATGGTTAAAGTCCGAAGGGCAATGGAAGGCAACGAATTGGAATACATGAACTGGTCCAAGACGCATCAGCGGGTTCGATATGAACTCACCGAAAGCGGCGTTCCCCATGCGCCGGCCACAGATATTGCCTTCGACCCAAGTGTGCCGGCACCTCTCGAAGTTCGCGGAACCTACGGTGATCCCGAACTCATCGCCGCCATCGCTGCCCGATACCATCACCCGGAAGACGACGTGGTCCCGGTGCCGGGGGCCAGCTCGGCGAATTTCATCGCTGTCGCAGCCGCGGTTAAACCTGGGGATCGAATTCTGATCGAGGAGCCGGTCTACGAACCTCTGGCCCTCATCGCCAAATTTCTCCACCTGCAAATTCAGTTTTTGGCGCGCCGGCCAGAAGAAGGATTTCGGATCAACCTCGATCGACTCGACAAGGACCTTTTCCAAGGAGCAAAAGCTGTCGTCCTGACGAATCTTCATAACCCAAGCGCGCAGTACATTTCGCCCGATGAGATGGCCGCGATTTCTCAACGCTGTTTGGAGATGGGTGCTAAGCTGATCGTGGGCGAGGTTTATTTGGACGCCGTTCATATCGTGAAAGGAACTCCGCTTTGGACCGCTGCACATTTTGGCGACCACGTTCTGGCCACGAATTCCTTGACCAAAGTTTATGGTCTCAGCGGGATAAGAATCGGCTGGTTGCTGACCGGTCCAGAATTGGCCGAACAAGCCAGACGGATCATGGATTTGTTGAGTGTCAACAACGCGGCACCGTCGTCGGCGCTGGCGATTCAAGCCTTTCAAAACATGGAACGATTGGAAGAGCGATATCGAGGGTTGTACTCCGCGGGTCGACCGGTGTTTGCAGATTGGCTGGAGCGCGAACCGCGAGTTGCGGGTTATCCGAATCACGGTGCGATTTTCGAATGCGTTCGCCTGTTGGGCGGGGTCAAAGCCGCTCGGCTTTGCGAATTCCTGGCCCAAGAATTTGACACGCGGGTAACTCCAGGTGACTTTTTCCAATTAGACGATCATGTTCGTCTGCGGACGGCTGTTCCGCCGGAAGACCTTGTGGAGGCGCTGTCGCGGATCAGTCAGGCATTGCGACGAGTAGCGGGTGAATAGCGCGAATTTTGGTTTTAAGGGAAAAACGATATGAAAATGGAAAAATACTTGACCGAGACCATCGGAACTTTTTTTCTCGTCTTGACGATTGGTTTGACCGTGGTCGGCGGGAGCCCGTACGCACCGATTGCGATTGGCAGCGTGTTGATGGTGATGGTCTATATGGGCGGCCACATTTCGGGTGGACATTTCAATCCGGCAGTATCTTTGGCGGTTTGGTTTCGCGGCAAGTTGTCCGGCGCCGACTTTGTCTGGTACATGATCGCTCAAGTGTTCGGGGCGTTCTTGGCCGCTGCCGCTGTTCTTTACATCACGGGGAAGACCTTCGCGGGCCCTGCGCCGGCGGTCGGGGTTTCAACCACAAAGGCGTTGCTCGTTGAATTCCTTTTCACTTTTGCCCTTGCTCTCGTCGTTTTGAACACGGCGACCGCCAAGCGAACCGCGAATAATTCGTACTTTGGATTGGCGATTGGATTCACTGTGTTGGCGGGCGCATTTGCAGGTGGACCCATCTCTGGAGGCGCATTCAATCCGGCGGTTGGGTTTGGCCCATTGCTCATCCACACCATGGCCGGTGGCGGGTCGATGCAACATCTTTGGTTGTATCTCGTGGGACCGTTTCTTGGCGGAGCCGTCGCGGCCACGGTGTTCAATATCCAAAACTCCGGTGAATCCGCCTCGTGAATCTCTGAAATCAAACTCGCTCCCACCCTTTCTTCCTTGGCTGAAGAATTCAGGTCTGCGACCTTGATTTTCAAACTGTGACGGTCGATAGGAAGAAAGACGCGGGGGCAGATTATGCGCGGAGCGGAACCAACAGTGACCGTGATTATGACGGTCAAAAATGATGTGGTCGGTTGCGACGAGACCCTGACCGCGCTATTTGTGCAGAGTCGCCAGCCCGGTGAGATCATCGTCGTAGACGGCGGTTCCACCGACGGAACTCGCGGTGTCATTGCCCGTCATCAAACTCAGAATCCTCGGATTCGTTTGATCGAAGCCGTCGGGGCCAACATCAGCCGCGGACGAAATATTGCCACGGAAGCGGCGACGACCGACCTCATCGCCTGCACGGACGGCGGCTGTCGACCGGAACCGACGTGGCTGCAAAACCTCGTTCGGCCTATCGAACGCGAACCCGAAGTCGAGTTCATCGCGGGATCGTATCGGATCGCGCCGCAATCGTTGCTGGAAGACGTGGTGGGTCTGTGCACGATGCGCGGGCAATTGGAACCGGTTTCGCCGAGCACGTTTAATCCATCCGGGCGATCGATGGCGTATCGAAAGTCGCTGTGGGAGCGAGCCGGCGGTTGGCCGGAGTGGCTGCAGTTTTCGGAAGACACGCTTTTCGACCATAAGATTCGCCGATTGGGCGCCGCCTGGCGATTCGCAAGTGATGCCATTGTGAACTGGCGACCGAGGACCACGCTTTGTGCCATTGCTCGGCAGTTCTACAACTATGGCACCGGAAGAGGTCACACTCAAATCGGAGCCAGAGACTTCGGTTATAACTTAAGGAATCTGTGGCTCTTGATTGTCATCCTTGCCTTGTGCTTCGTTCATTTCTTGTGGATAGCGGTTTTCGCCCTGCTTGCAGGTTATTTCTATGGATGGACGTTTCACGAGCGGGCGCTTCGAGTGTCGCAACGGACCCATCGAAGGCTGGCCTATCCGTTGACGTTCGTGGTTATGTGGGTCGTGCTGTTTTCAAACTTGGCGGGTTTTGTGGTCGGTTGTTGGCAGCGCTTTCGGCAAAGAGGACGAATGCGGTGGCTTCAAGATTCGTATTTGGCCGATGCGCCTAGCGCTGGGATTTCCGATCCGGGTTAAGGAAGCGATCCCATGGGGTGGCATGCATGAAGTCGAAAAAAGATCATCGGCCACCCCGTCGGTCGTGGCTTTGCATTGCCCATTCCTTTCCCCCAATTCAACGAAGCGGAACTCATCGCACGCTGGGGTTTGTCCGTCACCTGGACTCCTTGGGGTGGCGAGCGACGGTGCTGACCGCGGAAGTTGGGAACGAACCCTGCGATCCCACGTTGCTGGATCGCGTGCCCCTCACCACGCTTGTCAGTCGTGCGTCCTCGCCTGATGTGGTGAGGTGGGTCAAGAGATTCATCTCTTTCAGACGGGAAGGGTCTCCAGCGACATGTCAAACTTCGGCAGGGCCGCGCGGGCTGAAGCCCGCGGCTCGCAATGCGGATTGCATTCCGCCGAAGGCATCGCCCAAGTTTGTGGATTGGGCGACGAGACTCCTGACCACGCCTGATTCTCGGGTGGGATGGATATTTCCCGCCCTTCGTGAGGGGTTTCGGCTGCTTCGGCGACACAGGCCGGAAGTGATGTACTCGACCTCGCCCTGCCTCAGCGCGCATCTTATTGCGGCCCTTCTAAGCCGGTGGTCGCGGATTCCCTGGGTCGCGGATTTTCGGGATCCGTGGCGGGACAATCCATTTCGTACCTCGCCCTTTGCAAGTATCGATGCGTGGGATCAGTGGCTGGAGCGCCGAGTTTTTCATCAAGCCAATCACGTTATTTTCAACACGCCCACGGCCGCGGAAAGCGCGATTCAACGGTTGCCCTGGCTGGAAAGTAAGGTGAGCACGATCGGCAACGGATTCGATGAAGAGCTTGTGACCGGTATTAGACCAAGGCGTTTGGGTGGACCGGGTGAATTCATCTTGACGCACGCCGGAGAGTTTTATGGTCGACGAAGTCCAGAGGTTCTTTTTTCTGCTATCAGCAAGCTCCAACAGATGGCCCCCGAAGTCGCGGCCACAATGCGCGTGGTGTTGTTAGGGCCTAGGGAATTCGGAAGGGAACCGCTGGATGGGTTGGCGAGGAAAGCGGGAGTGGCCTCAAGCGTCCGCTTGCTTGGTCGAAAGAGCCACGCGGAGACACTCGCCATTTTGGCGGGAAGCGACGCGGTGTTGGTTGTGGGTGCGTCGGGACCAGGAAGCGAGTTGCAGGTTCCCAATAAGCTATACGAGTGCCTGGCTCTGCGTCGACCCATCTTGGCGGCCGTTTCCGAAAACAATCCGACACGCGAGGTTCTTTCGAGGTCGAAGGCCCTTGCTTGCACCTGCTTGCCGGATGACGTCGCAGGTTTTGCGAATGCGTTGAAACAGTTGGTGACAGGACGTGTCCCTGTTGGCTCGCAGGCATGGTCGGGGGCGGGTCAGTATGAAAGGAAGCACCGGGCAGCGGAACTCTGCGCCGTTCTTGAACGTTGCGCGCCGTTGAAGGCGAATTCAAGTTATCCAACGGATAAGCGGAACATTCTGGCGACGGGTTCCGCGCGTCGAAGCGCCGTCCTTTATCGAAAGGGCAGCGTCGATCCCGGCGAGCCTTCGATAAGTTCGGCGGTTTGTTCATCGATCCAGCCGGATTGACCGTCCGGAAGGGTGAGGTGCCACCAATTGGCACGTCGTTCACGAATCGTGAATTCCACGCCAGGTTGTAGGGGCTGCTCAAATTGTCGCTGATAACCGGTGCCCGGACCCCGATACACCACCACGTCCATGCTGGTCACCACACCCTCGGGGACGTTTCGCTCCAACCACTGTTCGGACCCAAGGGATGCGCCGAGAATCACCGTGACCAGGGCAAGGCCTGTGGCCAGGATGGTCACGGATCGACGCGAAATAAAGTTTCGTACGGTCAGCACGGTCCAGATTCCCAGGTAGGCCCCAAGAGCTGCGTGAAGTCGCTCCATCCACGACGTTTCAAAGTGCCAAAACAATAGGCTTCGCATGACCGCGCTTCGTCGCGTTTGGGCGATCGGCGTCAAGCAACGCTTGCGTGCGGTGACCAGGTTGTCGGCGAGAAGGGGATCGCGGGGCAAGATTCGTTCCGCGCGGCGATAATGCAGAATTCCGCGGCCTACGTCGCCGGCCTGCAAGTAGGCGTTTCCAAGATTGTATTCCAGTCGGCCATTCACGATCCCGGACTGGGCAATCGCGGCGAATCGTGAAGCGGCGCTTTGAAACAGCTTGCGTGCTTGGTCGGGTTTGGAGGCTTGAATCCGCTGGGCTTGTTCAAACTCTTGCAGGGCAGTTTCAAACTCCACTTGCAGCATATCGGGTTGTTGCGGAAGCAAAAGGGTTTGCGCCGTCGCTCCGGTTACAGTTGCTAAGACGAACAATAGGGTCCAACGGATATGGCCACGCGATCCAGTGACTACAAAGTGACTCACCGTGGCACCTTTTCGATTCGATCGACCCATTTTCGAACCCGTGCCGAGAGGTCAACCACCGAAAGCGAATCCAACGAGGACGGTGCAAATCGTGCGGCATCACATCGCTCGAGGAAACCGAGAATTTCTTGCACGATCTCCGCGTGAACGCCGTGGTTTTCCAAAACGGTCTTGGCTTCGGACGGGGTGAGGGTTCCCGCAGGCAAATTGAAGCGATCGGCGATGTAGCCGATCGCGGCGTCGCCGAGCGCACCGATGGATTCTTTCGTCGACGCCTCACGAGACGCAGATCTAATTCGCCGTTCCGCGTTGCGGCGGGCGTTTCGTCGTCTGGCCCACGTGACATCCTCGCGCAGGCGAGCGCGATGTTTCGTTGTCAGTGTAATCGCCAACCAGATCAGCGGGGCGATGGTCAGGGGAACAACCGTGTTGGTAGTCGAGAGGACGGCCTGGGAAGCGAGAGCGCTTTGCACGTCAACATGGTTGGGGGAGAGTCCGCCCGACAACACTTTCAGCGTAATTGCGGACGGCCCGTTTGCGGCGGTGGAGTCTGAACCCGAAAGTTCGTGCGATTCCGACGCCGGGGCCACGGAAATGGGAATCGGTTCACTGCGAAGGGTGACGTATTTCTCTTGACGAGGGTCAAAAAAAGTCCAAGTCAACGGCGGAACAGTTTGTTCCCCGTGCTGTTTCGGAAAGATCGCTTTTCGAAAAACTTTGGCGCCGGCCTCGATATCCGAGCCGGGTTCCTCGGGAGTGAAATCAAACCGGCTGGCCAGTTCCGGTTGGGTCGTGAGGTTGGGCGCGGCGAGACCGTCGAGCGGATTACCGCGAATTCCGACCGACAGTGTCACGGGCTGTCCCTGCACCACGTGATCCGGTTTCGCGGAGACGTGAAGGGTGTATTGCCCGATGGCGCCGGAAAAATCCCCAGGGCGCCCTTCTTCCGGTGGGCCGAGAATGGTCACCCTTGGGCCTTCAGCGCGAACGGACAGGCTCTTGGTTTCTCCAAGCTCGGTCCCCCCGAAAACACCCCGTTGCAACGAAAGAGGATAATTGACGCGCAGGAAAACCGGGCCGATCGCCACCTCGCCGACGTCTTCCGCCCGAACATCCGTTTGAATTTTGTACAGCTTGTAGGAGTGACGAACTCCCTTCGAATCTGGCAGGGAAATATCACTCTCCGTGTACCGCTTCCCCGCGAAGTTCGCAAGCTGAGTGGATCGACCGTCGAGAATGGTGTTCAGAAAATTATCGACTTCATGAACGCGACCGGCGATTTCTACTTTTCGAACTCCGATCATCAATGTGGCCGAATACGACTGCGTCACAAATATTCTTGTAGGTTGCACTTGGATTTCGGCATAAACCAGCTTGTCCCCGTTGGATTCGCTGGTGGGTACGACATTTCGTACGGAAACCTCCAACGGACGAGTGGTGAGGGAAGACCCCTCGCAATCCAGCGTGAAGGGTCCAAGGGCATATTTACCGGCCTTTTTTCCGGTCAAGCGAATGCCAAAGGTGTATTGCGTCAAGTCCACGCGGCGTGTGCCGCTCATTTGAATGCTCTGATTGAAAGAGGGAGTGGTGCTCAATAGAGACAGCTCTAATCCATCCGGCGCAGAAAGTGCCGGCGCACGAGGTACGCCGGAATTCGTGAAAATGAGCTGCCCAACGATCGACTCCCCGACTTCAAGCGAGACGGTATCGAAGCGGAGTTCGGCGCGTCCAGCGGTCTGCTGCTTCTGCGCAAAAGCTGCAGAAGTCAAAGCCGTCAATACTAGTAGGGTCAGTAGCCTACGGACCATTTACCAATCCTTCTCCGTGGGCGGAGGAGCTATCGGTTGCACTTGCTGCGCGCGATTCCGTTTTCGCTGTTGCATCGCTTGGACCATTTCGCGCAATCGTCGTTGAGCCTGCTCGTTGGACGATTTTTCTTTGTCTTCGGCCCGTTGTTGCTCCTGGGCTTCAGAGGGTTTTTGCTCTTTTTGTTCTTCCTTGGCCGAGGACTGCTTTTTTTCTTGATCTTCCTTGCCTTCCTCTTGTTGAGAGGATTTCGGGTCCTTCTGCTCTTGAGAGGATTCTTGTTGTTCTTTTTCGGATTGCTCTTGCTTATCGCCTTCTTGTTTTTTTTGATCCTGTTTTTGTTTGTCCTGTTGTTGTTGATCTTGTTTTTCTTGTTGATCCTTGTCCTTTTGATCGCCGTCTTGCTGTTGCTGCTGCTGTTGTTGTTGAAGCAATTGCTTGAGTTGACGCCAAGAAGCCGCGGCTTTGAGGTTGGCGTCTATGGCCGCTTCATGCCGGGGGTTGGCCGAGAGGACGTCATGATACTGTTGCATGGCGCTTTCCAACTTGGTGACAGCGCCTTGGGGATCAGCCGAACTCTGCAGCGCCTCAGCGTGATCACAAGTGGCCATGCTATATTTTGCATCTTGGGAAAGCGACGGATCACTTGCCGTTGCGGCTTTTCGAAAGGCCTCCCTTGCCTCTTCCATTTCTTTCAAGCGATAGTGAGCCAGTCCACGCCCGAATGCAATTTCAGGAGCATCGGGAAGCAGTTTTTCGGCTCGATGATAGGCTTCGAGTGCCGCCAAGGACTGCCCTTCGGACAACATCCGATTGGCGTCTTGCATGATCTCGTGGACGGACGGATCGGCTCGCTTATCTTTCGCCGGACTCTGTGTTTGATCTTGCGCAAGCGACGGTCCCGCGAGCAGGAATGCTGATGCACAGGCAAATAGGATCACTTTCACCGGTATCATGCCGCCACCTCTTGTTCCCATAATCTCCTGGGCAACCCCTCCACCGAGCTCCGACGCTCTTTTACCATGATTTCCAAACCCATGAGAAGCAACCCCAGAGTAACGAACCATTGATATTGCGGTTTGTGCAGCAATCGTTCCTCGGTCGATAATTCGGCGCGCTTAAGCCCCGCCACCGCCTTGACAACCGCGGGAAGATCTTTCACTTCGGCAAACTGACCGCCGGCCGTTGAGGCAATTCGCCTGAGTCCGGCGACATCCAACTTTGAAAAAACGATTTGCCCGTCATGAAGCAAGGGCTTGCTCACCCCGGACCCTTCCGCGGGAACCTCGGCGCCGATCGTTTTCGAGCTATCTCCAACGCCGATGGTATACACGCGAATTCCCTGGTTTTTGTACATTTCTTCCGCGGCTTCCTGACCCTGGGCTTCGTGATCCTCGCCGTCGGTGAATAGAAGAATGATCTTCGTGGATTCGAGCGGCGATTTTGCAAACAAGTCACCGGCCGCGAGAATGGCTTTTCCGATGTCGGTTCCGCCACGCGTCACGCTGCCGACTTTCAGCGAATCCAATTTCGAACGAAAAGTCATTAGGTCCGTCGTGAGGGGAACTCGAAGGGAAGTCGACCCCGCGAACGCCAACAGCCCCATTCGTCCTGATCCCGCAAGAAGCGGCCTCTCCACCAACTGCTGGCGGATTTGTTGCTTGGCGAATTCCAAACGATTCGGTTGAACATCACGGGCCCACATCGATCGTGAAACATCCAACGCCACGACGATATCGACCCCATAAACTTTTTGCTTCTCAAGCTGCATCCCCCATCGCGGACCAAGGATCGCCGCAGCGATCATCCCTAGCGACAAAACCATGAGCCCACCACGAAAAGCCGGTCTTACCGTACTCATCCAAGAAGCCATCAACGGCGCCAGAGTGGCCGTGGTAAAGCGGTACATGGCCTGTTTTCGCCGCCAAACGCCATAGAGTGTCACCACCCCGGCAAACGGTATGACCGCCACCAACCACCACAGGTCCGGCCTGTCCAGCGGCAAGCGCTGCACGTCAATCAGCGCGACCGCCGCCCCACCGCCGAGCACCACGATCCCCGGAACCACCGCCAGCCAAAACAACCAAGGCCAAATCGGATATAACGCGATTCGATTCATGGAATCCGTCGAAACCTCGTGTGGGTCAGAAACATTTCGGTTAACAAGAGCCCCAGCGCCGCCACCATCGCCACGGTGGCCGCCCGAACGTCATCCCGATATTCACGCTCCCCGGTCTTCTGTCGTTCCAGTTGATTGATCGTCTCATAAATTCTTTTCAAGGAGTCTGTGTCCGCGGCTCGGAAATATTGCCCGCCAGTCGCCACCGCTATGGCTTTCATCATGGGTTCGTCCACTTCTTGTGTCGCACGGAAATCGAAAAGTGAGTTTCGTCTTGGGGTGCCCCCTCCGCCCACGGCGCCGATGGTGTAGATCTTGATCCCCAACGTCGCGGCCACTTTTGCGGCTTCAAGAGGATCGGGTGATTGCGGCATGCCCGGTGAGACCTTCGGCGGGTTGTTCTTTCCATCGGTCAGAAGAATCATCACCCGACTCTTGGCCGGTTCGGCGCCGGGAACCCCAACCAGCGCTTGCTCACCGGCGCGACGAAGATCATCCGTCGCCAAGGCGATACCGTCACCAATACAGGTAAAACCGGCCTCTTCCGTCGGCCGCAACTGCTGACCGTTCACCCATCCGGGGATATCCGTTTCATGCAAAAGTTCAATGAGACTCGCGTGATCCAGCGTCAACGGTGCCGTGGTATCGGCGAACATGGCAAACGTCGTCATGCCTACGAGATCGTTCTCTCGCCCACCGACGGAACCTTCCCCCAAAACAAAATCCTCAAAGACCGCTTTGACCACATCAAGCCTTCGCACCGGGCGGTTGTTCATCATGAAATCTGCCTCGGCCATGCTGCCCGATATGTCCAAAACCATTTGAATGGCGATTCCCTCCCGGAGGTCCTTGTACGAACCGCCCGCTTGAGGTCGTGCCAACGCGATGACCAGTGCAATCATCGCCAGGGTTCGCAACAATGGAATCACAAACCACAATCGCGACGCCCAGCTTGTCCCGATCCCGGCGAACAATTCGAGCGAACTGAATCGCAAGGGTGCGCGATGCTTGCGCGACCGCGCGCGAATCCAAACCAAGGGAATCAGGGCAAGAAACAAGACACTCAGCCACCCAAACATCGGCCCCGGACGAAACGTCTCATTGAGGAACTCTTTCATCCTGGATGACTCCCCGAACCAGACTTTTCGCCGCGCACGGCTTGTTCACCGGACAGAGATTGGGTGCGATCCACGAATTGCCTGGCCGCGTCAAGCACGCTTTGACATTCCACCGTTGTGGCTTCATGGCGAGCGTATTTCACCAAATCGCACGCGGTAAGAAACGGCCTCAACTCATCCGCATAATCACTGCTCAATCGCTGATGGGATACGGTAGCGATCAAGAACTCTTCCGTGGTCATCTCCGGCGCACTCACCCCGAATCGCCGCTCGACATACCCCCGTACCACGAAGCTGATTCGATAAAAAAACTCTTGAAAACGCCCACTTTCGATCAAATGGTCCGCAAGCAACCGCGCGATCTCCGCATAGGCCCACTCGTGCGGCGAAACAACAACGGCAATCGGACCGCGCCCGCCTCGCCGACGCATGAAGAGTAGAACGCCCGCAACTGCGACGGCCGCAATCGGCAATGTCCACCATCCCATGCTCCAAACCGAAGGCAAGTCATGTGGGTCCAAAACTCGAATCTTCGCCAATTCCTCCGGCGAAAGAGACTTGTCCCCAGGGGGTCGTACCAACACCGAAACGGAATCGGTTGTCAATTCGAGCGGATCTACTTTTGCGCTTGGAGGCTCGCCCGCCTCGTCGTTCGCCGAAAGCGGAGGCGAACCATCCGCTTTCTCACTCGACTTCGCATAGGTGACCTTCGCAGGCGGCAACTCATGTCGATCGGCCAGGTAGAACTCCACATCATAGGTGTAAGTCACTTTGCGGCCGCCACCTTGCATGGGCGGGCTCGTTTTCTCGTCCGCTTGAACCACTCGAAACTGAAAGCTGCGATCCCCTTCCGTCAACGCTCGACCATAGTTCTCCAAGCTCGCCTCAATGCCATCCTCTGTCACCAACTCCACATCAACCCGCACCCGCCCGCCGCGCTCAATCTCTGACGGCGTCGCCGACAACGTCAGCTTCACACCGTCACGCTCCGCCGTCTTCGATGTCCCCGCGACCTTGCCCGGAGACTCCATTTGACCGCAACCGCCCACACCCAACCCTGTCGCGATTCCGGTCAATGCAACCGCAAAACCAACGCACCGACAACGAAACGATAACCCTCCAAAACATCGAGTTATTGGACGTATATTCTGTGTTATTGGACGTACCTTAGAACGTAAAAACGTCCAATAATATCCCGTCTGCGGCGTCATTTTCATTTTTACCGTCGCCGCTCTCGCGCTCGAAACAACTGCACCAATGGCTCGACATACGATCGATCCGTGCGAATCTCCACCACCGGCAAATCAATCCGACGAAACATCGACGCCCTCGCCGCCGCCCGCCTCGCCATCCCCTCCGCAAACCGCTTTCGTACCGCCCGACTTTTCGTATCGACGATGCGCGTTTCGCCTGTCTCCGGATCTTCAAATTGAACAAACCCGACGTTCGGCAATTCCCATTCTCGCGGATCGGAAATCACCAACGGAATCAAATCATGTCGCCGCCGCGCAATCCGCAACGCCGCCTCATACCCTTCCGACAAAAAATCGCTCACCAAAAAACAAACCGACTTCCTCAAGGTCACCCGATTCAAAAACCCCAACGCGGCTGCGATGTCCGTCCCGCGATGAATCGGATGGTGGTACAAAAGCTCACGTACGATCCTCAGTACATGTCTCGTCCCCTTCTGCGCCGGCACATATTTCTCGACCTCGTTCGAAAAAAGAATCAACCCCGACTTGTCATTGCTCCGCACCGCCGAAAACGCCAACACCGCGCAAAGCTCCGCGGCCACATCCAACTTAAACTGCGACGTACTTCCAAAAAGCCCCGATGGACTTGCGTCGACCAACATCATCACCGTCAGCTCGCGCTCCTCCCGAAACTTCTTGATGAACGGTTCACCATAGCGCGCCGACACATTCCAATCGATCAGCCGAACGTCATCCCCGATCTGATACGGACAAACCTCCTCAAACTCCATCCCCCGACCGCGAAACGCCGAGTGATATTGCCCCGCAAAAATATCGTTCACCGTTCGCGACGTGCGAATCTGAATCTGCCGAACCTTTTTTAGAAGCTCCTTGGAAATCATGAATGGAACCGGTTGACCTTACGGAACAGGAACGTGGTCCAGGATAGTCTTCACAACATCTTCCGACGTCATTTCCTCCGCCTCGGCCTCATACGTCACGATCACCCGATGTCGCATCACGTCCATCGCAATGCTCTTCACATCCTGCGGCGTCACATACCCACGCCCCGCCAAAAACGCCGACGCCTTCGCTCCAATCGTCAGCGCCAACGTCGCACGCGGCGATGCCCCATACTGAATCAGATTCCCGATCGAAAGTTGATACGCCTCCGGCTCTCGCGTCGCAAACACAAGGTCTACGATGTAATCCTTCACCTTGTCATCCATGTAAATCTCATCCACCAACCCCCGAGCCACAACAATGTCCTTGGGAGAAAGTACCGCGTCGATATTCATCGTTTGCGTCGTCACCGCCATCCGATCGAGTATCGCCCGCTCTTCCACTTTCGTCGGGTATCGAACAATCAGCTTCAACATGAACCGATCGACCTGCGCCTCCGGCAGCGGATACGTCCCCTCCTGCTCAATCGGATTCTGAGTGGCCAACACCAAGAACGGTTCATCGAGCGTATAGGTCTCCTTGCCGATCGTCACCTGCCGCTCTTGCATGGCCTGCAACAATGCCGATTGAACCTTGGCTGGCGCTCGGTTGATTTCGTCCGCCAGAATAATGTTCGAAAAAATCGGCCCCTTCTGCACCACGAACGCTCCATCGCTTTGCCGATAGATGAGCGTCCCAATGAGATCAGCCGGCAAAAGATCGGGCGTGAATTGCAACCGCTGAAACCCCGTGCGAATCCCCCGCGCCAGACATGCGACAGCCGTCGTCTTCGCCAACCCCGGAACGCCCTCAATCAAGAGGTGCCCATTCGAGAGCAACCCGATCAGCATCTTGTGCAGCAAGTCATCCTGACCCACGATCACCCGATGAATCTGCTCCAACAGCCGCCGAAACGGCTCACTACTGGCCGCCACCCGCTGACCCAATTGCTTGACATCAACTTCCGTTACCGCCATACCCAACGTCTCCTCAAGTCGTAGGTCGGGTCATCGACCCGACGCCCGCCGGCGCGGTTGTAGGGCAGGTCATCGACCTGCCTTCCGGCAAGCCTGCTCTAACAAAATTCACCGCGCGCGAAATCTAGCAATGCCCCGCTTTAGACGCAACGGAACCTCCGCCCCCGTCACCATTCTTACCTGAATTGCCACAGCCGTGTAACGCAACAGGCCTGTAACTACGTTGAATCGCAATTTCGAGCCGCGTGGCTTTAGCCCGCGAGACCCATCCCGCCGCAGCAAGATCAATCCGAAATCAGAACCGCGACAGCTATGGAGCGGTCAATTTCCGTAGGTCGGGTCATCGCCCTGACATTCTTCGCCGGGTGCCTCATTCTTGCCGAAGGCAAGGGTGGGAGGACGACCCACGAGCGAGGCCATCCGGTGGCGCTGCCAAGCGCGAGCTTGGCAGTGGTTTCACGTGTCCCCTGATCCATCCGGAAATGGTGCACACACCACCACATCCTGTCGCCCTCCACGTCCCATTGTTTAGAGCATTCTTCTTTTTTGTGTAGCGGTGCATCCATAGCCTTTGAAGAATCCGGCGCAGTCTTGGGCG
>JBBTCX010000107.1:3833-9583 GCA_038043045.1 Planctomycetota bacterium | reverse complement strand
GGACTACTTCGCGGACATCGGCATCGGCGACGTGAAGGCGGACTTCCGCCGTGGGCGACAACTGGTGCGACAGGATGAAGCCACTGCGGGTACGGTGTTGTTCAACCTGCTGGAAGAAATCGTCGTTCGCAACACGCGGCCGTACATCCGACTTGCCTATCCAAATGCGACGATCAACGGCGAGCCGGTCCGATTTCCCGATCGCAAGATGCGAACGGTCCGCTACAGTTTGGGCGACACCTATGCAGGATTGTATGACACGATAGTCGATGCGGTTGAACATTTGTCGCTTGCTCCCTATCAGCTTGAGTCGTACCGCAAACCCGAAGCCGTCGCCGATCCTCAAGGCCACGAGTGGGAGACGGGCCGCGAACAGGCATTGGTCGGCATCTTCAAAAGCCGGTTCCTCAAGCGACTCGAATCGAGCGTCGAGGCGTTTCGGCTTAGCTTGCATTGGGCGCTGACCTTCGAGGAGACATACCTTGAATACCTCCTGGATCGGAAAGTTGTCTCCTGCACGGACTTCCGTCGGGCCATGCGGTATGTCGAGCACGAGTGTGAGGACGAACCGGGGAGCGTTGCCGACGTGCTCGACGCAAAGGCCGAGTCGAAGGCGTACATCGCAGACTTGCCGACCGTGGATTTGAATCAATACGACCTGCGAAAGTTGCGGCACGACGTGGAGGCCGACGTGAAACTATTACGAAGCCTCTACGAACGAACGCGACCTCTGGTCGAGAACGACGGCAAACTTGAAATCCTCAAGGAGTTGCTGGCCGGGGAACTCAAAGGCAAAAAGGTGCTCATTTTCAGTTCGTTTAAGGACACGACGCGGTACGTGCATAGGCGACTCACGGAAGATGCAACGTGGATTAAGCGGACCGGTGACCCGATGGTACGTCGAATCGACAGCGGGAATCATCCCGACGAGCGAGTGCAGATTCTCATGCACTTTGCCCCTGTCGCCAATGGAGCCGAGGTTCCCGAAGATCGGCAGATCGACATTCTCATCAGCACGGACGTGTTGTCCGAGGGGCAGAATCTTCAAGATTGCGGCGTCGTCATTAACTACGACCTGACGTGGAATCCGATCCGGCTCGTGCAGAGGAATGGCCGGATCGACCGGCTTCTCAGTCCGCACAAAGTCATCACGATTTGCAACATGTTCCCGGAAGATGAGCTTGAGAAGCTGCTCCGCTTGGTCGCACGACTGACCGAACGAATCTCGCAAATCGACGACACCGGATTTCTGGACGCAAGCGTGCTGGGTGAGGTCGTTCACCCCCGCACGTTCAACACGATCCGCCGGATACGCGACGAAGACGGCACCGTGCTTGATGAAGAAGAGGAACGGGCCGAACTTGCCGGGCCGGAGTTGCTCCTCAAACAGTTGCGGGAGCTTCTAGGTCGTGAAGGGACTGATGCGGTCAGTGATCTACCCGACGGCATTCATTCAGGTCTGCGGCGACAGGCCTGCAACGGCATGTTCTTCTACTTCAGGGCACCGCGATCGGATGGAAGCGGGATGCGACATTTCTGGCGATACATCGACGCTAGCACACATGAGATTCGGGACAACCGTTTTGAGATTGCGGGTCTGATCGCGTGTCAGGCCGACGAGCCTCGCTTCATCGGCTCACAGGATGTATTCGCGTTGCAAGAGCGAGTCATCGACCACATTGTAGCGACGGAGCGTGAACGTGATGCCAAAGCTGCGGCACCCCTTGCGGTAGACCCGATCCAGCAAACGATGCGAGAAGAGATCAAGAACGCGATTCAGCGCGGAACCGTTGATCGTGAAGCCGCCAAATCGACCATTCGCTTCCTCTCCCAGCCGATGGGGAGGTTCGCCGTCCGACGGCTCAAGCTCGTCTACAGTGATTGGGAGCGTCAGCACGACGACCGCAACTTGGTTGCTTCCGTCTCCGCATTGGCCGCAGAATTTGGGAAAGAACCGCCGCAAATAGACGAGCCGAATGAACCCGCTCTCAACCGGGGAGCGTTAACGCTTGTGTGCTTCGAGCACGTGTCATCATGAACGAAGCAGGAGTTGCGACTCCCCGTGTCCGGGTCGGGTTCCACGCCTTTCGATCGTCCCGCCGTCCGTGGAAGCGTTCCCACGGCCCGTGGGTTCGACACTCCGTTCGGCGCTGCCCTCTTCTTTCGCACCTCAGCATTTCTCGATAGTGCCACACGCTGCCACTCTGAACGCAATCTCGTTGGGAATTCGATCCACATAGATCATAACCCATTCCCCCACAATGATTTAGGGATAGAGTGCCACTCGATGGCACCTTGACACCCGATCCCTAGTCGATTAGATTCTTGGGATCGGGAGAATCCCCCGGAACCGGGTTCTGATTCTCCCGGCGTGGGCCTTCCCAAAGGCCCAGCATCCGGGGATCGTCGGACACTCCGCCCCGGATCGTGAACAACCAAGGGAGGTTTTTCGTGTTTCAGGTTGCGTTTCGGGCTTGCGGTACGCGCTCATTGGGAGACGGGATGATTCGGAGAACGGCCCGTGCAAGGATTGCCGCCCGACCGTTCCAGGGAGGTAGGTGATGAAAGGATGACACAAGACGATCTGATTCGGTTCGCCGACGATCTTCGGCATCATACCGGCCTCGATATTGTGCTGGTACTTGATCCTTCCCCGGATGGTTTGCACGTTCTGGCGATCGACGGTGCGGACTACTTCTTCTATGCAAACGGTTCCGGTTACGACGGCTGGGGAAAGAAACTACCGAACGGCGAAGATTCCAATTGCCGCCGTGTCGAAGGATCGGACCGGCATCCGAATTCCGAGACTCCCGTTCCAAGGAAGGAGCCAGGCAAGAATGGGAAATGAGTTCCAAGTCTTTCAATTTGAGCCAGCCTATGAAGGATGCTGCGTACCGGTTGCGATCTTGAACAGTTTGAACGCGATCTTCTGCCCGATGCGAATTCCCCCGACCGTCGTTCGGGAAATCTACCGCAACTCTCTGGATGATCCACAGGCCCGAAGAACGAGCAGCAAGGCCATCAAGAAAATCGTCAAGCGCCTTCAACAACTCGGTTCCAAAGATGGATCACGCACAAGTCCCCGATTTCGATGCTCGGTGAAGTATCTGATCGGAGCCGAAGTCAATCTTCTCGAAGACGGGCCTCTTTGCACGGCACTGAATCAAGGGGGGAGTGCAACCCTTTTCCTCTATTATCCACGGAACCTCCGCCACGCGGTTGCAGTTCTTCGGATCGAGAAGGATTACGTCTACTGCTTCGATGGAAGGCTTCGTATTCAGTATCGCCCAAAGAATGGAGTGGAGTTCCTCAAGAAGCCGGGATTCTGCCGAGGCCCCAATATGCGGCTAAAGAGAGAGTGGATAGACAGTCCCGATCCGACCCGCTTTTACGGGCTTGGCCCCGTCGAAACCCGCGAGGCGGTGACCTTTGTGCCCCTTTGAAACAGGGGGAGAACGGGAGTGGGACGCCGTGAAAGGCGTGCAGGCAGAGTGAGGGTGCCACGCAGTGGCACATACGGGCGTACCTAGATAGAAGATGATTTCTATCTAGGTGTTTTGGCCGTTTTCGGGAGGTGCAACACCCGTGTTGGAGAACCCGTCGAATCTGATTCTGACGCGGCTTTCGCAGTCTGCCGGGGAAGATTCCACGCAACTTGAGAATCTTCTCATGGCGTATCGGATCGCCCTCACCCGACACGACAGTATCCGATCCCGATTGGCGTACGCTCGTGATCTCGACCTGTGCATCTGGACGATCGCGGAATACTCCGGCCACTCCGTTCAGGAAGTGGCACTCAAGTTGCCACACCTCATCAATCGCCAACGGGCACTCTGGTACCGGGACCATTTACGCGAAACTCTCAGCAATCGTGGGAAACCTCTCGCCGATGGGACGATCAACCGAAGACTCGCGGTGATGTCGGCGGTGTTCCGGGAATTCATTCGAGCGGGTCTGATTTCTGCAAACCCGTTTGAGGGATTAACGCTTACGCGAGGTCGCACCGATCCCACCCCGGCTTTGAGCAATGAAGAGCGCCAGCGTTTGGTGCAGGCCCCCGATTTCGAGGCGGCGGAAACTCCCTATCATCGTCGCAGGTTGCTACGCGATCGCATATTGGTCGGGGTCCTCTTTGTTATGGGTCTTCGGCGAGAAGAAGTTCGGTGTGCCCGATATTCGGATGTTGGTATGAATCAAGGCTATCAGACCCTCACCGTCCGGCAGAAGGGCGGAAAGATTATTGCCCACAGACTTCATCCGAAGCTGTTTCATTACATCCAAATCTATCGGACCGAGTTCTTGGAAAAAGACGACGACTACTTGTTTGGAGGTCTGACCCGCAACGGCATCTCCAAGGCCCCTGCACAGCCCCTATCGCCGCAGGCGGTGAACTATCTGGTGGCCCACTACGCGAGGCTGGCGGGGATCAAGCAGCCCGTATCCCCTCATTCTGGTCGTGCAACAGCGATTACTCAAAGCCTCATAAAAGGGGCACCGCTACAGGTCGTCAGCCGAGCTATCGGACATTCCAGTATTGAGACCACGGCTCGATATGATCGGACCAAGGACCGGATGGAAAAGGCCATAGTGACATTTCAGGACGTGCAACTCTGATTTGGATTGCCGCCGCCGACACCCTCGATCGGCACGACGATTCTTGGAATTCCGCAAGCCTGATGCCATAAGGTCCGGTTTCCCGGAGGTTCAGGAGATTCCGGGGAATCTTCGATCCCCCTCGAATCGTTTGGGGCCGTTCGATTGCCGTGCATCCGAAATCCGAGCAGCTTTTGTGATTTTTTCTCGATCCAAAAATCCCCGGAATCCCCGGAATCCCCGGAAAAGCGGACCGGGGATCAATGCGGACCGAAGTATGAAAGATTGAGGAGAGTGCGGCGAAAAGGAAAAGCGGCGGGTACATGGCCATCGCCGACCATATACCCGCCGCGTGTCACGAGCTTCGCAGTTCCCGGCTAGATGGGAATCCGGTGGGCATCCAGACCCGGTTCATCGAACTTGCCGCTCCCGTTCGATGGCGATTTCGGCTTCCACTTGTCCGGTTCCGCCGGTTGGGGCAGATCGCCGTCGAACTCAAACTTGTACAACTTCTTTTTCGTCGAGGAGTCCTCACGAATTCGCAAGGTGAACTTGCTGTTTTCGTCTACTTGGATCGGCTCGTCCTTGAAACGAGCAAGTTGCCTTGCAAGGCTAATGGCCGCGTTATGCGCCGGGCGGCTGACCGACTCCCTGAAGACACCGATGCCGCACGCGATTCCTACCAAGGCGCTTGCGGGGAGTTCGATGTTGGCCTTGCCGTCGTAGGACGCTGCCTGAGCGAGCCTGATGATGTCACTGGTGTCATCACTCGTGGCGGCCTCCAAGTCGTCCAAGTTTCCGAGGAACCCCTTGAAGCCGCTGTGCTCCAAGATGCCGCCGATGATCTCGCACCAACGTGGAAACCGCGTGCTGGTGCCGCTCCAAAGGGGACAACCGGCGTCCGCAAAGCGGGTCACCATCCCGGCGAGTTCGGCGACAATGTCCCACCGGTGCTCCAGCACATAGCCCACAAGGTCCTTGTTCTCGTAAACCTTCTTGGTGGCGTCGCCTTCGTGATAAAGATTGACCTGCATCGACCGGGTCGCGAGGTCACGGCAAAGACTGCCGTTGTTCATCGTGAAGAAGAACACGACGGTATTGGGCGCGGTGATCGACTGATTGAAGCCGAGCCGACGGAAGTTCAACTCGGGGTCCGT
>JBBTCX010000107.1:0-3823 GCA_038043045.1 Planctomycetota bacterium | reverse complement strand
CAGGCAGCGCTCCAACACGTCGCTTTCGATCACCGGCGTTTTCACGTTGTCGATGAGAATCACGCTACCACCCTTGTCAACCTCTGTGGCGATGCGTTTCTCAAACTCCTCATCGTTGCTCGTGTAGGTGATCGACGGTGCCGTTCGTCCGGTGACGATCCGGGCACAGAGCTTGGCCAGCAGCGTCTTGCCCAAACCGCATTGGTTTCCGTACAAGACGTAGGCCGGATGGTCGCCGACGAAATGGACGGCCAACATGGTCGTCAACAACGCGGAAACGAAGTGCGTCGTGTCGGTGGTCTTGTCCTTCCACGCGAACTCTCGGCACATCGTTTCGATATGCGTCAGGCCATCCGCTGGCGTGATCGCCGGGCCGGCGTAGTAGATTCCCGTCTCCCGGTGGTAACCGGGCGGAATCAGTCGGAAGGTCTTATCAAACTGCGGATTCTGAGTGTGGAGGGTCAGCGGCGGGAACTTCCCACGTTGATACGGCGAATAGAGCACCCGCTTGAACAGTTCAATCTGCGGATCGTAATAGGTGGCCATGATCGCCGGTTTACCGTCGGACTCGATCAGCGAATCGTCGAACTCAAGATCGGCGAACTCCACCAGACCATCCACTGCCCCGGCCAGGCGGCACTTGTCGAGGATGGGAAATGCGTACTCCCCGCTGACGAACCAGATGTCTTCGCCGCGGGTGTAAAACACGCCCGTTTCACTCAACGTGTTGGCAAGTTCGTTGGCCATCGCCGACCTGGGTTTTCGAGAATCGGGGACGAAGATGGACAGGTCGCCGTACTTCACGACGTGCGACGACCGCCGAACGATTTCGGCGACATAGGGTTTCGCCTTATCAAGAACCTCCGTGCGAAGTTCATCTGCGGTACGTCCGCTGGCGAACCAATCCGCGAGGTCAAACTTCGGCGGTGATCCTTCGGGCCAATGGGCGATCGACACTTCGATGCCGACAAGCGAGACCAGGCTCGCGACCTTTTCCGCTCCCCGAAAACCAGCCGGATCATGGTCGAACAAAATGATAACTCGCTTGACGCCGCGATCCCGAAGGATGCCGGTCCACTCGGATTTCCAGCAACCGGCCCCTGCGGTGCCGGTGATGGCGACCAAACCGTTTTCGTAAGCAATGACGCAATCACGGATACCCTCGACGATGATGATCGTCTCTGCATCCTTCGGTAACTGGTCCAGTGGATAGAGGTGCGACCCCAGATTCTTGCGTAAGGGAAGAACCTTGGGTTCCTTTTCACGGGCGTACCCAAGCATCGTAAGAAGCTTCCCGTCGGCGTCGCGGATCGGAAACAGAACCCGCAGGCCCCTGAAAACGTCGCCCCAAGTGCCCTTGTAATATGCGAGTCCGAACCGTTCAGCGGTTGGAAGCCCGATCCCCATTTGGCGACGAAACCATTCGTCGGCCTTGGCGTATTCACGTGTCACCTTCTGAGCTTGAGCGAGTTTCTCCTCGATTTCGGTGAGTGTGTACTCACGGTCATCGTCCGGCGTTGAGGCGGGAGGAGTTGATGTGGCCCCGACCTCGCCGCCTGCGGCTGTCTCTACCTTCACCAGCGACGTTTCGGATATACCTCGGAGCCACCGCCGGGCATCCTCTTTCGATAGTTTCCTTTTTGCGAGCATCACGAGTTCGACGATATTGCCGGAGCCGCAGCCGCCGAAGCACTTCCAGCCGCCGCTATTGAAGTTCACGGATAATGACGGCTTGTCGTCGGCGTGTTCGGGGCTGACGCATCGCATCATTCCCCAACCATCCTTGTCCAACTCCGGAACGTCGCGGCCAAGCCGCTGAACGACCTCACGAATGTCAACGAGTTTTGACGGATTCTTCTTTTTCATTGAACTTTCTCGCATTCTGCCGCCCGCCGTGACGAACGATTTCCTAGCTCACGGCGAACCGGCCTTCAGCCGCCCGAAGACCTGGCCCGACCTGCGTTATGCAAGATCAGGCCAGGTGCTTCGGACGCTGCTGGATTCGCGGGAAACTCTTCCCGCCTTGACGTGCCTCGCCCCGTTTGGGGATCGAGACGTTTCGGCCTTTGCGGAATGCGTAAATGTCGCAGAAATGAATAAAGGTAGGCCCCTCTGCTTCTTTCCCTGTCCTAACGTTACCTGATAGGCATCACCTCCTTACCGATATGCCCGTCGCCAAACGAACTTCGCCGGACGCTCCGACGAAAAAAGTCCGCTCGGCCTCTTGGCGGGTCCGTGCTCGAAAGCGCAGAACCCGGCTCAAGCCGAACCTTCAGCCATCGTGGTTGCTATTGGGTTAACGAAAGCGAAATGGTGTAAATGCGAACCGGCTGCTACTTCGCGGGCGAAGGCAAGGGAAAAAGGAAAAGCCTTGCGCCCGTGTGTTATTATACTACGCTTCGGCTCTGATGTCTAGTCCGTGAGCCTTGGCGAAGTCGCGTCCGTGCGATCAGGTAGACAACGATCACGTCGGTCGGTTAGGCAGCGGATTCGATGGTGCATCGCGTCTGAAAAACCCGGACATTACAGGACGAGTATTATTTCTGGTTAGTGGCGGCGGGTGATTCCCGAAACCCGGACTCCGTCCGATTCTACAAAGCCGTGCCGAAATAATGTCGCTCGATGGCCGCACAAGCCGTGGCGACGACGCGGGGGTTGCGCTTCACGTAATGGTCCGACATGCCGCTCCGATGCCCGGCAAGTACCTTCGCGTGCTTCTCCTCGACGCCCTCCGCATTGAACGCCGCTGAGTAAGCACCGTCTCGAATGTGAGCGAACTGCACCGTCTTCGGAAGGCCGATCGCGTCGCGGCGTCGAGTAAAGTTTCGGGTGATATGGTTATCGCTGAACGGTGCTCCGCTTCGTGAAACAAATACGTACTCAGATTGGTGCCGATTCGCAGCCTGATATTCACGAATCGCGTTGATCGTTCGACGCCAAAGCACGGCGACCCGAAGCACGCCGGTCTTTCCCCGATCCATCACAAGCGTCCCTTCAACGAGGTTGATATCAGCCTTCTTCACGGCTGCGACTTCGCTTGGATACATGGCCGCATTGAGCGCAAGAACAAAGATCGCCTTCCACTTGGGTTCATCCTCGACCGCCTCGATAAGTTTGCGGTAATGCTCGACAGCGATCGGCTCGGATTTGACCGATGCCTTCTCAGGGGGCGTGAGCATCGCACAAAGAGCCAGAACCCGCTGCAATTGCTCCTGATCCTTGCCGCGTTTCATCGCATAACGAAACACTGTCTTCGGACAAGTGAACCGATGGAACACATACGTCGGCGATTTGCCCTTGTTGTACGCCTTGAACACCAAATCGTGATAGCGGTTGATCGCATCGGCGGTTATTTCCCGAACGGTCTTGACCGACACGCACTTCACGAACTCGTCCCACATCCGCCGCATCTTTCGTTTCCAATGCGGCGACATCTTGACTTCCCGGTTGAAGTAAAGATCACCGGCCTCCTTGAGCGGCAACGATGGAGCGGGCGGCTTCAACTGCTCGAACCACGCAAGCTGTTCGATGTCGAGTTCGAGAGCGGCCTTGCGGCAGTCGGTGACAATCAAATCGCGGATGAACTTGCGGTAGCGGGCGACGTAGGTTTTCACAAGATGTTCGGTTCGACGATCCCGCAGCTTCTCGTGGAACATCGAGACCCAAATTGAATCGGCAAGCGGCTCCTCTTTGACCTCCTGTTCCCAAGGTGTCCCGGCCTTTGATTGCTTCCACCGCTCGAACTTTGCGACGGCCCTTCGCTCGGAATCCACGTCATCCTTGCGGACGGTGCCGAAGTAGGGTTCAGACTTGCCGGTGGGAT
>JBBTCX010000106.1:7968-10125 GCA_038043045.1 Planctomycetota bacterium | reverse complement strand
TGTTTCATAGGATTTCCTCCCTTCTAAGATCGGGAAAAGAACAAGTCATCGATGACACCTTCGGTCAGCCATAGCGACGGATTTCTGGTCTGCGCCCCAATGGTTCCGTTTCGAAGAAACACGGCCCGATGCGACAGTTCGAGGAGTTTTTCCTGGGTTAATTCCGTTTCTGCTTCGGCGCGCTTGCGCTCGGTGATGTCGCGCATGAAGCAATGGTGTCCGATCAAATTGCCGCCCGGCCCGGCGATTTTGACCATCAGCACTTGCTTGTGGAACGTAGTCCCGTCCTTTCTCACGGCCCGCGCCTCGAACTCCGCGGTGCCCTGGCGAATCATTTTCTGATAGGCATCCCTGCCGCAGGCGTGATCGTCCGGGTAAACGGTCCGTTCCCAATGGGCCCCTACGAGCTCTTCCTGCACGTATCCTAACATGGCCGCATAGACATTGTTCACCTGCTCGTAGCGGCCGTCCGTGTCCAATCTCGAGATTCCCGGCATGGCGTTTTGGAGCGCCACGTGCGTTTCCCGCAAGGTTCCCTCGACGCTTTGCCGTCCGACAATTTCCTCTTCCAGGGCCGCTTTCTTCCGGTTCAACTCCGCCGTGCGCTGAGTGACTTGGTTCTCCAGGTTGTGGTGCGCTGCCTGAAGCGCCCGCTCGGTGCGCTCCCGCTCGACCATCTGTCGACTCGCGACCGTCACGACCGACACCCACCCTGCCAAAAGCAAGATCATGGCCACGAACGAGCTTCCGCCCGTGAGTAGGGCGCGGCGCCGGAAAGCTGAAGACTGCGCACCCGCGTATCCGTTCATCGCGGTTAAGAGCGTCTCCATCCCCGCGGAATAGCGCCGCTTTTGGGTTTCGTAGTCCTCGCTGAAAAGGATCGCGGCGGCCTCTTTTTGCCGGCCGGCGCGAACCAGCTCAAAACCTTCGTTCTCCATGGCCACCAGTCGGGCGTTCGCTTCATCAGTCTGTTCGGCTGCCTTCCGCGCTTCGGACGCCGGGATCGCGCTGACTGCTGCTTTGATGGCGGAGTCGAGCTGAGGTTCGAACAGGCGGTAGCGCTGCTCCCAACGTGTCGCGTCTCCGGTGGCGGTGGCCATGCGAGCGGACATGGTCAACACCTCGTCCAGGTGCACGATTTCGCCGGCCAGCGTGTGGATCCTCACGCTGGCGGAATAGACGTCGACGAACGACCGGTAGGCGCTCCACAGGCTATGACTGACGAAGGCAAACACGCCCGCGGTGACGAGAACGCCGCAGACGAGCGCGCGCAGGAAGAACTTGGTGCTCTTCATCATCTCAGCACCTCGGCCGGTTTGAGCGGTAATTCGAGCATGAAGGTCGCGCCATGGTTTAGGCTTTCGCTATGAACCGTCAGCGTTTCGCCCATCTCCTTGGCCGATAAGGCCGCACTGTGCAGCCCGAATCCATGACCGTCCTTCTTCGCGGTGAAGCCATGTGCGAAGATGCGAGTTAGGTTCTCCCGCGAGATTCCCTCGCCGTTATCGATGGCGATCCAAATGACATCCGCCCGATCAACACTCAACCGTTCCAATTGAGTCATGGGTTGCACCGAGGGGAAGGTCCGATTCTTCTACGATCCGATCGGGGCGGTCCTGGCCGAATTGGAATTCCACGATTTTCAGGAATGTAAATACGATGCCTGCCAAAGTGTTCCAATTCCAATTTCAATAGATCATCGGAGATTGGGGTGTCACGCTTTGATGTGCTTTGAATCCTTGTTTTTTCCACACCAGTAAGATATTTCACGATATTCGACGCCTTCCTCGCGCGTAGTTTTGTTGATGCGACCGATAAGTGACTTTGCTCGTTTGCGGAAAGTTACTCACTCGTCATCAACGGATTTGACTGCGCAGGGCGCACCTGTATCTGCACCAAGTTTTGCACGCCCCAAACGAGTTTGGGTTTGGCGCACGATGTCCGCAGTTGTTTGTAGTTTTTTGGCAAGGATGGCGATCTTCAGGTAGGTCCCAACGTCGGTTTGTGGATTCTGTGTGCTGAATCACTCCATTGGGCGTCAGACCTGCCTTGGGATTCAGCGGCGAATATTATGTTGTTTGCAAAAACAGTTTCATGGGCTATAAATAAGGCCGACCGGGCGATTGGCTCAGCTGGTTAGAGCGTTCGGATCACACC
>JBBTCX010000106.1:0-7958 GCA_038043045.1 Planctomycetota bacterium | reverse complement strand
CTTGTACCCCAGCCAGCGGATCGCATCGGGATCGGATTGTCAGGCGAGGGAGGCCGCCGTAAACTGCCCGGATAGGGCGATTGGCTCAGCTGGTTAGAGCGTTCGGATCACACCCGAAAGGTCACAGGTTCGAATCCTGTATCGCCCAATAGCGTTGTCCCCTGATCGAGCGGTTGTGTCATATCCCACCGTGCAGGCCGGCCGTGGGGAAGGGTGGCGGCGACGGGCATGGACGGAGTTTCATTCAGAATTTTCGACGCGAATTTGAACCGGGCGCGAGAGGCGTTGCGCGTCATGGAAGAATTCGCGCGCTTGGGGCTTCAAGATGTAACACTGTCGAGGGAAATTAAGGAGCTTCGACACGATTTACGGGAGGCCATTCCTGAAACTCTGTGTCTGCATTTGATTGAATTTCGAAACATCGCCGAGGACGTGGGTACTCGGATGACAACCGAGGCCGAGCAAAAGCGGAACGGGGTGGAAGAAGTGGCAGTCGCCGCTGGAAAGCGATTGAGCGAGGCCCTTCGCGCACTAGAAGAGTATGGTAAGACCCTTGATCCATCGATTGCGGCAAAAGTCAAAGCGTTGCGGTATCGCGGCTATGAGATCGAGCAGCGACTGGTATGCATATCGTCCGCAATCCGAAAGTTCGGCGAGGTTCGACTGTATGTGTTGATCACCGAATCGGTTTGCCGGGGTGATTGGTTCGCGGCGGCGGAAGCGGCTCTTGACGGTGGGGCCGATGTTCTGCAGTTGCGCGAAAAACATCTCCCCGATTCCGAGCTATTCCGTCGAGCCGTTCGTCTTTCCCAATTGTGTCGTGATCGCGGCAAGTTGTTCATCCTGAACGATCGAGCGGATATCGCGGCCCTAAGCCATGCGCATGGCGTGCATTTGGGACAAGACGATTTACCTGTTGCGGCCGCTCGAAAAATCCTCCCACCGGGGTCCATCGTAGGAGTTAGCACGCATTCCATCGATCAAGCCATAAGCGTCGCGAAAGCGTGTCCGGATTATCTGGCCGTTGGTCCGATGTTCGAGACCGAAACAAAACCGCAGAATCGCATCGCCGGTCCGGAAACGTTGCGGGCGGTTCGAGCGATAACTTCGTTACCTCTGGTGGCGATCGGTGGAATCCAGGAATTCAATGCAGACGCGGTATTATTCGCCGCGCCCTGTTGTTTGGCGGTATGTTCAGCGGTGGTGGCCGCGCAGAATGTACGTGCGGCGATGGAGCGGATTCGCGCACTACTTATCAGCCACGCGACGAGCCTTCACCGAGAGAAACAAATCGACAGCCAACTACGATAAGGGAATCATCCCTGTCGATAACGAATGAGGTTCAAAGGAACCGGAGCGAAGACCCAAGCAGAGTAACTCCGTTGCAACGTTATCCGACGTGTGTCATAAACAGACGATTTCGTTGACTTTGATGAAACGGACTCGTAGGATTTAGGGAGTCCCGATCAGGTGTTTCCAAGCACGGCGGTATCCGCGGGGTGGGGGTGCGCGCGAACCGACTTCCTGACGAGACGAGCCCAACATGGACTGAGTTTCCGGTCGCCCACCACCCACCGCGACCGGTAAAATGCCTCGGAAAAGAGGAGTGATCCAGTGAAAGCATCCGATCAGCTTTTGTCCCTGGTGGACCAACATGTCAGCGCCAGCCGCTTCCGCGACCACCATTGGGAAGGGTCCTTTGAAGAATACCTCGACCTGGTGATCGCCAATCCGCGTATTGCCCGCAATGCCTTTCAACGCCTCTTCGACATGGTCATGCATTTCGGATTTGAGCGGTATTCATGGCTACGCGAGGAATTCGTGCGCTATAAGTTTTTCTCGGATCCGATCGACGGCGGAGTCGATGCCGTCTTCGGTCTCGATCGACCGCTCATGAACTTGGTCGATTTCTTTAAGTCCGCTGCGCACCAATATGGTACGGAACGGCGAATTCTGTTGCTACATGGTCCGGTCGGTTCTTCGAAGAGCACGATCGCGCGGTTGCTGAAGAAGGGTTTGGAGTATTACTCTAAACTCGACGAAGGCGCGCTCTATACTTTTGCCTGGCATATTCCCGACGAACAGGGAAAAATCGTCGTGCACAATTGTCCCATGCACGAGGAGCCGCTCAAGCTGATTCCGTTCGAAGCCCGCAAGGCGGTGATGGCCAAGATCAATGAGGGGCAAAACGAAGGGACTCAAGTTCGCGTCGAGGGAGCTCTCGATCCGTTCTGTCGCAAAGTGTTTGAAGAGCGGTTGTTGCATTACAGCGGCGATTGGCGGCAGGTGCTGAAACACGTGCGTGTGCGCCGATTGCTGCTCAGCGAGCGCGATCGAGTCGGCATCGGTACCTTCCAACCCAAGGATGAGAAAAACCAAGACTCGACCGAGCTTACCGGGGACATCAACTATCGCAAGATCGCGGAGTTCGGGAGCGATAGCGACCCGCGAGCGTTTAACTTCGACGGGGAACTCAACATCGCCAATCGGGGCATGGTGGAGTTTATCGAAGTGCTCAAATTGGACGTGGCTTTTCTCTACGACCTGTTGGGCGCCTCGCAAGAGCACGTTATCAAACCGAAGAAATTTGCACAGACACATATCGATGAAGTGATCGTGGGCCATACCAATGAACCGGAGTATAAGAAACTTCAGTCGAATGAATTGATGGAGGCCTTCCGAGATCGAACCATCAAGATCGACGTGCCGTACAACATTCGACTCGGGGACGAAATTGCCATCTATCAGAAGGACTTCAACAAGGAGCGTATCCGCGGAATTCACATTGCTCCGCACACGATCGAGATGGCCGCCATGTGGGCGGTGGCGACCCGACTGGAGGAACCGAAGAAACCAGGGCTGACGCTGATGCAGAAGCTCAAATTATATAACGGCAAGAACATTCCGAATTTTACGGAGGATTCCGTGCGCGAACTTCGCAATGAATCCCCGCGAGAAGGCATGCAGGGCATTAGCCCTCGGTACATTCAAGACAAACTTTCCAACGCTTTGGTCTCCGACCAAGCCATCCAGGAGCGGTGCATCAATCCGTTCATGGTGATGAATGAGTTGGAGGGTGGTTTGTCGCACCACAGTCTCATCACCGACGAGGAAACACGCAATCAATACAGAGAATTGCTGGGAATGGTGCGCGAAGAGTACGAGGACATTTTGAAATCCGAAGTTCAGCGGGCCATCAGCGCGGATGAAGACGCCATCGCCAGGCTTTGCTCCAACTACATCGAAAACGTCCGGGCCTATACCCAGCATGAACGCGTGCGGAATCGGTATACCGGTCGGGATGAGCCGCCGGATGAAAGGCTGATGCGATCCATCGAAGAGAAAATCGATATCCCCGAAAGTCGCAAAGACGATTTCCGCCAGGAGATTATGAACTACATCGGGGCATTGTCCCTCGATGGCAAAAAGTTTGAATACCACACCAATGCCCGGTTGCACAAAGCCTTGGAACTCAAGCTGTTCGAGGATCAGCGCGATACGATCAAACTCAAAAATGTGGTGTCCGGGGTCGTCGATGATGAAACGCAGGCCAAGATCGACGTGGTCAAGCAGCGGCTCATCAAATATTTCGGATACAACGAAACCAGCGCGACGGACGTGCTGAATTATGTGGCCAGTATCTTCGCGCGCGGGGATGCGAAAGAGCAGAAGAAGTAGCCGCTTGGGGGCGACGGTAAGTGGGTTGTCGCTTTCGGTGGCCGGGTACCGTGATGCATGACGCTGCCGATCGACAAAGACCATCAGCGATTTCGCCGGATCGTCAAGGGCAAGATTCGAGACGACCTGCGGAAGTTTCTTACCCGCGGGGAACTTCTAGGCCGCGAAGGGCAAAAGTACATTTCGATTCCCGTTCGCGGAATTGACATCCCCCATTTTCGCTACGGGGACAACAGCGATTCCGGCGTCGGACAAGGCGACGCCAAGCAGGGTGACCCGGTTTCCGGCGAAGGCGGCATGGGACCCGGCGGAGAGCAAGAGGGGCAGCATGTCCTGGAAGTCGATGTCGGACTCGGCGAGCTCGCGGACATCCTCGGCGAGGAACTGAAGCTCCCGCGCATCAAGCCCAAAGGCAATCACAAGATTACGTCCGAGCGCGATCGGTACAACGGTCTGCGTCAGTCCGGTCCTGAATCGTTGCGACATTTCAAGCGAACCTTTCGCAGGGCGTTGCGCCGGCAGATCATGTCCGGGTTCTATAATCCGGACTCGCCACGAATCATCTTTGAGCGCCGAGATAAGGTCTATCGCAGTTGGAAAACAGTGCTTCAACCGCAATCCAACGCGGTCATCGTCTACATGATGGACGTGTCGGGTTCGATGGGGGATGAACAAAAAGAGTTGGTGCGGTTGGAGGCGTTTTGGATCGACGCTTGGCTGCGCCGCAATTATCAGGGGATTGAAAGCCGCTACATCGTCCACGACGTTCGGGCGGCCGAGGTGGATCGCGACACGTTCTTCCGCATTCGGGAAGACGGGGGAACGAGGATCAGCAGCGCGTTTCGTTTGGCCAAGGATTTGTTGGAGGCCCATTATCCGCCGAGTGAATGGAACGTTTACCTTTTTCATTTTTCGGACGGCGACAACAGCAGCGAATCGGACAGTCGGGAATGTTGCGGGTTGGTGCGCGAGCATTTGTTGCCGAATCTGAACTTGTTCGGATATTGCCAGGTGGCCAGCGCCTACGGAAGCGGTAACTTCATCAACGTGGTGCAGGAACAGTTGGCCGCGGTGGAAGGCGTCATCACCACGCGAGTCAACACCAAGGACGACATTTACGACAGCATCAAGGCCTTTTTCTCGGCAGGACGTTAAACGATGACCAGACATCATGCGGGAAACAACATGCCGATCAAGCTTCCCAAGGAGATCGCCGAATACGCCGAGATCATCCGCGAACATGCGGAGCGTGAGGGGTTGGATTTTTACCCAACCGTATTCGTGATGCTGGCCTCGGAACAAATGTGCCAAGTGGCGGCATACGGCGGCTTTCCTCAGCGCTACCCCCATTGGCGCTTCGGAATGGATTACGAGAAACTGCGAAAGCAGAGTCGCTACGGACTCAGCCGCATCTACGAAATGGTCATCAACAACAATCCTTGTTACGCGTATTTGCTGAACGACAACATGATGGTCGACCACAAGACCGTCATCGCCCACGTCTACGGACATTGCGACTTTTTCAAGAACAACGTGTGGTTCAGCAAGACCAATCGTCGCATGATCGACGAAATGGCCAACCATGCCACCCGCATCCGGCGTTACGTCGAACGCCATGGAACCGATCGCGTGGAAAAGTTGACCGATACGATTTTGTCCATCGAAAATCTCATCGATCCGCACTCCGCGTTCATGCGCCGACCGCAGAATCAAGACATGGACAGGATCCCCAAGGTCGACGAAGGACCGCAGGTGGCCACCCGGTATCCGGCCAAAGCATATATGGATCGATACATCAACCCGCCGGGCCAAATGGCCAAGGACCTCGATGACCGCGAAATCGAAGCGGAAAAAGCGAAAGTTCGCTTTCCCAGCGGACCCGTGCGAGATGTGCTGCTGTTCTTGCTCGAAAACGCACCCCTCGCGGATTGGGAGGCCGATCTTCTGTCGATCATTCGCCAGGAAGCCTACTATTTCGCGCCGCAGGGACAGACCAAAATCATGAACGAAGGGTGGGCCAGCTACTGGCACTCGACGATTATGACCAATTACGTTCTCCAAGCCGACGAAGTCATCGACTATTGCGAACATCATTCCGGAACGTTGGCCTCTGGACCCGGTCGACTGAATCCCTACAAAATTGGCATTGAACTTCTACGCGACATCGAGCGCCGATGGAACACCGGACGCTATGGACCGCAATACGACGCCTGTGACGACATGCAGCGCCGTCGCGAGTGGGGAAAAGGCAAAGCCCCGATGGGAAGGGTCATCGCACAAGGTTCGCCGGGGCGCGAGAAAATATTTCAAGTCCGAGCCCTCTACAACGACGTCATGTTTCTCGATGAGTTTCTCACCCCCGAGTTCGTCGAGGATCAGAAGCTCTACCAATATCGATACGATCCGGCCACGGGAAAAATGGTCGTCGTTCACCGGGACTTCGAGAAAGTGAAGAAACAGCTCTTGTTCATGCTCACCAATCACGGCCAGCCGTACATTTACGTGATGGACGGCAACTATCGAAATCGCGGCGAGTTATACCTCGCCCATCGACACACCGGCGCGGACTTGGACGTAAAATATGCGGTCGCGACCTTGAAATCCGTGCAAAAAATTTGGAAGCGCCCGGTACACCTGGCCGCGCGCATCGACGACGACGCGATGCTGTTTACCTTCGACGGCGAACAATCCACCCAGCAACACATCGACGACAACATGCCGATGGTGTCGAATCAATTCGACTAAAGGCCGAAACGCACCTAACAAAAAAATCCCGGAAGGATGACCCAACAACTCGGGCATCCATCCGGGATTCTATCCAGGTGCGCTCAGCGCGCTGTAGCGTCCCCGGTTGTTTCGGATTCTACAGACCGAGATTCAAGGTCAGGCTGTCAACAGTGACTGTGCCTGTCACCGGCGACAGCACTTCCACGCACAGCGAAAACCGGCCCAGGTTGAGCAGGTCTCGCGTGGTCTGCGTCAAGGTAAACTGGTTCGGGTCAACGGACACCGGTACGAAATTCTCATCCAGCGTCACGTTGTACGGGCCATATTCATCACCCGTGCCACACACCGTCCCAAGATTCGCCTCGTCGTCAATCCTAACGGTCACGGTCAGTACGCTCGTCCCCTGAAAATTGACAGAACCCTTGCCCCCTGTAGCAGAAGCAACCGCGATGCTTATATCCGCCGGGCTCAGCTCCACGGAACCGCTACCGATGTTGAACCCGCCGTTGTTCAGCCTCGCCACGCCGGTTTGTTGCATGGCCACATTTGCTTCAACCGTAAACTGGCCCAAGCTCGACACCAAAGGGAACTTAGTCTCAATTGTCAATGGGTTCGCGGGACATCCGCCGATCAGCCCAAGCCCCAACGTGCCCAACGCCAATGTTACCCTCGTTTTTCCGCGCATGATTGTATCTCCTCTCACGTCACTCTTTTCAAACCCTCAACGCCGTCGCCGACACCTCCCCTGGTCCCGCGGCGAGCTCCTTCACTCCCCTATCAGTCCGTTGCAAAAGTCTCTTGACACACAGAGTATAATGATCGCGTTGGAGTGACGCAAGTTTGTCACGGAGGATGTCGGATGGCGATCAGGGCAACCGCATTCTAACGTAAGTCCTTATTTTTCGATTCGCGCGAACACAGGGTGACCTACGTGGCGCTACTGAGAATCAGGAACCCGATTTAGAATGCGGTTGCCCTGGGATGGCGATGGGACGGGTTCCAGGGGAGTCGCAAAGCGAGTTCTGGGTGGCGGTGTCAGGATTCGTTATCGCTACGGGCGTTTCTGCGGCTGGCCTCGGGGGAGGGCGTTTTGGATCATTGCTCGCTATCGCGGGCGCGACATCGGATCGATCTGGACACCCACCGGATGATGTTCGAGTGGGTGCTCAAACGTCTGGCGGAGCACGAGCTTCTCTCGGGTAAAACGGTGGGAGTGGACTCCTCGACGATCGAGGTTCGAGGACATGTGAGTGAACCGGATCGTGGACTGCGGCGCTGGACGGCGAAAGATCCCGAGAAGCAAGCGGCCAAACGTGCGGAGCAAGAGGCGGTCTATCGAAATCGGCGGCGGGCGAAGGGCGAGCGTTCTAAACAGTTACATCGCAAGCGCGGGGAGTTGGTGGAGCGGGCCTTCGAGCACGTGTTGGACGACGGGGGGATGCGGAGGGTCCACCTGCGAGGGCGGGAAAATGTACACAAACGGTATCTGATTCATGTGGCGGCGTTCAACCTCGGGCTGATTCTGCGCAAGATGACAGGCTTTGGCACTCCGA
>JBBTCX010000105.1:0-34227 GCA_038043045.1 Planctomycetota bacterium | reverse complement strand
GCGACGACGATGGCCCTCCCGACGGCGGCGGCTGCCGATCCGGCGAAGGTTGCGACAGCGACGGCGACGGGATTCCGGATGACTCGGATGATTATCCCAACGACCCTTGCAACGGCCCGTGCGGCTGCGGCGGCGATCCATGCTGCGGCAGCTCCGACCCGTGTTGCGGCAACAACGACCCCTGCGACCTCGAATGTGGCGATCCGTGTAACCTGATTTGCATCGATTGCGACGACCTCAACCCTTGCACGGATGATATCTGCGTCGATGGGGAATGCGAGCACCCTCCGGTTTGCCCGCCATCGATTACCTGTTGCGAGGGGGTGTGCTGCGATCCGGGCGAAGTGTGCTGCAACGGCCAGTGCAGGGTGGTGACGGTTACCCTGGCGGCGGATCCCTCGGCCATCCCGGCACGATCGGCATGGCAGCCAATTGTATCCTATGCCGGGTCGATCATTACGGTTACGTGGGATCCTGCGGAATGCGAACCGACCTTGGAAATCACGGGAGCTGTGGGGGATGAAGGTTACGTTCCGCCCGATTGGGGAGTCGTTGAGCAGACGGAACCCACGCGATGGATTTACCGAGCATTGCTCGAGCCGCAAAACGAGCATTGCTCAAAACCGGTCAACGTTCGGATCGTGGCCAAGCTTGAGGAAGCCGAGTTGGAAAGCGTAACCGTTCGCGTACTGCCGATTCACGAGTGGTGGACGAGGAACCATCAAAGTCTTCCGGGAGAAGACCCTCATGCGCCGACGACGAGTGATTTTGGAATGGACTATGAATACCTTTTTTGGAAGTACGGTACTGTGATCGCGACGACCGGGGGCGATTTTGGTGACAATATCACCATCAGCCCGGACCCCTGCGTTTTGTGTCCCAGGGACATCTGGGATCTTGATCCACCTTGTGTATACGCTTGTACGCATACGGGGTTTTTCGGCGGGTTCAGCTTGGATATTGGAACTCTGACGTTCGCCGGATCAGAAAACCAAGCCGCCAGCATCATAGGCCATGAACATTACCATGCCGGACTCGGCGCGTCAGAAGGTGAATGCCCGGCATACAGATGGGAAGCAGATCACGCGGCAGACACGGGGATTTTTCCGTGCGATAGTGCGTACCTTTTAAGCGTTGTTCTGTACTTAGAGGCCAATAACTGCCCGCCCTGAGGCGAGCCTAGAATGGAGTGGATCATGAACTCGACCCATGGGTTTTTAGCAATGCGAGTTGTGCAAGCTGCGATTGTCGTGTTCCCAGTGCAATTTTCATTGGTTAGCGGCGTCGAGCCTACTGTCAATTCCACCGTAAAACTACCGCTATCCCCTGAGTTTGTAACCGAACCCAGGATTCGGGGAATTGGAAAACCGATCCGATGGAAGGGGCAAGAATACGATGTTGCCAGTGGAATTGACGTTCTTATGAACGTAATTCGAGACCTTGAAAAAGGTAAAGATCGCGAGTTGGCATTCGTGACCCTTTCCATGTCAGCCCGCGATCTGGAAGGTCGCCCGTGTTTGGACGAACTTGCAAGACTGTATGATGACGAGATTGATCTCCAAAAGCAGGCTATTCTGATTTGTTTCCAAGGGTCCGCGGATCCTCGCGGACTTCCGGTGTTCATTCGCACGCTGGAGGATTCGCGAGATTTGAAATTGCGTCTTTGGGCTGCGCAGGGACTTGCGCATTGGAACATACGACGAGGAGTTGCGGAAATCGTGGCCATGCTCGAATCAGACGAACTGATGCCTCAACCGAGTCGAATGTATTACGCGCGAGACAACGCGGTGGAGTCTTTCACCAAAGCCAACACCCGCAAGGGCTGGGGATTCCCTGATGGAGAATTGCGAAAATCGATTGCGGGAAAGACGGACTTGGATGACCAACAAAAGGCAGCGCTGTTCATTACGGAAGTCAAGAAATGGTTCTCAGAAAACGAACACCGCTTCCCCGACTGGAAACTCGGCGATGCGCTTCCGGAGATAACCCCACCGGAGCAAGAAGCTAGGCCGTGAACGATCGGTTCCGTTCGTGGGTACACACTATTCTTTTTACCATCGGCTGTGTTTGGTCAGTCTTTGTTTGGACAGGGTCGTCGCTAGGTCGTCCCTTGGGATGCCTCGGCGCGTTGGAATGTGGCGTCTGGATGGCACCGGCGTATCTGCTTGTGTCTATTCGGCGCGGTAGTGGCTATCCCATGCGAGTATTTGTTGGCACGGCGCTAACGTTCCTCGTCTTGCATGGTCTGCGACTTGTGCGTGAGAGTCAGAATCTTAGGTGGAGCTACATTTCAATTCCCCCCACGTTGGCAGTATTTGTCTGGATGGCACAAACGCTGATCCGAGAGCGAAGAATGCGAAATCCGGGACCGCCGCGCTGCCAAGTATGCGACTATGATCTTTACGGAAACGTCAGCGGCATTTGTCCGGAGTGCGGAACGCCAACTCGCAAACTCGGCGATCCGCTCCCCGAAATCGTACCCGCGACTCCTCCCGCGCCGGAGAAATGAAGACCAACGAATCGCCGTAGCGTAAGTAGCCTTCGCTGGCAACGAACTCTGTATTGGTCCGTGTTTGTAGGCGTCGTATATTGGGCCGGGCCCGACAATAGATCTTACTACGTTACGGAAGATCCAAATAAGCACCACATCGAGAGCGACCATGCTACTTTTGCGGCGTACGGTCAGTCCGCATGGACCGGTTCGGGGGGGAGTTCGATGCCTTCGAACAAGGCCGATCCGATGCGAACGATCGTGGCGCCGGCTTCGATGGCGTATTCAAAGTCGTGGCTCATGCCCAAAGAGAGTTCGGCGAAGGACGGGCCGCACGTTCGCAAGCCGACAACTTCCTCGAAGAGTTCGCGCATTCGATCAAACACAAGTCGAATCCGGTTCACGTCCTCCGTCTGCGGGGCCATGGCCATAAGCCCGCGAAGTTCCAGATGGGGCAGGGACGCGATTTGTTCGGCGAGATGGGTGGTCGCGGCCACGGCCACTCCGGTCTTGGAGGGTTCATCCGCCGCGTTCACTTGAAGCAGGACGGGCATTTTCTTAAGACCCAAGGCCTTCATGTGGAGGTCCATCTCCTCGGCCAAGCGAAGGCTGTCGATAGAATGAATCAGGTCCACCCACGGCAAAACCTGTTTGACCTTGTTGCGTTGCAAGTGACCGATCATGTGCCAACGGGATGCGCTGGTGGATACCGTGGATTCGTCGGCATGGCGGCGCTGGGTTGACTCCCGAAGCATGGCCGCTCGACGGACGAGCTCTTGAACCCGGTTTTCGCCCAAGTCGGTTACGCCGATCTCGAGGAGCGTTCGAATGATGTCGACAGTGGCGGACTTGGTGACGGCCACGATGGTGATGCGTGAGGGATCTCGACCGGCTCGTCGGGCCGCTTCGGCGACGCGTTGCGTCACACATTTCCAGTTTTCTTGGAGTTTTCGGCGAATCATGGTCGAATTCCGACAACAGCGTGGAAATTTTTGGGCGACTCCTGGCGAGAGAGCGCCCTACAGCATCCGGTGTATCACCGACGGGAAGGGTCGTCAATGAACGGAGTAAGCCGCTCGAGGGGGCTTTCCTGTTTCAAACGATTTGAATCTTGAGGGATCGTTGGGTATAGTTCGGTGAGAGTTCCTCGGTCGAGCTTGCGGCCCAATTAGGGACGTAAGCTGGTGACTCGTGAGGCTTGGGAAGATATGGAAATCAAGCTGATCATGTTTCGGGAAGATGGTTCTCGTAGAGATTTTCCTCTTCACGAGGGCGTGACCACCATCGGGCGGAAGGATGATTGTAGTATTCGTATCCCGCTGGGAGTGATTTCTCGACGGCATTCGGAAATTGTGGTGGATTCCGACTCGGCGGTGCTCCGCGATCTTGGGGCCGCAAACGGTACGTTTTTGAACAACCGGCGTATCACCGCAGAAGAAGAGTTGGAAGCCGGCGACCAGATCATGATCGGGCCGGTGGTGTTCACCGTGCAGCTCGACGGTGAGCCTGATGATGACGAGATCATCAAGATTCGCACCAAAGTCACCGGTCACCAATCCACCGGAAAAAGCGCGGCCGGTGTTCGAACTTCTAAGCACGTGTACATGTCCAACGACGAGGTCGACCCGATTTCA
This sequence comes from Planctomycetota bacterium, assembly GCA_038043045.1. Classification (GTDB taxonomy): domain Bacteria; phylum Planctomycetota; class Phycisphaerae; order UBA1845; family UBA1845; genus JBBTCX01. The sequence goes on along the minus strand of JBBTCX010000105.1, from coordinate 30,102 downwards.
GCGTTGGAGGCCTTGGCTTCCAGCGCGGATCAGACGGCCATCAATCCGGAAGAGGATTAGAAGGCTCCGCTGTCATCGAAAATATTCGGGCCCTATCGAGCGGGTCGAAGGCGTTCTTCCAATTTTTTCGCCACATCAAGCGGCACGAGGCGGGCCAAAGTGTCGGTGTCGTATCGTCCGATTTCGACAATCTGTTTGATCAGCGTGCTGGAAGTAAGAATGTGAAGTCGGCTGGTCATGAGGAAGACGGTTTCGAGGTTGCCGATCAGGAGATTGAGAGATGCGATTTCGAGTTCGTCGTGTAAATCGACGGTATGGCGAATGCCTCGCAGAATCACCCTGGCCCCGACGGATTGAGCGAAGTCGGCGGTAAGCGTGGAGTACGTTTGAACGTCGACGTTGGGCAAATCGCAGGTGTGGGTGATGAGCATGTCCTTTCGTTCGTTCGGGGTGAAGACTTGTTCTTTTAACGGGTTCTCGCCGACGGCGACGATCAGGCGGTCGAAGAGTTTTGACGCCCGGCGGATGATGTCGAGGTGGCCGTGGGTCATGGGGTCGAAGGTGCCGGGGAAGATGGCGATGTTGGGATTGTTCATGGGCATGGTCAGAATCTCCGAGCCGTGGGGGAATTGTAGATACTGGTTCAAGAGTGTCCATGCGGTTTTTTTGGTGGGATGTTAATCTACGAAAAGTGTTTGAATGCGTGATGCACGACGGAACCGCTGCTCAAGAGCGGACAAAGCGAACAAGTCCCACCTGTCGGGGGTACACAGCCTACCACAATTCTTGGTGAGTCTAGGCAAGAGGTTGTTTGACAGAGTTTCAAGCGGTTGCGATCCTGATGACTGTGAACGACGCATCTTGTTCATCCGCGACTCCTGATCTTTCCGTTGATCTGGCCGGGATTCGCTTGGCCAACCCGTGCATGACGGGTTCTGGGACAAGCGGTTTTGGGCCGGAGTACGGGGAGATTCTTGATCTTACTCAACTCGGCGCTTTTGCGACCAAGGCCGTATCGGTGAACCCTCGGAAGGGAAATCCGCCGGAACGAATCATCGAGACTCCATCGGGGATGCTCAACGCGATTGGGCTGGCGAACGTGGGGTTGGAGCGGTTTATCGTTGAGAAAGTGCCGTTTCTTCGCGGGTTGGGAATTCCCGTTGTGGTCAATGTAGTGGGACATTCGATTGGGGAGTATCAGACCGTTTGTAGACGGCTTGATGAGGTGGATTGCATCTCCGCGGTGGAATTGAATGTCTCGTGCCCGAATGTGGCCGATGGGTTGGAGTTCGGAACGGATCCGATTCGGTTGGCGAAGCTGGTTGAGGCGGTGCGGCCTCTTGTTCGGCGGGCGAAGATGATTGTGAAGCTGTCACCGAATGTCACCGACATCGCGGAGACGGCCAAGGCGGCGGTGGAATCGGGAGCGGACATACTCTCATTGATCAACACGTTGTGTGGGATGGCCATTAACGTGGAGACCTGGAAGCCAATGCTGGCGAATCGCACCGGAGGACTCTCCGGTCCTGCGATCAAACCGGTGGCGTTGTTCATGGTGAACCGGGTGTATGCGAAGGTTGCGGCGAAATCGGGTGTTCCCATCATCGGAATGGGGGGGATCACGACGTGGCGCGATGCGGTTGAATTCCTGTTGGCCGGGGCAACGGCGCTGGGTATTGGCACCGCGCTTTTCGTCGATCCGCGAACGCCCATTCAAATCTGCGGCGGGTTGCGGGACTACCTACAAAAACGCGGACTTTCGAAAGTCGGCGAACTCGTGGGAAAACTCAATTAGAGGTGTCGTTCGTTGTTCGGTTTTTCCAGGTGGTAGCCCATAGTCCGATTTCAAAGAGCAGGTAGACCGGTACGGCCAATAGAGCGAGGCTGACCATGTCACTGGTGGGCGTAAGTATTGCGGCAAGAATCACGGTACCGAGGATGACATATCGACGTCCGCGGCGCATGGCGTTGGCGGTGACGATTCCTGTCCAGGCGAGAAAAAACACGACGACCGGGGTTTCAAAGGCCACGCCAAACGCTAGGGCCAAGGTGAGGACGAACGAGACATAGGCATCCAAAGCAAATTGACTTTGAATCACGGTCGGATTGCTGCCGGGTTCGAGGGCGATCGAGCGAACGCGTTCGGCGGTTTTGAGGTTCAATCTTCCGGTGGTTTCATTGAACCACACTTCGCCGGCATTGGGTTCTTTTGGATCGATAGCCACGACCGGAACATTGAGAGTTGGAGATTCGGACGGCACCGTGGTCTGTTCGGATGCGGACGGAAGGGTCAACCGGGCAATGGCCGACGGAACAAGGTTCGGGGCGGTGAACGTTTGATTGAAGGTGATGAAAAACTGCAACATGAACGGCAGGACGATGTAAAACAAAAATACAACGCCCAAGGCGAACAAACCCATCGAAGGCCAGACAAGTGAGCGAACAAATTTGCGTTCTCTTTCATAGAGCCCCAGCGCAACAAAGGTCCACACTTGGTGGAACGCCCAAGGGGCGGAGAGGATGAGTCCGGAAAGCATGGAGATCTTGATGTAGGCCATGAACGTGGATGCCGGGGCGAGAGATTGGATCTGCGGGGCGAGCCCATTGGCGATCTGAACGGTGAGAAGCGGGGTGAGAAGAAAAGCGAGGATGTCTTGACCGATGAGGAAAGTAAAAGTCGAGCAGATGATGATGCCCGCCAGGCCGCGGATCATCGCTTTGCGGAGTTCTTCCAAATGGTCCCCGAACGACATTCGGACCTCGGCTACCGGCTGAACGCGAGTCTTTGACCGCGAGGGGCGAAGTTCTTCCAAGGCTGGTGGCGTCATGTTTGTGAATTCTAGCACTACGTCGGCCAATGGTCACGGGTCATGCGGCACGCACATTTGCTTCGATGTCATTTCGCAAATTGTCCGCCGATTGGCGACTCGTATTTGAAATACGCTTCGTAACTCATCGCGATCGAATCCGTATGACTTGCAGCGTTGAAGTTGATTTCGGCGTTTTCGGAAAGGCGTTCGTCGCAGAGTGTGGATAGACCCAACAAACTGCCGAAGGGTGGGATAGAACCGGGGCGGAGACCGGTCAACTGCAACACCTCTTCTTCCGTGGCGAAGCGAAGTCCGCTCCAGGCGAAATGCTTTCGAATGGCTTTGCTATCCAAAGCCATGTCCGCCGGAAGCACGACCATCACGAATCGATCGTCGCCATTGAGAATCAGCGCCTTCGCTCCACTATGCAGAGTCGTGCCGCGCACCGTGGCCGCTTGAGCGCTGGTGAAAACGGCTTCGTGCTGCAACTGCCGAAAGGTGACACCCGCTTTTGCTAAAGCAGCGACCAATCGTAGATGAACTTCTTCAGCCGTCGGGGGCACCGGTTCACTCTTCCTGAACCTGTGGAAGCGGATTCACCGATCCTTCCCATGATTCGAAAAGCGGCTGTTGATTCGGACTATCCTGGGCCGTTTGGGTTTGAACATCCGTGATAACGTCGATGAATTCATGAACGGTGCTGAATTTGCGATGGACACTCATGAACCGGATATAGGCTACGGCGCTTAATCGTCGAAGACGCTGAGAGACGTAACGCCCGATCTGTTCGGTCGTGACTTCCCGATCGTGGTTGCGGAAAAGTTCCTCTTCGACCCTATCGACAAGCTGCTGCATCTGGTCATCGGTGACCTCCAACTTATAGCAGGCCCGCGCGACGCCGGCCAAAATTTTGTCTCCGTTGTACGGAACGCGTTCTTCGTCGGTTTTGATCACGGTAATCCTGACGCCTTCATCCAATCGCTCTTTGGTGGTGAAGCGGCGATCGCAAATGAGACACCGTCGCCGCCGGCGAATGGCCGCCCCGCATTCCGTTAAACGAGAATCGATTACGCTGTTCTTGTCTTGATTGCACGCCGGACAGCGCATGGACCCATCTCCAGTGTAGCGACCTGCACATAGAGGTACGTACCCATTGAGGTATGGAAGACTACCGCCCCTAGATGTTGGGTGTCAAATCGGATAAGGTAAGGAGAGGTGTCCGTGATCGCGCCGCCGTCGAATCGGTGTTCAACGTTCACGACGATTGAGCTTCAGCGTTGTACTATGGACAAGACCTTCTCCGAGCCGAAACGCGACTCCCTGGCCGGGGTGCCCGATTCCACCTTTGGTCCGGTGAGCAGTCGGATCATGGATAAACGACTCGCTGGAACGCGGGTTATCGGTTTTTCGTTGGCCGGCGAGGAGTCTTTTGTGGCCGCGCCGGAGTATTCTGTTTGCTTTGATATTGGCCGGTCGCCGCGCGAGGTGATCCCGATCGACAACGTATGTCTTTCCCACGGTCATATGGATCATGCCGCCGGGATCGCGTATTACCTTTCTCAGCGGCGGTTTCAGGGAAATTCGCCGGGTCGGATCATCGTCCATCGGGGAATCGCTCAAGCCGTGCAAAGGTTGATGGACTGTTGGGCCGACATCGAGAAACATCACTCGCCGGGGCAAATCCTGGGCGTCGAGCCCTTGGAAGATGTCACGATTCGTCGCGGATTGATCGTGCGGCCTTTTGAAGTCCCTCACACGTCGACTTCCTTGGGATTCAGCTTGATCGAAGTTCGCCATCGCCTTCGTCCGGAGCTTCAAGGAAAAAGCGGTCCGGAATTGGTGGCGTTGAAGCGTCAGGGCGTCGCCATCGACGAATATTTTGAGATGTCGTTGCTCACGTTCACCGGCGACACGGCGATCGGAAGATTTCTCGAACACGACTTTGTGCAACACACGCGCGGTTTGCTCGTGGAATGTACTTTTTTTGAACGCGACCATCGCACGCGCGCCGTGGAAGGTCGGCATATCCACGTAGACGATTTTCCGCGTGTATTGGAGGCCGTCCCGAATGCGGAAGTGATGATCATTCATCACACTCGCCGGACCGACATTCGCTTGGCCAAACGAATACTTCAAAAGGTGATTCGTTCGTCCGACTTGGCTCGTGTGTCGTTTCTCATGGATCGACCGCCGAGAGCATTGACCCCACGATCGCATCACGAAACGAATGACGCAGACAGCGGTGAACCGTGAGTGAAATCGAAGATAATGTCCATCGCGTCGGAATGGGTATTTCGGCGCATTCGTTAGGGTGGTAAAGATGGAAGGAGTACCGCACATGACATTCCAGAAGATTTCGAAGGTTGGAAGAGACACTTTTTCTCTTATGGCAAGAATAGAGCGACCCATTTTGTTTGTGTTGGTTCTTCTGTCGCTTTCCGGATGCGCCGGCGATTCATCGCTTTTGGGTTTACTTGGCGCGTCGGAGGAGGAGATTCAAGCCTATCAGGAAGACGTGGATGCATTCAACGCGACAGTGGAGGCCTTGCCGACGGTGACGATTCGGATTTTGAATGAAACTCCTGTTGTTGCGCTGGTGTCCTTGCAGGCCGGTCTGTCGGGGTTGCCGTCGCCGGAATCCGACTTTCTTGGTTTTGATCCCTTTTTTACGGGGCTGGAAAACGACGTGACCGGAGTTGACTTTCGCGATGTGCTGGTCAGTGCCAATGGCGAAGTCACCGGTGAGCTCAAGTGCGGCGAAGTAATGACGATCACGGCCCATGCTCCAATTGGTCGACAGAATCCATTTTCGCAAGTGTCATTTGATGCGCTGTCAGAGGATGCGGGTCTTTATGTCGACGTGGGTAACGTGGCTTTTTCGGGACTTGGCGAGACGGGTTCCGATTTTGTCGGCGACACGATTTCGCTGGTTCGACTTCTCCGCCCTGCCGATCACGGGATCAACTGTGAAACCAGCACGATCGTGATTCGAATTCAAGGCGTGGCGACGGTTGACGTTTTCAGTGATCAGACGGGTGAACTTCTAATGGCTGGTTCGCCGGGCTCGGGAGTTATTGAGATTGAGTGAACCTTAGGAGTACCACGACTGAACGACTGCTCAAGAGCGGTGGCACACGGCCACCCGCAAATAGGGGTACGCCGATGAACTAGAAGTAAGGACAATTGGGTTGATGCGGTCTGTTATTTCGTAACTTGCTCGGAGATTCCCTGGCCGGAAGCTACGGTCGTTTTGTGGCGGGTCGAGCTGCGTGATCGTTGATATTGCGAGACGATTTTGGCCAGGCGGTCGAGAGTTTTTCGTCCATCAGCGGAGGAATCCAAACCGACAAACTGAAAACCAAGAGAGATGCGTGATCGGTCCGCTGCCTCCTTGTGAAGGAGAATGGACTCCAACACAACGTGGGGTGCCCCTTGATTGGGGGCGAACGAACATCGATAGGTCGTACCCAACTGGATGTCTCCAGGATCGGCGACATGAATACGCAAGCCACCGGCGGAGAGGTCTTCCATTTGGCCATGGCGAATGACGGCGGGCGAGGTGGAAGGGTTGGAAGGTTCGGAGGACGCCTCTCGCCAGAACTTGACGGCGACGACCTGTCCGCGTGGTGGAGCGGTGCGTTCGAAGATTCGTCGTTGGAGTCGTTGGATGTTCTCCGGCCAAAGTAGTTTTAGAACGTCGCCGTCGGGTCGTGGTTGAACTTGCTCGACGGTGGAGCGGAACATGCACTTCATGTGTCCGGTGCGGAAGGTCACTCCGACGGTGGAGCCCACTTCCAAGGTGTGCGAAATGCCTTCGTCGAGTCGAAGTTTGACGAGCAAGTTGGCCGCCGCCTTGGAGCCGGTGACAAAGCGCGACTTCCACAAGCGCCAGCCTTGCGGGCTTCGCTCGGTGAGGACCAGATGTCGCTCATCGCGAATGGATTCTTCCAAGATGTTGTCTTTTTGGTCTTCGACTAATTGCTGAGTTGCCAAGGCCATAACAGTCCCCAAACATATCTACTTCGTCGTACCTAGCAGGGTTCGAAGTTGAGATTTCACGTGAGGCGGATTTCGTCCATCGAGGAATTCCAACCCAACGACCAGAGTTTCGGGTGATCCACCGACGGTTAGACTCACGATTCGCCCGAGAAGGCGAAGGGATTGATCTACCGAACCGATTTGAAGGTCTGCTTCCACGTTCTGGCCAATGGTGAGTTGGGTGGTGTCGTCTTTTTTGGCGCGGCAGGCGAGGCCGTCGGCACTAAGGTTGAGAAGAACTGTAGGGCATATTTTCCGATGGTTTTCATTCGTAAAGCATAATCGGACTTGACCTGCTTCTCGAAAAGATCGCCGTGGGCTTCGGCGTCTTTCGATGAGGGTAAGGTTTCGGGGGGTTGGGATTCGTAGAAGCTGCTCGGCGGAAAGCCAGGTGCTACCATTTGGCACGTCGAAGGTGTAGTCCATGCCGGCGACGTTCAGGACAATTCGAAGAACGCCGTTGGTCAGGTCTTGGAGTTCTGAGTGTTGGGAATCCCGACCTTGGATCAGGAGGGATTGATCATCCCCCTTGACGATCTTTGCGGTCAGCGGGGTGTGATCGAGTTGATCGATCCGAGCGATGGTGCAAGAAGATTGTTTGGCGATTGCGGCGAGGAGAAGACTGGTTGTCGCCGATTCGTCCAAGCGACGGGCGGGATTCGCCTTTTTTGTCGAAAGGCGATGAGCGGGAAGTTCCGTGATGGGTTGATGGTTCATAGGGTTTCGAGCCCGTTTCTCGTTGATGGTCAGCGTGCTATCGATGTTAAGTATGTCGGAGTCGGGGCGTGTTCACTTAACGATGGCGTGATCGACCTATAAGCGGCGGGGAATATTCGGACTATCCGGGAGTTGGAATGTTCGTTTTTACACTCCGGCGTGGTGCCGAACGGTTTCGTCCGAACGCGGGGACGGGGCGGGGAGGAATTCCGAATCCGTGGATGATGGGTCTTGGTGGGAGCGTCCAGGGCGATAGGAACCGGTTGCGGCGACGAGTGCGCCGGGAAGTGCACAGAAAAGGACCACGGCGCGAGATACGAAGGCCATGCAAACGATTTGCGAGGGGCTGCCCAAAGATGAGAAGAAATAGCGATAGGCCAGTTCTACCGTGCCAAGACCTTGCGGGGGGCCGGGCAGGGCTTGGATCACCGCGCCGGCGGCGTAGTAGGCGTAGTATTCCAGTGCGTTCTGTCGACCGGCGTCCATGCCGACTGCGATCGCAACCACGAAATAGGCGCCCATGGCTAATCCTTGTAGAGCGGCGGTGACCAGGACCGCGGCGAAGACCACCCCGAGGTGTCGAGCAAGACTTCGAGCGGCTTGATCAACGCGGCGGATTTGATCGAGGATCGGGTGGTGGAAAGAGCCGAGAAGTCGGGGCAACAAGCGGCGCGGCCAAGGAAGGAGATAGACAACGATCCCGATGGCGCCGATCGCAAGGGCCGTGGCCATGTAAAGTCGAAACTTTGCTAGCGGGTTGTCGGAGGGAGACAGAAGCGTGATCAGACTGGCCACGAAGACCAGCGTGGCTAAACCAATGACGCGGTCTAAGACAACGGTCGTTACGGCTTCGGTTTTGCGTGTGGTGTGGAGGGATGCGAAATAGGCTTTGAATACGTCGCCGGCGTTGGAGCCTAGGGGTGCGGCGAAGTTGAGGAAGTTTCCCGCGAAGGCGAGCTTGACGGATTGCCAGTAACCCATGCGAATACCCTGGACCCCGAGAAGCCAAACGAATCGTACGGCTTGAAGAAGTGCGACCGGGGCGTGAATCAAGACGGCCACGATCAGCCAGACTTTTGAACTATTCCACCAGGCGCTTCGCAGACCTAGTTCGATCTTTGGCGAGCCGTCGGCGTTCAAAGCCAATTCGTTACGTGGAACGGTTTTGGTATCGCCGCCGGAAAGAACGATGTGGATTTCATCGCTGCGGGTTTCCACGATTCCCTTTAGAACGGAACCATCCTTCAGTTCCACTCGATCGGACAATGAAACTCCGCGTAAAACAAAGACGAGGGCCGCGAGGCAAATGATGACCCTGAGCAAAATGGAGACGGGTGACTTGGGGCGTCGCCGTTGGTCGCTGTCGTTGGGCGTCATAGTAGAGACAGTCATGGTCAATGTTGGGGATCAGGAAAACGAATCATGGCGGTGGAGCACCCGCGTCCTTCGAAAAAAAAACATCTCGCCGTCGAACCCAGTCGCGCCAACCGGATTCGAGCGAAGTCAGGTTGGTGCCATTATAGCATGATTCGACGGCTTCCGCGACCGTTCGACCCTCCTTGAGCTCGCGGATCAAATGTCGTAGGGCAACGGGGTCGGTTTGGTCCAGGTAATTGATGACGCTTTGGGCCAACGGGTATTCGTTGACCGCAATCGGTTCCGTACTTCGCAGAAGTTTGTTGATCGGCCAGTCGTATCGAACGAATTGTCGAGCTAGTAAATCGGAATTCTCGCCGGTGAAGCACTCGTTTCCCAAAACTCGCTCGGCCATCAGGTCCGCGCAACCTTCGTTGACCCAGTGAGGGATTAAGCGAGTCGAGTGGAGACGGTGGATAAAGGCGTGGGTGCCTTCGTGCACGAGGGTCGCGGAGAATCGTTCAAAGTCCGAAGGGTCATCGCCTTGACGCAACAAGACCATGTGCACGTGGCCTTGGGATTCGATCGAACGGGTGTAGCCTAGTGAGTCGCTTGCGTCGAACCCGTCGAAATAGCGTGCGAACTGTTTGAAGCGAGATTTGGCGCGGAAACAAAATATCGGGCATTTCGCCAGGAAGATATTTCGGGCCGGGTCGAGGTCAAACTGGTGGCATAACGCGGAATACATGGATTCGCACGATTGTGCCAGTTGCGGTCGCGATCTTGCGCTCCAATCCGTCCAGATGAGAAAATGGTCGGTCTCGATGAGTTCAATGTTTTTGCTAATGACTTCTCGAACTTTGTGGCCAAAGGTGCGATAGATTTCGAGCACGGTTTTTTGGGTGTCGGGAGGAGCTTCTTGAACAACGGAAAGAGGATCGATTGAAGTGACGGAAGTCAGCGCCGAACTCAAGTCCATTGATGGGTCTGTATGGGATTGGTCGTTCGTTGAATCGGGCGGAGAGTCTGGACTCGCCTCGAACCGCTGATCTTCGTTGCGAGCTTGATCGGTTCTAGTCTTTTTCTTTCGATAGTCGGACCAGATTTCTTGCACAAGGGGTTTTAGCGATGGGTCTAATTGAGTGGCTTCGGCAAATTCTCGATGGGCCAAATCTCGGTTTCCAATTTTCAGTGCGAATAGGCCTAGTTGTCGGTGATCCTCGGCGATGAGGGTTTCTTGTTCCTTCTTTTCGCGTTGGAGAATTCTCTTTCGCGTTTCGAACGCGGAAACGGGTTGCAGTTCCAGCCAAGCAAACACGTGTGGCGTAGTCCCATCGACGACCACGAGGCCGTGGTCGGTGGAATCCACGACCAAACCCGAAAGGGCGCCGCCGGTTTTCAATTTCAGTTCAACCTTGATTGTTTCGGATTGGGCGTGAAGCAGCGTACCCGCGGATAGAAAGGTGAAAATCGCAAACGCGCCCTTTCGTAAGAGGTAGACTGTCAGTGTCAAGGCTACTTCTCTTTTGAAGAATCTGATTCCCCATCGGTGAGAGAATCCGCGTGTCCTTTCACAACTTCCATTGAGGGGTATCGTCCGAGGAGTTGTCGGAATTGGGAGCGGTTCATTCGGAGGTCCAGGTAGGCCCAGTTTCGCTGGTATCGGCGATCGGAGATGGTGGCGAGTTGTTCGAGATGAGACAGGAGTTTTCCCTCTCGATGGGGAATTCGAACGGTCACGTGGATCACGCCGCCTCGGGCGAGGGTCGAGACTTCCTCGACGAGTTGTGGAATGCCATCGCCTGTCATCGCAGAGGTTTGAATGGTCTGTCGATGTCCGATTGAATTCAACTCGGCCAACAGGGCGGGATCGGCTACGTCTGTTTTGTTGAGGACAAGAATTTGCGGAACCTGATCACAGCCCAAGTCGGTAAGGACTTCATCCACCGCATCTATCTGTCGCCAAGCCATAGGGGAAGATGCGTCCACGACGTGGAGAAGGAGATTGGCGTGGATGGCTTCTTCCAACGTGGCCCGGAAAGATGCTACCAGCTTATGCGGAATATCCCGAACGAAACCCACGGTGTCACTCAGCAGAGCCCACATTCCGTCGCCAAGGGACCAACGAACCGTTTTGGTGTCGAGGGTTGCAAACAACATGTCGGCGGCGAACTGATCGGCGCCGGCCAGTCGGTTCATAAGCGTGCTTTTCCCGGAGTTCGTGTATCCGACGATGGAGACCGTGAATTGATCGCTGCGTGCGGCGACTTCGCGCCGTTTTCGTTCATCGATGGAGCGGATTTCGCGGCGAAGGTGGCTGATGCGATCTCGAACCAAGCGACGATCGATTTCGATCTGCCGTTCGCCCGGACCGCGCGTGCCGACGCCACCGACGACCCCGGCGCCCGTTCCGCCGCCGGCGCCGGCGATGCGCTCCAAGTGGGTCCACATGCCTCGGAGTCGCGGAGCGGTGTATTCCAGTTGAGCGAGCTCGACTTGAAGTTGGGCTTCGTGGGTCTTCGCCCGTGATGCAAAAATATCCAAAATCAACTCGCTTCGATCGAGCACTTTGCAACCGACGGCCTCTTCCAATTCGCGGATTTGCCGTGGAGCAAGATCATTGTCGACGACGACGACGTTGGCGCCTGCCTGTTGGACAAGTTCCGCCAATTCCGCGACCTTGCCTTTTCCCAATCCCGTCGAGGCTTGCATGGCCAGTCGTTTTTGAATCAAACCCCCGAGAACCTCGACACCGGCTGATTCGGTGAGTGCTTTGAGTTCCCCCAATGGATCGCGCAGATCGGCTTTGGTGTGAGGCAGAAGGATGGCCACAAGTACGGCCCGCTCATGGGGTTGGTGCTCGGCGCGGGGATTGGCGATGCGCGGACTGTGGGATGAACGTTCCGGCCCTCCAAGTTGGCCAGCTGTTCGTGGACGTGTCGACCTGTGCATTATCGGTAGATCATAGGGAGTCGATGGAGCGACGGTCAACACCCGGATTACACCGGCAAATGTCACTGTGACTGAACACGCCGCGAAAAGCGGAAACGCCGTAACTTGTTTTGCTGACGCGAGTAAGCACCGAATGGCATCGACCGGCCAACTGGAGCCGACGGGCTTCGAACCCGCTACCTCCTGGTTGCAAACCAGGCGCTCTCCCAACTGAGCTACGGCCCCGATGATTCAAATTCACCGGAAAACCCGCGTTTTTCATCGGAGAAATCGCGGTTTTTCATTCGCCGAATAGTCTACCACAACCTTGTCCGATCGGCCAGCTCCGGCCATGTTTCGGCACTTTCCGGGGGGAATAGTCAAATCCTGTAGATGGTGGTATGTTCAGGCGGCGATTATTTTAACCCCGTCGGCGAATTCGATGCCCGCGATGATGTTTCGACAGAAGTGGGGTATGGCCCAAGGATATCTATTTCTTAGCGGCGGATTCCAGCGGCGTAACAACCATCGACAAACACGCGGTCGGTGTTTCTTTCATCCAAGGTAGACTTCCCATTCTCCAGACTGAATCGTCTGATCTTGTGGCGATCGTGACGAATGGCGATTGACCTCCGGCAACACCGGCGGATAGCATGCGCCCGCCAGTCCGCAGGGTTGGTCGAGGCGCGGCGTGATTCCATACCCTGCGGGTTGGCGAGCTAACCACCGAACACCTTGTCGTGCTGGGTGGCGTTTTCTTTGTGACCGCCGCATCTACGGACGAACGATCATGCTTTTTGACCGAACCGCCAAGTGGCGTACGTTGCCAATCCTTCTTGCCTTGGGATTGTTCGGTCTGCGACCGACACAGTCGGTGGTCGTGGGTTCGGAGCCTGATTACATCGAGAACAAGAACGCCGCCGGGACGCTTCGGCCTGATGAGGCGTTGGTGGATGCGAGTGATCTTTCCAACTCGACCCTGGGCGATTCGTTTGCACGTCCGAATGAAATGGATACCGGTTGGGGATCGGGGGGAAACTTTGGATTTGCGGCCTCGGTGGTCGACGCAAGCGGATCCCTAAATATCCCCAAGGACCAGCTCGATTGGCACCTTGCGGACCCGGAGCTCGATCGCGCTCGCGCCGATCAAAAACTTGAAGAAGCCCGACAAAAGAATGATCGCTCCGGAATCATCTACATCGAACGCTTGCTGCAACGCGTGGAGACCATCCGCCGGCCGAATCAGACACGGCTGACCCTCGAGGAAACTCTTCACCGAACACTGGCGAACAATTATTTGATCGAGGTCGAACGCTTTAATCCCGCAATGGAAACCACTCGGGTGGTCGAGGCCGAGGCGGCCTTTGATGCCGTATTTTTCACGGACCTCGTCAAAAATGTCGTGGATCGCCCCTCCGGTTCCCAATTGGCGTCCAGCCATTCGGATCTCTTGGACATTCGATCGGGCATTCGCAAAGTACTTCCATCCGGAACGACGGTCAGCGCTTCCTACGGGTTTCAAAGAACCAATACGGCCCTTTCGTTTCAGCAGATCAATCCGGAGTGGTTCAACGACTTGCAGTTGGAGATGCGCCAGCCGTTCCTGCGCGGGTTCGGGTTGGATTACAACCGGTCGGTGATTCGATTGGCGAAAAACGATCACCGGATCAGCCATTTGGCCTTCGCTCGTCGCGTGCGGGATACGCTTCGCGAAACGGAAGAGCTGTATTGGCGGTTGGTTCAAGCCCGCCGCGATGTGGTCATTACCGCCCGGTTGCTGGCGGAATTTGAAGGTATTTACGATTTTCTCGTCGCTCGGCAAGCCTTTGACATCACCCCTGTGCAATTGTCCGCGACCAAAGCCAATCTGGAATCCGCGCGTGCCGATTTCGTTCGGGTGCGGGCGAATGTGTTCGACGCCGAGGATCGTCTGGTCTCGGCCATGAACGACCCTGAAATGAACTTGGCCGCAGATGTGGAAATCATACCGACTGATTTTCCACCTTTGGTGCGGTTGATGGTGGACCCTGTCGCCGAGGCCCAAACGGGATTGGATCGTCGACCGGAAATTAGGGAGCAACAATTACGGGTTGCGTCGGCCAAAATTTTGATCGGACGAGCCAAAAACGAAGAGCTTCCCCGACTTGACCTCACCTTTCGTTACACGATCGATGGGTTGGGCCGCAACGCCGATTCCGCGTTCGATCAACTCACCATGCACCGGTTCGTGGAGTATTTGGTCGGGGTGAGTTTCGAGGTGCCCGTGGGAAATCGAAGTCCGCGGGCGGTGCATCGTCGGGCACAACTGCAACATAGCCAAGCGATCGCTCAGCTCAAGGCCACCTTCGAACAGGTGCTGTTGGACATCAACCTCGCGGTTAGAAATTTGACCACGTCGTATGATCAGATCGGGCCGAGCTTCGAAGCCGCCCAAGCTCGGGAGCGAGAGGTCGATTCAATCGTCGCCCGCGCCGAACGAAAAGACTTGAATACGCTCAACAGCGAACTCGGTTCTCGACAGGCGTTGGCCTCGTCGCGCCGGGCGATGTTGCAGTCGGTCATTGATTACAACATCGCCATCATCGACCTCGAACGGGCCAAAGGTACGCTGCTTCAGTACAACAACGTCATGGTGCCTGAAGACCCGGATCAAGGGAGCTTGGCTCGCACCATCCCGACCAGCGAACCCTAAAGGGATAATGCTCTTCGTATTACGCAGTCAATGTGTCACGGCGTGACACGTCAACGCGCTGGGCTATGACACGGGTTCCACGCGACGTTGAACCACGCGCCGACCCGACAAACACACCCAAAGAACCGTCAAGTCCGCCGGAGTTAGTCCGCTGATTCGGGCCGCTTGACCCAACGTTCGTGGCTCCACTTTGGCGAGTTGCTCCCTCGCTTCCGCCCGCAATTCGGGAATGGAAGAGTAATCCACGGTCGTTGGAATTAGCATCGATTCCATTCGTCGAAACCGCTCAACCTGCAACGCCTGACGATCCACATACCCTTGATACTTGGCGTCCAACAACACACCGCGAAGATCGTCTTCTGGAAAAGTTCGACCGGACAATTCCAACAACCGAATTCCGAATCGCTCCGTTTCCGCTTCGGGTCGGCGCATCCAATTGGAAAACGCCAAACCGTCAATGCTTCCTCGGGCCGCGACGGCTGAAATGTCTCTACGCGTATCCATTTTCCGTTGAAACGCCGACCAGCGAACATCCTCCACCGCTCCCACCTTGCGACCGATCGGCGTCAGTCGTTGATCCGCGTTATCTGATCTCAGCAACAGTCGATACTCTGCCCGCGACGTAAACATGCGATACGGTTCCGTCGGCGGTCGGGTAATCAAATCGTCAATCATCACGCCGATGTACGCCTCATCGCGCCCGAGAATCACCGGCTCTTCGTTGCGAACATATTGGACCGCATTGATCCCGGCCATGATGCCTTGACCAGCGGCTTCTTCATAACCGCTGGTGCCATTGATCTGCCCAGCCAGAAACAATCCGCGCACGCGCTTGGTCTCCAGCGACGCCGTCGTTTGATCCGTTGGGACATAGTCATACTCCACGGCATAACCGTGTTGTAAAATTTTAGCGCGTTCCAACCCGGGGATCTCGCGGATAAAGGCGTCCTGAACCTCTTTCGGCAACGACGTGCTGATTCCGTTGCAGTAGACCCGCTCGTTGTCGTACCCTTCGGGTTCCAGGAAGATTTGGTGCCGGTCCTTGTCAGAAAAGCGAACGACTTTGTCTTCGATGCTCGGGCAATAGCGTGGCCCACGAGATTGAATCTGCCCCGAATACATCGGCGCTCGGTGCAAGTTGGCTCTGATGTGCTCATGCACACTCGGTTGGGTCCACGTCACCCAACAGTTGATCTGTGATTGGCGAATGGCGTCGTTTAGAAAGGAAAACGGAACCGGCGGATTGTCTCCCGGCTGCACTTCGCATACGGAATAATCGATCGAATCGCGATGGATTCTCGGCGGCGTGCCCGTTTTCAGCCGACCCAGTTTGAACCCCAATGCGCGCAGGTTCGCGCTCAAACCCGTTGCGCTTTTTTCGCCAATTCGACCGCCTTCGGACTGGTCGGTTCCGCAGTGCATCAGAGCGCGAAGGAACGTGCCCGTCGTGATGATCACCGATTCCGCAAGGCATTCTCGTCCGTCGGAAAGTTTGACCCCGCGAATGCGTAGTTTCTCCTCGCCCGAATGGACCAGGATTTCCTCCACCGAGCCTTCGACGATCTCCAGATTTCGAGCCTGCTGGAGAATCGCTTGCACGGCACGGGGGTACGCATCGCGGTCGGCTTGGGCGCGCGGCGCCCACACTGCAGGTCCTTTGCTGCGATTCAACATGCGGAACTGAATGCCCGCTCGGTCCGTGGCGAAGGCCATGATCCCGCCAAGGGCGTCGATTTCGCGGACCATTTGGCCTTTGCCAATGCCCCCGATTGCAGGGTTGCAAGACATTCGCCCGATGGCCTCCTGATCGAAGGTGACCATCGCGGTCGTTGCGCCCATGCGCGCGGCAATCCATGCCGCTTCCGCGCCTGCGTGCCCCCCGCCGATCACGATGACATCGAACGTCTTGCTCAATGAACTTCTCCGCCCTGGCCTTTGACATTGTGACAAGGGTGAGGATGTTCACAAGTTCGGCGTTTCGAATCGGCGATCGGGTTATGTCGCTTTGTTCATTGGCACCTCCTTTCGTTAAGAGTCCACTCTATATAACGCGCGAGGCGCTCGGTGGAGGGGGTTGCGACGCCAAAGAGAATTAAATTGATAGTTCAAATTTGGAACGAGTACAGGAATTATTTGCTTGGATTTGACGAAAAGCGGTTGTTTTTCGGCGAAATGAACGTCCAATAACCATGCGAAATTTCGGTTATTGGACCTGTTTTGCATGGTTGAGGAACGCGTGAGGAAAGCAAGTTGGTACGACGGAAATTGAGGGATGAAATACGGAGAATTGGTGAATAAACTTTGCAGGGGTATGAAAGAGAAGATTCAAATCGATCGGCGTGGTAGTGTTCGCGCTGGGATGATTTCGTGCATTTTTCTTGGATTCCTTCTCGGTGCAACCGCACACGCGGGCGTGGTGCGCGTTCCGGTGGACTATGCGACGATTCAGGAAGCCCTCGACGCCGCCATTCCGGGTGATCAGGTTCTTGTGGCCAGCGGAACCTACGCCGGGTCTGGCAATTTCGATCTGGATTTTCGTGGAAAGGCTATTTCCTTAATCAGTGAACAAGGTCCACGGCGATGCGTGATCGATTGCGGCGGAAGTGTTTCTCGGCGCCGCCGAGCGTTTTGTATTCACAGCGGCGAGACGAGTGAAACTCTCATTGAAGGTTTCACGATTCGAGGTGGATACGCCGACCAACACGGGGGCGCGATTCTATGTGTCAACAGCAGTCCGACGATTCGGAATTGCATCCTCCTGGACAATTACGCGTACGGTCCGAGCTTTCCCAATTTTTGCGGGATCGCGGCTTATTGGAACTTCAATGAAGCCGCCGGTTTCGTGGCCGTCGACCGGGGCGGTACAAACCATGGACAAATCAACTCCGCTCTGTGGAACACGGGCGTATCCGGCGCGGCGGTGTCATTCATCGGCACCAGTAGCAGCAACATCACCGTACCGTCGAGCAGCTCTCTGAGCCCGACCGGCGGCTTGACCATCGGGGCGTGGATCAAGGGCACATTCGCCACGGAGGACTTCAACACGATTCTCAACAAAGGTCGGGTTTATTACTTTGGAACCTCCAAGGGTCACGTCTTCGGCGAAATCAAGACCACTGGCGGAAGGGTCCCGTGGCGACGCGTGATGGGCTCCACTTTGTTGACGAACAATCAATGGTATTTTGTGGCCATGACGTATGACCCTATCGAAGGCGGCGAGGAGGCCGACCTCGAAACCTATACCGGTCTGCGACCTTATCCGTCCAATCCGGTGATACCCGCAGGTGCGCCGGGTGAATGGGACGAAAACATTCGAGAGATCGGAAACATTCTTAACGAGCCGGATGATCCCATACCAAACCACCGATATAAACTTTTCTATTCCGGGCACGCGGGGAATTACGAAGGAAATAATGTGCATGTCGGCTTGGCATACTCGGCGGACAGTTTCACGTGGACCAAGTACGGACCGGTTCATGAGCGTCCGCTTGAAGACCCCTATGTGATTCATCGCGACGGTGTCTATATCATGTACGCGGAAGACAAATTCGACGTGCCGTTTCGCAATATCCGCATGTTGCACTCGACCGATGGCGAACATTGGACCGACGACGGCGACGTGTTGACCACTCAGTCGGGCGGCACTCCTCACAACTGGGAGGCGACCGACGTCAGTTCGCCTATTGTCTGGATCGAAGGAAAAACTTGGTATTTGATCTATGAAGGGCGCGGCGGAAGCACCAGCGGGCGGGTTGGTCTGGCGACGTCGACTGACGGCCGAAATTGGGTCCGGAATCCCGGTAACCCCATCTTCCTCAACGGCACCCCCGGATCGTGGGATGAATCCAACGTCGTCAGCGACGACCTCTTAAAAATAGGCAACACGTATTACTTCTTTTATCACGGTTACGGCTACCCCCAGAAAAGCGGATTTTGGTCCGGCATGGCAACATCCACCGATCTGCACCATTGGACGCGATATCCGTTCAACCCTATTTCGCCCTCCGTCACGGTGATGATCCTTCGCGAGAATAACAAGTACACGTTTTTCCTCGTGGATATAACGGAAGGCGGAAACGGCGGTATCAGTCGCTTTGAACCCTATATCATCTCGGCACCGCATCTTTACGTCGATGGCGTCGAGGAGACTTACTGGCGTCGGATGGACGCAGCGAATCTTGCCATTGCCGCGGATGCGCTGCCTCTGACGATCGGCAAAGCCGCCGTTGATTCAGCCCGTGCCTTCAACGGCACGCTCGACGAAATTCGGATCCACCGACGTCCGCTAAGCCCCGCCGAACTGCGGGACCCGGAGAGCGAACTTCTGCCCGCGTCCGGTGGTGCAGTTGGTTGCAAGGCCGACAGCCATCCGACTTTCATCGGTTGCGCAATGGTCCATAACCACGCAGCCGCCAATGGTGGCGGACTCTTTGCCGTCGAGAACAGTGGCCCGACTCTCTTAAACTGCACCGTTGCTGCCAATGGCGCCGCGTCTGGACAGGGGGGCGGGCTCTTCGTTCCTGACGGCGACACCCTCGTTAATTCGATCGTTTGGGCAAACGAGTCTTCGTACGGTGCCCTGGACGTTTCCGGAGTTGCCGACGTAACCTACAGCGACATTGGAGGCGGATGGCTCGGTGACGGAAACTTCGGACTTGATCCGAATTTTATGAATCCCGCCATTGACGATTTTCGCCTTCGGGCCGACTCGCTTTGCATCGACGGTGGTGACATGACAGTTTACCACAAGGTATCGTTTACCGATCTGGACGGACGCGGTCGCCCGACGTGCGGAACCATCGATATCGGGGCTTACGAGTTCGGGGCCGGTAACTTTGATTGCGACGACTTCGTCGATTCGACGGACTTTTCCTATTTGGTCGGGTGTCTCTCGGACCCCAACGGCGGACCCATCTCAATTCAATGCAAGATCGCTGATTTCGACGGCGACAGCGATGTGGACCTCGAGGACATCGCTGCGTTTCAGAGAACATTCTTTCCGAATCGGCCGTAGTGGCGATGCGGCGGCTCGCAAAGTTCGAGACACCGGGTGGGCGGGAGTCCGCGGTCGCTTGGCATTGGGGATGCACACTTACGCGGATGTGACTTTGCCCGGCGATTTCGCAAGGTTTACAATTGAGGTTATGAACACCAGCGGATTTCGTTTTCAAGAGATCGGTGAGAGTATGAGGCGTATGGCATGGGCCGCGGCGGGGTCGGTGGTTTTGGGGGCGACTTTGGTTGCTCAAGTTCCTCCTACCCCACAGGCTGGAGGCAGCACGAGCGCGAATCAACCTCGAATGGTTATTCCCGAACGAATGAAGGAACTCGGGACGGTGGCGGCCGGCGAAAAGATCACCGTGGAGTGGGAGGTCAAGAATGAAGGCAGCGGCGATTTGATCATCGATCGGGCGATTCCGAGTTGCGGATGCACGATCATGCAGCTTGCGGATAGCGACAAGATCGTAAAACCGGGTGGCAAGATCGTGCTCAAGGCCGAATTCGATAGCAGCGGTCGGAAAGGCGATCAGGCGAAATTCGTTACTCTACACTCCAATGATCCCCTGGACTCGAAAACGGACCTGCAATTTCACGCAATCGTAGAATCACTTTTTGAAATGAATCCGCCGACTCGGCTGAATCTCCGTGGGGTTCGAAGAGGGCAGATGGTATCCGACACATTGGATATTACCCCGAGCGAAATGAAGAAATCCGTCGAGCTTGTTTCCGTGACGATGAAAGATGGAGATGTCTTTTCTTATCAACAGGAGAAGCTGGAAACACCGAGTGGCGCGGGAAACCGATTGCGGTTTAAGGTGGGAGCCGATGCTCCGCTTGGCACCTTCACCAGCAGCATGGCGATTAAGCTGAAGATTGATGGTCAGGAACGAGAAACGATCGTTCCGATTTACGCGGAGATTGTGGCCGATATCGCCAGTCAACCCAAATTCATCGCCCCAACCGGACAAGCGGTCCTACCCGGCAAACAACTGACCCCGGTGACGATTCGATCGACGGAGCAAGTGCCATTTGATGTCGTCCGTGCCACTGCGGGGCCGATTCTGAGTGTCACCTTCGCGCCGGTGGAAGACAAACCCAAAGGGCTGGAATATCAATTCCTATTGACCGTTCGCGAGGACGCTCCGCCAGGGCCGTTTGCGGCAACCTTGGAAGTATTGACGAGCTCGTTCAATCAGCCTCTCGTGCGCGTGCCTGTTTTCGGCACCATCGGTAGTTCCCTTGAATTCGAGCCACAGTTGATTGTGCTTCGTCAGGACGGCTCCGAATCGGGATCGGCGCGACGTATCCGTGTTCAGGGACCAGCGCAACGGGCGCTGGAAATATCTTCCGTTCAATCTTCGCTTTCAGCGGTCAAGGCCACCGTGGATAAGCAGCGTGGATCGAGAAATCCGAATGTATTATTCATTGACGTTCGTCTGGGCGATTCGTTGCCAAAGGGAACTCACGAGGGTACGCTGACGATTGTGACCAACGAAGCTCATGCATCCACCGTGACGATTCCCATTCGAATCGAAGTGCCTGGATAGATCGAATCAACGTGGGAGTGGTGGGTCGCCTGTGAGGACTGATTCTCTCGGACGGGAGCGGCGTCTGAGTACGATCGCGTAAGGAGCAGGAGGCGCTATGGATGGACAGGTGCGGTCGCAACGCGATATTTCTGAACCATCCGAATCGTTTGGTTCGATTGGGACGGTGCCGAACGGGCGACGGTGGCCGATCTGGGTGATTGCCGCGGTTTGGGCTTTGTGGGTGGTTTTTCTTTTGTCGATGGCGATGGCGCGGCTGTCGTCATCGGCCTAATTCGACGACGCGATTATTTGTACGGGTTGGTTTCCTGTGCCAAAGCCACTTTTCAAGAGTCGTGGCATGCAGGAATCCGCAACTCGAAGTGAGTTGAAACACGAATACTCCCCTCGTCTATTCAAACCAATTGCCTGATGTGGAAGGTACAAAACTCTTCCGCGCCAATCTTCAAGCCTTAGAATTGGTTCAACCTGAACTTGCCAAGTGTTTGAATTCCATGCCCATGCCGGGTGATTCCGCTTTTTCCGTCGGCCGCGATGGAACGCGGACCGTTCGTCAATTGGATCCGGATGGGCGATGGAGTTGGTTTGGGGCCTCGTCGATGCCCACGGTGAGCGCGTCGGCGCTTCTTGATGGATTTCAACATACGGGCGGCAATGTTTCCACTCCGGGAGTGTTGACCGGGTTGGAACCTCTGCTGTTGACTCAAAGAATTCCGCGACATTGCGCGGTTTTCGTCGTCGAGGAAGAGGTGAAGGCGATTCTCATCGCCTTGCATCTTTTTGATTTCACGGAGTCGATGGCCTCGGGTCGGTTGGTGTGGTTATGGGGATCGGATTGGCCTGCGACCGCCAGAGTCTTTTTTGAGAAGCATCCGGGATATTTGATGCCCACGACATTGTTGACTCCGCCGCAGCGATTGGCGGTGGACATCACGGCATTGCAGCGGCGGATGGAACAGCTTGCTCAAGAAATCGGCGAGATTCACCATCGAGCTCTTTCCGAACAAGTTGCCCGGCTGAGGAATCGAAATCAACAGCGGATGATGCCGGTCAATCCTCGAGTTGCAGTGGTTGGAATGGATGCCACCCCCTGGGCCGTGGAACAGGCGAAGCGCATCGACCGCGGTCTTGGCTTTCTAGGTTGGGATCATGCGGTTTGCATTCCGGATTCTCCGCGGACGTGCCATTTGGTGGCACGGCTTCACGCGATGGAAACGATTGACGCCGACATTGTCCTCAACTTGTCCGATGCGAGACAACTGGAATCGTTGCTCCCGGAGACCATTCGCCAAGTCGAGTGGCGAGCATCGTGTCCCGGTTATTTGGCGGCCGACGTGGCCATGTTGGACGGACAATGGGTGGCACGCGAGCCTTCTCTCGCTCGACCTGAAGTCGTGATCGTAGCCATGGATGTTGCGGATGCTCGCCCGGTGTCTTTGGGTATATCCCTGCCCAGTCACCTGGCCCTTTGGGGTCGTTTGCAGGATGCCGCCCGTCACGCGGTGGAAAGTCATTTGGAACTACCGATCGACCCACTACTTTCGGAAGCGGAGACACGAAGTGGCACTGTTCTGATGGATTTGTCGGTTCGTGAACAGTTTCTGCGATTGACTCGGGAATGTCTGGTTCCCTGGGTAGTGGCCCAAAGCATGGTCGAGGCACTTCGCGCTGTGACGTGTAAGGCCGAGTTTTTTGGGGCAAACTGGTCCGCGCTACACGACGAGGTAGCCGCCGATCGTTTGCTGCCGTTGGGTCTTGAGCGACGGGATTTTCTGCGGCGGATTCGCTGCGCGGTATTGCCCGATTCATCGCCGCAATTTGCGGAGTTCGCGTTGGACTGCCTGGCGACTGCGATACCGGTTGTGCTTCGTTCGACGCAAGAGCGATTCGCCCAACAGTACCCCGATCTGGATGAATTGACTTCTTTCCTGTATTTTTTCACGAAACCGACGGAGCTCCGGATCCTCGTGGCCCGGATTCTTTCGGGAGATTCGGCAGTCGTTCGGCGTGCGACCGATGGGCGTGCGTGTGTCATGGAGAGACATACCGTTGCTCATCGGTTGGAGAAAATGCGCGAGGGTCTTTCGAGGAAATAAACCACGTGTGGTCGATACTTAACGGCACCATCATCAACGCGATCACCGTGATTGTCGGCAGCTTGATCGGTGTTTCCGCCGGTCGGAAGCTTCCCGATCGCTATCAGACGATTGTTCTTCAGTCGTTGGGATTGGTTACGCTGACGCTGGGGGTTGATTCCGCTGTCCTGACATTCGCTGACACTGTTCGGACGATGCAAAGCAAGGCCCAGTTCGGTCCGACGTATGGCGCCCGATTGGCCATGGTGATGATCGGGTCGTTGTTGATCGGAGCGATTCTAGGAACTTTCTTGCGGTTGCATGAACGCCTGGAAAGTCTGGGAGGCTGGATTCATAGACGCTTTTCGTCGCAAGACGGGCACGCGTTTACCGAAGGGTTCTTGACCGCCAGCGTGATTTTTTGTGTGGGACCGCTCACCCTGCTCGGCTGCTTGCGAAATGGGTCTCAAGGGGATCCGAGTTTCTTGTACATCAAATCCACATTGGACGGTTTTTGTTCCATGGCATTGGCGGCCTCTTTGGGTTGGGGAGTCTTCGCCAGCGTGTTGACCGTTCTTGGTTTCCAAGGGGGATTATCGCTGTTGGCCTATTGGGTGGCTGAACCGTTGGATGAATTGTCTTTGGCACTGATGACCGTCGTAGGAGGCGTTATTCTACTGGCGACGGCGCTGATGATTCTCGACCTTCGCAAGATTGCGGTGGCGAACATGCTGCCGGGAATTTTCCTTCCGCCGCTTATCGTTTGGTTGGTGGAGCGGATTGCTCCCGGTCAATTGTTGCCGATCTTGGCCCCGGTTTCGTAGAATAACGAGCAGTCATGAAAACCGGCAGCGCAGCGACAGCTAAGAATATCATCACGACTCCCCAAGAGGAGTTTGATTCCCTCCGTTTCATCAGCACGGAGTCGCCGTGTCCTTATTTGCCGAATCGCCTCTCGCGCCACGAAACGTACGGGGTGAATGACATTGACGGAAAAGCCTATCGAGATTTGATGTCGATGGGATTTCGGCGATGCGGGAGCATGGTCTATCGCCCTCGGTGTCGGAGTTGTTCAGAATGTTGCCCGATTCGAATTCCACTCGCCGAATGGAAACTCTCAAAATCTCTACGGCGCGTGTGGCGAATGAATCACGATGTACAAGTCGAAGTCGGCACGCCGACGAGTACGCACGAGAAATTCGCTTTGTTCCAGCGATATCTCGAAGCTCGCCATGACGGGGCTATGGCCCGAACGGTCGAAGCGTTTGAGGAATTTCTTTATCATTCGCCGACGGAAACGCTGGAGTTTCGTTACACCTTGGAAGATCATCTGGTGGCGGTGAGCATCGCCGATCGTTGTTCCGACGGGCTGAGCAGCGTGTATCACTATTACGATCCAGACCTTCACAAAAGAAGCTTGGGCGCGTACTCGGTTCTCTGGGAAGTTGAATGGTGTCGTCAGGTGGCACTGGATTATTACTACCTCGGATTCTACGTGGCGGGAAGTAAGACCATGTCGTACAAGGCTCGTTTTCGGCCTCATGAACTGCTCAACGAGCTAGGCCGTTGGGTGCCGCCTTGCCCTTAAAGGCCCATCCCGTGAACCGTTCGACCCATTGGCCCGACCTGCGTCGCCGCGAGTTCCACCACATTCTTATCGTCAAACCGAGCTCTCTGGGGGACGTGATCCACGCATTCCCCGTATTGCATGGGCTGCGAACGAGGTATCCGAAAGCGAAGATCGACTGGCTGATTTCCACTCCGTTTGCGCCGCTACTTCAAGGACATTCAGATCTTGATGAGGTCCTTCCGTTCGATCGTTCGCTTTATTCACGGGTGGTTTCGAATCCCAAGGCGGCGGTCGCGTTTCTTCGATTTCTCCGAAACCTCCAAAGGCAACGCCATGATCTTGTCGTTGATCTTCAAGGGCTTTTTCGAAGCGGGTTCCTGTCCTTCGCCTCGCGCGCGCCCGTTCGGATCGGTTTTTCAGATTCCCGCGAAGGGGCTTGGTTATTTTATACGCATCGAATTCCACGAGGCGAAATAAATGTGCATGCGGTCGATCGAAATTATCGAGTCGCGCGCATCCTCGGATTCGAAGATGTCCCTGTTGAATTCCCCATGGCCGTCCGATCGGAAGCCAAGGCTCAAGTTGAGTCCTTTCTGAAACCCACCATGATCGGGGAAAGCCTCGGACCACTCGTCGGGGTCGTACCCGGCGCGCGGTGGGAGACGAAGATGTGGTCGCCGGAGCGTTTTTCGCGGGTGATCGACCGAATCCACGGCGATCATTCGGCGCGAGTCGTCCTTCTCGGTGGGTCCGGGGATGTTTCCTTATGCGAAAAGATCGCCGCCGATTGCTCCGTCCCGGCCTTGAACCTCGCGGGTCAAACGACCTTAGATCAGCTCGTCGCGGCGATCGACCGGTGTGACTTGGTGCTTTGTCAAGATTCCGCGGCCGCTCATATTGCCGCAGGGCTGGGGCGGCCGTTGGTTTGTCTGGTTGGACCGACCAATCCTCATCGAACCGGTCCGTATAAGCGATTCCAGGATGTCGTCCGCCATGATGTGGAGTGTTCGCCGTGCTATCTCCGAAGGCTTTCGCAATGCCCCCACGAGCAGAAATGTATGAGCGACTTGGAAGTGGATCGCGTGGTGGAAGCCGTTTCAGAGCGAATTCGTGGGTTCAAACCTCTGACAACAAAAAAGTGAAACCGGTCTACGTTCGGACCCGGTCGAGCAAAACCATGGCCAGGGTCGTGAAAACAAAAATCGGAATCCAAAAGGGCAAAGCGGAATTGAAATCAAGCCGGACGCTTTGCCCGAAAAAGGCCACCATGTAACAGGTTCCGCAGGCTAGCATGCACTTTCCCGTGTCGGTCAATACGCTACGGGGCAGTCGGTCTAGAAAAAAAGGCAAACCTAAAAGGAGCATCGCAAGACTCAAAATCGGCGAAGTCACTCGGGCATGTCGCGCCTGGATCAAATCCCGGTGATCGACGGTTCCCTCTCCGGCGAGCTTTCCCAATTCACGCAGACTCAAAAAGCGAAACCACCCTTCGGTCTGTCGAAGTTCAATCGTCTCGGGACTCAAGTCACTTTCGTAGGTGACGGGATACGTTTCACGCACGGTTTCTTGAGGCCCTAAACTGAATTGCTGATCCACCATTCGGGTCCGACGGCGAGCCCGTTCGAGATGCCACGAACCAGAGTGATCCGCGGAGTCGGACGGACCCCAAGTTGCTCGCTCGGCTTCAAGGGTCTCGATGAGTCGGCCATTCTCATCGCGTTTGAGAACCAAGACCCGCTGCAATTCGCTGGTATTGGGGTAGAAGCGACCCGCACATAACAAGGCATCATCACGGTCTTTGAGGAACAGCACTTCGTATGCGCGCGTCCCGTCCGCGTCGTCATGATCCCGGGCGAGCTTATGAGCGACGGAAGGGATAAACCATTCCGTATCCACGACAAGCAACAGGGTCGAAGCGATTCCGAATGCAACGATCGGTACGGCGATTCGGTACAAACTTACACCGGAAGCCAACACGGCCGTCAGCTCATTGGTATAACGAAGTCGTGCGACGACGCTCAGACAGGCGAACAACGTGATCACGCTGGAAAGCTGAGAAAAATAGAGAAAAAGATTGGGCCAGTAAAAGTCAGCAATGTTTCGAAGGACGACCGGAAGAGGAAAACCGCCCTCGGTGAACTCGTCCATGTTGACGAACAAATCCAGCATGACATAGAGTGACATCATCACCGTGAGGGCGATCAGATAATTCGCAACAAGAGAGCGAAGGATGTAGCGATCAAGAATGGTCACGAGGAATGGACTCCGACGTCAACGGCGCAGGGTTCGCACCAACGTCCACACGTTCAGCAAACCGACCAAAGCGGTCCCGGACCACAAAATGGACAAACCGATCACATGAGTATGCGCGTGCTGGGTAATCTGCTTTCCCGCGACGATGGTGAGAATGACGACGACCAGCGGCAAAAAGCTGATTCCAAACGCGGTGAGTACGTTGCCCCCGCGAAACACAAGCCCCAACGTTGCGCCCAGGACAACGAGTACGACGACGGCCAGACTGAAGGCGCACCGTTCGTGAAGCGTGCCGGTGAGACGGCGAAACGTGTGGCCCAGAATGCGTAGGGCGGCCTCTCGTCGTTCCCCAACAAATCCGTCGTTCGACAAATCGACCCCTGTGGAAAGAAGTTTTTGATCCGACAGGCGCGAAATTTCTGAAAGAACCTCCTTCGACACTGGAAACGGTCCGTAGGATCCGGCTCGCCATCCACGGGGTCTCTTCTCGGCGTCCGCTCCCAGAGAGAACGGTTGAACTTCGACGCTGCATTCTTCCGGGGTTTTCCCGGTGGATACGTCAATCACAATTCTTTCTGCGGTCACAATACGCTTTGTCGCCCCCTTGATTTCCTCGATTGATCCGGATTGAAGTTCCAATCCGCCTTCGCCGGGACTTTTCGCGGCCTGTAGAGCGTGGACGATAAGCTGGAGTCCTTCCGTTTCGAACTGAATGGTTCCGTCTGATTTCCAATCTTCTAGAATGGAGGCCAAGGCAAGTTTCCGAGCCATTTCGGAGCGCAGCTTTCTTAGCGCGTCGCTCACCTCGTCCCATTCCATAGGGTTCGCGCGGTAATGCAACAATTCCCCGATCGTGAGAAACTTCACCTGTCGCAACAGCAAGGACGGAATTGCGGCTTGAGGGATCGGCTGTCGTTGCACATCGACGAAGCGACCGGCGGGACGATCATAAAAACTCAGTCCCTCGATCGCTCCCGATACCTGAAGGTTTTTATTCACCTGGTTAACCGCCAGTTCGACGACTTGAGCCGTCCCGTATCGAATCCACTCCGTCCCTTCATTTTCCACGAATACCAGACGAGACAACTCGACCTTGCCCGGCGATTGGGGGTCCATGACAAACCGGTCAGCATGTACGCGAAAGCGACCTCCCACTTGTATACCCCGAGGCTGGCGAAGACGCTGCTCCAACAACGCGTTGATGTCGGCGCCGAGAAAGTCGCTTAGTTCCTTCACCATGCGCGGAATCACAAATCCGGCGAAGGCAAAAGTAAACGCCGCGGTGACGATCCCCAGCATGAAGGCCGGAAGAAGCAATACGTGAAGGTTGATTCCCGCGCTGCGACAGGCGACAAACTCCTGGTCTGCCGCATGCCTTCCGTACGTCGATGCGGCGGAAAACAGCGCCGCCACGGGCAGAGTCAAAGCCGCCGCGACGGGAACAACCAAAAGCATCAAATGTCCAAATTGTGCGGGGGTGACATCTCCCAAGCGCACGGTATTCAAGACCCCGCCGCCCAAGGATAGAACGCCGGTCAGCGCCACGGATGTGAGCAGAAACGTATTCCGCAGATCGCGGAACAAATATCTTTGCAAAAGCCAGGGATAACCCATCTCGCGCCGTCCATGCCTTCCAAACCAACACCAGATGAAAGGGCGAAGACGCCCAAAGGCCTCGTCATCGCCGTCGATTATCCCATGGCCTTCGGCGCGCCGAATGGGATAGTAGACCTAGCCGTGCACTTTGCAAGCGAAAGAAGGTTGGATGGCTATCGAATTCCGTGATATCGAAAGGTCGTTTCAGCCGATATCAGTGTTGCGGCCCTGGTGGGGAACGTGCGCGACTCAGCAAGGAATGGTCGACATGGGAATGGACTTTCAACAAAAAATCGTGGACTTGAACTCCTTGCTGAAGGCCGCCGCGAGCGCGCGCCAACAAGGCAAGCGGATCGTTCATTGCCACGGTTGTTTCGACATCGTCCATCCAGGTCATATTCGATACTTGGAATTTGCCCGCGGACAGGGTGACATTCTTGTCGTTTCACTGACCGGGGACCCGGAAGTTTGCAAAGGTGAAATGCGACCTTATATCCCCCAAGAGCTGCGTGCGGAAAACCTCGCCGCCCTCATGTTCGTGGATTACGTGGTTATCAACCGGGAACCCACCGCCGAGTCGCTCTTGCATCAACTTCGCCCCGAGGCCTACGTGAAAGGGCGCGAATACGAAAACTCCAACGACGCCGGTTTCCTGGCCGAGAAAGGCGTGGTCGAGGGCTACGGCGGGAGAATTATTTTCTCCAGCGGCGAGATCGTGTTCAGTTCGACCGCGCTGATCGATCGCCTGCCGTCTCACCCGGAACTGGAGTCCCACCGACTGCATCTGTTCTGTCGAAGGAATCAGATTACGCGAAACACATTGGACGAGTCCCTTGCCCGTTTTCGTGATTTGCATGTGATTGTCGTGGGAGATGTGATCATCGATCGCTACGTACATTGCGATGCACTCGGGGTGGCCAGTGAATCGCCGATGCTCAGCCTTGCTCAACGCGATGAGCGTCGATACGTCGGCGGAGCGGCAATCGTCGCGCGACACGTCGCTGCCCTGGGGGCCCATGCATTCTTGTTGACCGCCGGAGGAGACGATGAGCGCACCCGGTTCGCCTCGGAGGTTCTTGAAGCCGAAGGAGTTGGCTGCCATCTGATTCCTTCTCGACCCACGTTGGTTGAGAAAACTCGCTTTGTGGTCGACGACACCAAACTGTTCAAGGTGGATCAGGCACAGGTGTTGCCGCTGGATTCGATTGCCGAGCGCCGAGCCGCGACGATCCTCAGTCAGCAATCGAAAATCGCCGACGCCGTCATTTTCTGCGATTTCGGTTATGGAATGATCACCAACGGGTTGCTGGGTCGAGCCCTGCCGACCGTTCGTCAAAATGTTCGAACCCTTTCAGCAGACGTAAGCGGGGGCAAAGGGAACCTCTTGGGGTTCCGAAATGTCGACTTGCTATGTCCGACGGAGCGCGAGGTTCGGACGATGCTTCATGATTTCGAATCCGGACTATCGTCCATCGCTTGGCAACTTCTCGAACACACTCAAGCCCGTCACCTCTTT
>JBBTCX010000104.1:0-10616 GCA_038043045.1 Planctomycetota bacterium | reverse complement strand
GCTGAGTTCGGCGGTCTGCTCGCGCAACAGCGCGTTTTTCAGGTATCGGTATTCGTAGCGAGGATAAGCATCGACGTACAGTATTCGAAGGCGGGCATCAATAACCTGAATCTCCACCACTTCCGCGTTATTCTCCAAGTTTTCCTCGCCGGGTAACGCGACCGCCTCGACGCGAAATCGCTGCCGACCGATTCTTGTTGGTTTCACTCGAAGTTCGACGGGCGCGCAACCATGCTTGGGGTCGACGACGACTTGGGCGGAAGCCAAATTCGCATCCGTGGCGACATCTTTCAGTTGCACGGTGATGTCGCGCGGTTCTTCTGAACCGCGAATCGACACGCAGGCTTGCACGGAAAAGACGTCATGCAGATAAACGGCTTCCTCCAATTTCGATGGACCCAACTCCACATCGGCCTGCACAAACGACGATCCGGTTCGCACGGCGAAAATCGGCACCTGGCGTCCTTGGGCCAGTTCGACCGCATCTTTCATGTTCCCTGGCGCGGTGACTTGTCCGTCGGATACGACAACAATCGCGGACAATCGACGACCCAGCGGGTTCTCCAGCGTGTGGCTGAGGGCCGCCGCAAGGTCCGACGCTCCTCCGTCCGGGATTACCTCGCCAAGGGTCTTCAACAACTCGTCGACCCTTGCAGGCTCTTGGGCAAGGGCAAGGGTTTCCATGCCACCGGCAAAGGTCGAGAGTTGAACCGCTTGTTTCGCCGTCATCGCACGGAAACCAGCGCCGTTGTTCTGTTGTAGGGCTCTTCGAGCGAGATCAAGCCGGGTGAATTGATTAAGCTCGCTGGGTTGGGCAACGCCCGCTCCCGCCGCCGCCCGCTTGCCAAATTCCTCATCGCGGTACAACTCTTTTCGCGACATGCTTTGCGATGAGTCCACCAACAAAACCACGCACGAAGGCTCCGTGCGATTTCGTTGCAACACCACCGCCGGACCACACAGCAGCGCGGCCACCAAAGCTATCAACAGGAACCGAATGGCAGCCGGGGCGATCATTCTTGCCAACGAAAGTCGCTCTCGAACATACACGGCGCCGACCACGGCAGCCGCGAGAATCGCCAAACTGAAAAGCACCCACGGTTCGACCTCGCGTTCCCATTGGAGCAAGAGAGGGCTGTCGCGCTGCCAGCGAATGTTTTGCAAACCCAACAGCCATTCCACAATCGTCGTCACGTTTGCACCCCGCGAGGACTAAAGGCTGTGGCTAAAATGGCTTCCAACAGTAGCAAGACCAAGACCGCGATGAACAAACCCTGGGCAAGTTCTGTCGCCCGGGGAGCCGTTCTTGCGAACGCCGCGCCATCCACCTGGACCACGAACCGAAACGGACGGTCGATCGCCGTCCGCAGGCCCGCTTCATCCATCGGCGTGAGAAAGGATTCCTCGGTGCTCGGATTGACGGCCACGTGCAGGGTCTCCGACCCTATGGATAAGGTAGACATTCCCGAAGTTTGGAGCGATCCGAGGGAAACCGCCGTTCCGCTTGGAATGGCCACGATGGCGGGTTCTAGCTGGGCGCCGTCGGATCGAACCAATCTTGGAATCAAGGAGCTTTGATTCGGCGCAAGCGGTTCCACGACGCACTGACCGACCTCTACGTTGCGGTGCATTCCCGGTCTCGGAACCAAATGAGCGACCGTATTGAGGAGAAGCGAAACAAAATCCCCCTTGGCAGGAAGGTTGTTCCAACTCATGTTGGCCGACGTGGTGCAAACCACGATTCGACCCTTGCCGAAAGAAGACGCCACCCAAGCCGGTTCGCCGTTCCAATACCGAAGCACGACGTCAACTCGATGTTCGTCCACGGCGATGGGCAGAAATTGTTCGACCCTCGCGGCGAACAATCCACTCGATGGAACTTTGGCAAACTCCGATACGATTGGGTGTACGGCCGCGTCGATCCTCAAGCTGCCGCCCGCAACTCCGCCCTCCTCCACCGATCGAGTCGGTTGATCTCCCAGTTGGGTGGGCTTGGAAAGTCGACCCGGAAGTACGCCCGATCCTTCCGCGAAACCAAACCGGTTGTAATTGTCTGGGCTGACCAGATCGCCCCCAAACACCAACAGCCCGCCGCCTTGCGAAACGAACCGTTCCAGCAACTTCCATTGCGCTGCGGTAAGACGCGGAACATTGCACAGAACAACCATCGCGTAATCCCCTAGGACCTCTTGATCGAAATCCGATTCGCCAAGGGCTTTGGGATTGATCATTCCAGAGGGGTTGTCCGGCGCTCGACCCGACGTGGTGGACCCTCGTTCTTGGGTCGTGCTTGGGGCAAGCGCGGTAAGAACGAAACCGGCATGACCCGTCAACAGACCGGCGCCGGGTCGACCATCCACGACCAAAACTCGAATCGTCTCTGGAACTTCAAGGGAAAGAAACCGTCGATTGTCCTCGACCAAGGCATCGGGGGAATTCTCCACCAATCGGGCCTCCAGCGGATGGGTTCCCGAAGTGGAAAACTCAATCGTGACGGGCACGTTTGTTCGTCGACCCGGATCCAAGGGAGGAAGGGGTTCGCGGCGAATGGTCCGACCGGCGCGAACAAATTCAAGCGACGCCCCTCGCAAACTCTGCGATCCGAAGTTCGCCACTTCCGCCACCAACGACACCGGAGTATTCACCGCCAGCAAGGAACCCTCGGGCCAAAAGCCCGTCACCGCCGCATTGTTGGATGCCTCTCCGATTCGAATGATCGTCAGGCGCTCCTCTGATTTCTCCAACGCGTCGGCAAGTCTTCGCAAGGCAAGCACCGCCGGTGTCGGAAGCTGTTGACTCTTCAAGAGTTCTGCAGGCAAGTCGGAGATGAGATACACCACCGTGTTGCCCGGGGCGACTTCCTTCGACTGAATCAGGGTCATGGCCACATCGGCTGCACCGACGAAATCCGTTTTTTGACTTGTCAACGGAATCGCCGCCAGTTGCTCACGAGCAAAACGACGATCACGGCTGGTGGTCGCCACCGCCTGCGTGCAAGGTGCGGCCAAGGGTACGAGACTCACGAGATCCTCGACGGGAAAGGAACCCATAAGCCGTTCGACGTAAGACTTCGCTTCATCGAAGCGCGTTGCGCCGCGGTCTGACTTGGCGGCCATCGACAAGGAATTATCTATCAGAACAACGTGGTGGGTCCGGGTCGCTGAAGGGGCGGCCAAAAGACTTCCACGAACAAACGGTCTCGCCACGGCAAGACCGGCTGCCAGCACGAGCACGACCCTGGTGAACAGCAGAAGCCATTTTTCGAGTCGCATCCGGCGAAGGCTCCGCCGACTGGCTGCCAGCAAGAACACCATTGCCGCCCACGGAACACGGACGTATCGCCGCCGATAGAGCAGGTGCAAGATTAACGGAAGTGTCGCCACCGCCAGCGCGGCAGCAGCCATGGACGGATGAACGAAAGGCATCTGGGCAACGAATGATAGACCGCTCATGGATTCATCCACGTCCCATCGCCCGAGAGGCCCTCGCTCGCAGCCGGGCATTCCGGGTAGCGAGATATCCGCTCAATGCGCCGTCGAGGGGTTGTGCAGTGTGAAAGACGGCGAATTCCACCTGCATGCTTCCACAGCCCTTTTGCAATCGGCTTTGAAACTGGGCCACCTCGGCCAAATAACGTTCGCGCAACGATCTGGGTTCCGTGAGCAGATGCCCGGACGATTCCAACCCTTCGAACATCGTCGGTCCGGTGAACGGAAAAGTCAGTTCGGCTTCGTCCCAGATGTTCCACACTATCAGCTCGTGATGTTCAAATCGAAGATGCTTGAGACCTTTCAGAATTACGTCCGGATCGTCCAGAAGATCGCTGATCAAAATGATCATGGTCCGGTGGGTCAGGCGCTCGGCCAATTCATGCAAGGCCCGACCCAGCGAAGTTTTGGAAGGTCCGGTCTTTCCGGAGAGTTCATGGGCGATCGTTTTCCAATGGTGGGCATTGTTGGACGGTTTGAAATATTGCGTGAGGTGTTCGTCAAACAAAGCCAGCCCCACGGCATCCTGCTGCTGCAACGCCAGATAGGCAATGGAAGCCGCGACACACGTGGCATATTCGTGTTTGCTTAACAGAGAAGGAGAAGATCGATAGGCCATGGACTCGCTGCAATCGACCACCAACACCATCTCGAGATTGGTTTCCTGCTCATATTCCTTGATGTAGTATTTGTCGGTCTTGCCGTACACCTTCCAATCGATGTGCCGGAGATCATCGCCCTGGGTGTAGATCCGGTGATCGGCGAATTCGACGGAGAGACCGCGGTGAGGGCTGTGATGAAGTCCGCTGAAAAAGCCCTCCACCACCAATCGGGCGCGAAGTTCAAGACCGGCGATCTTGGACAGAACCTGGGGATCCAAGAACTCCCGCGGATGTCGCGGGTGCGTCAGCATGGGTTCGATTCTCCGCGTCGAGAGTTCATGGCATCACGGAGGGGACTTCGTTTCCGCGAACACCCGTTGGGCCATTTTTTCGTTGAGCGTCGCCGAGGGCGCATCCGTCACCGACTCGATCAGCCGGGCAATAATGTCGTCGCTTCGCATGCCGTCGGCTTCGGCGTTGAAATTCGTTAAGACCCGATGGCGCAACACCGGATGGGCGACCGCCCGAATGTCCTCGGTGGAAACAAAATATCGCCCTTGGAGAATCGCCCGGGCCTTGGCGGCAAGGACCAGATTTTGCGAGGCTCTTGGTCCGGCGCCCCAGGACACATAATCCTTAATGATTGCGGGCGCTCCGCTCTTCTCCACCCGAGTCGAACGCACCAACGTCATCGCATATCGAATCACATGATCGGCGCAAGGCACGCGTCGAACGATGTCCTGCAAGGATAAAACGTCCTTCGCGTTCAGCGTGCGCTCCAGCACCACGTCTTGCGGGGACGTCGTCATCTTGACGATACGAAATTCCTCGTCCTCCGTTGGATAATCCACCAGAACCTTGAACATGAACCGATCGAGCTGGGCCTCGGGAAGCGGATACGTTCCCTCTTGTTCGATCGGGTTCTGCGTGGCCAACACAAAAAAGGGTCGAGGAAGTTTGTGCGGGAACCCCGCGGCCGTAACCTGGTTTTCCTGCATCGCCTCCAACAGCGCCGCCTGGGTCTTGGGCGGCGTGCGATTGATCTCGTCCGCCAAGACCACATTTGCAAAAATCGGTCCCTTGACGAATCGAAGCGAACGGGCCCCCGTCCCCTTGTCTTCTTCGATGACCTCCGTTCCGGTGATGTCCGACGGCATCAAGTCCGGCGTGAATTGAATTCGCGAGAAACTCAACGACAGCAACCGAGAGAGCGTGCTAATCAACAGCGTCTTGGCCAACCCGGGCACGCCTTCCAGAATGCAATGACCATTGCAGAACATCGCCGTCAAGAGTTGTTCAACCACCGACTCCTGTCCGACAATCACGCGGGACAGTTCACGACGAATCTGCCCATAAGCGCTGACCAGCCGCTCCACCAAGGCCACGTCGTCATCCGTATTCATCGAAACGCCAGGTTTCGGCTCATTCGCCATGACTCAAAAACTCCTCCGCCTGTCCGAGACCCTTTTTTGTTTTGATCTTCGTCGTCTCGTTCAGGAAGCCGATTCATCTCGGTTCAACCGGTCGATCAACATTCTCAACCGCCCTGCGCTGCGACGATCGAACGACATCAGCAGCCTTGTCTTATCGGGGTACACGCCACGTTCCCCTTGCAGCGGACCGTGTTGTTGCTCAATGGTCCCATCTTTAATCATATCGGCGAAGGCATCTCGAATCTCCGCCAAGGTTTGACTCCCCACGGGGCTGTTCAGGCGAAGAACCAACCGGTTGTCTACATAACGGCAGGAGTGATATCGGCGATAAAACTGCATGATATGGGCGACGGCATCCTCCGCCTTATCCGTGATGTAAAAAAGGTTCAAGTCCGTCACATCAATCATACGATTCCGCAGAAGTTCATCCTCCACATACCGCCGCCAATGCTGCCAATAGCTTCCACCCGGTTCGTTCACCATCACGATCGGTTTCGGCTCCGTTTTCACCGTCTGCACCAGGGTGATCGATTCAAACCCCTCATCCTGGGTGCCAAACCCACCCGGAAAGAGAGCGATCGCAGTGGCCTCTCGAACGAAAATCAGCTTCCGCGTAAAGAAATATTTGAACATGACCAACTTTGGATCATCGGCAATGATCGTGTTCGTCGCCTGCTCAAATGGCAAACTAATGGCCACTCCGAAACTGGAAGCCTGCGTTGCACCGTGGTGTCCCGCACGCATAATGCCATCCCCGGCGCCGGTGATGACCATCCAACCTTCTTTTTGAATCAACTCCCCGAACCGTACTGCTTGAAGATATTGAGGATGATCCGTGGGGGTTCGCGCGGATCCGAACATGCTGACCTTGGGCACTTCACGATACGGCGCAAAAACCTTGAACGCATATCTGAGTTCCTTTAAGGCCGTGTTAAGAATCTTTAAATCTCCCCGATCCGTCCCATCTACGCTCAACCGACAGATCGTGGTCATCATTTCGGACAACAGATCGGCATTCACACCGGGGGCGAATTGGGTTACAAAGTCTTCGATGGCCTTCGTGCGAAGTCGCCGTCGTTCATCCGCTGCCGGAGAAGAAACAGCCAATGGTTTCGTTTCATTCATGGGTCTCACTCATCACCTTTCTGCCTTGGAGTAGCGAACATGCATCTTATGTCGATCACGGACTCCCTGCCAGTATCGCCGCTTTCGCTATTGCCGTCCGGTCGAAAGATTTACTCCAAACCACCGTTCGCGCACAAAGCGCTCTTCTATTCAAAAGACTCGAACAGAATTGAGGAACCACAATGACGCTTAAAAAGTCCATACTTCTCATCGAAGATGAAATCGACCTGGCCGAGATGATCGCGTTGAACCTCAACCGTGAGGGATTCGCGTGTCGTTTGGCCCATGACGGGAAGACCGGTCTCGCCGAGGCGCGGAAACAAAGACCCGACCTGATTGTCCTCGATCGAATGCTACCGGCGATGTCCGGCGAGGAGGTCGCAACCGCACTTCGGCGCGATCCCGAATTGGCTTCCATTCCTATCATCATGGTCAGCGCCAAAACCGAGGAAGCCGATGAACTCGTGGGATTCGCCCTCGGCGCCGATGATTACATCGCCAAACCGTTCTCTATACGAGCGCTCTTGGCCCGAATCAACGCCGTCCTCCGTCGCGCCGAACAACCTGAACCCTCTTCACAGCGTTTGAACATGGGGCCTTTCTTGCTGGATCTCGCACGACATGAACTGACCGTCGACGGCGTCGCCATCGCCGTGACCGCCACGGAATTTCGCATCCTCCACACGCTCATGACCGCCAATGGGAGAGTCCTTTCGAGAAACAAGCTGATCGACGCCGCGAGGGGAACCGCCGTCGCCGTCACCGACCGAACCATCGATGTCCATGTGGCCTCGTTGAGAAAGAAACTCGGCGCCGTCGGCGGCGATCGTGTCGCCGATTGGGTGCAAACGGTCCGCGGCGTGGGATATACGTTCCGCCCCCCTACGGACGCCCCTCCCACTTGAGAATAGCATTAGGTTGCGTCGTCCAAATCCTTGTCCCGAAAGCCAACCCTTATGACCCTACCCGTCAATGGGTTATTCTAGCGCCATGAGGATGGGCCCTTTTTCTTGGAATCTCTTTTGGAAAATCACGGCTACTTCCATGACCGCGAGCATCATCGTCGGAAGTGTGATGTTCACAAAGGCGTCTGTTGTAATCGACGGAGATCGCATCGGAATGGCCTTCGTTGTGTCGCTCATGGCAACCGTCCTTCTCTCCGGCGCCCTCGCCCGGCGGTGGTCGGCAAGGATCGATCGAATACGCTCGATGCTAGGCGACATTTCCAAAGACGGCCTCTCCTCCCGTTCGAAGATTCTGGGCACCGACGAACTGGATGAACTGGCCCGTTCCTTCTTCGACGTCCACAATGGCCTCTCCGTCCGAATGCGGACCCTCGACCAGCAATATCAAACCCTAAGCTCGCTAATCCATCAACTCAATGAAGGCGTCATCGTCGTCGATTCGCTCGACCATATGGTCCTTGTGAACCCCGCGGCCGTTAGACTCTTGCGATTGACTCCCCCACGCCCAGACGGAGGTTTTGACGGCATCGAAGTGGAACGCTGCATCCCCTACCACAATCTTCAAGAACTCCTGGTCGCCGATCATCCGCAAAAAACCGCCCTCAGCGAAACACAACTTCACTTGGATGGGCCAAACGGCACCATCTGCATTTTGGCCCGAGCGTGCAACATTGAACTCCCCCTTGCACGGGAGTCCGCCATGCTGCCAGTTCGTGGCACTAAGAAGCATGGCCGGCTTTTGTTGTTGTCGGATATCACCGAACTCAACCATCTCATTCAAATGAAGACCGATTTTGTGGCCAACGCCTCACACGAGCTTCGTACGCCCCTCGCATCCCTATTGACCGCCGTGGAGACTTTGCAATCCAATCCGGGGCCTTCCATGGATGAATCCACACCTCGCATCCTCGCCATCATGGAACGCAACGCCCGGCGCATGGAATCTCTGGTCAAGGATTTGCTCGAACTCTCCCGGATCGAAGCGCCTTCTTCTCACTTTGTCCCATGCCCATTGAATACGACGGAACTCATCCACGACTTGCACGCCACTTTTGCAAAAACCTTGGCGACTAGACAAATCGAATGGCGCGCGAAAGTGGCGTCGGACTGCGTCACAATCGTCGCACACCCCGAACTTCTCCGCACCGTGCTGAACAACCTTTTGGAAAACGCCATCCGCTTCACCGCCCCTAGCGGCTGGGTGTGTATCGAAGTCTTGGCGGAACTCCAGGCCGTCCGACTTGAGATCAGTGATAACGGTTGCGGCATCGCTCCCGAGGATCAACCACGGGTGTTCGAACGGTTCTTTCAAGTGTCTCGCGCACGGTCCGGGGTCGACCGAGGAACAGGACTGGGATTGGCGATCGTTCGCCACGCCGTCATCGCCATGAACGGCAGCGTCGCCCTTCAGAGCACGCCGGACCATGGCACCCGGGTGACCGTTACCTTACCCCGCCAGCCGGTTCAAATCGACTGACCCGCACTCGAAACCCATTTCACGTCGCCCCCGAATGGTGAGCGCCGAGAGAAGCCGTGTTGGGTCGCAGCCGTTGGAAAAGCGGCCAGTCGCTCTTGCGAAACGTGCTCGCCGTCCAAATGAAAACCGGCATGATGAAACTACCCACGGCTGAAACAACGAAAAGATAAAATGCCGCCGAAAGGAGATATCCCGTCACCAGACCGGGGATGAATAACGGCGGTTCATGGGTCCAAGCAAAATCATATAACGCCGACAACAGAAGTCGAAAGGCAATGAACAGTTGCATAAGGACCAACCCCAGTAGAAGTGACAGCAGCTTGCGCTTCCATCGCACCGGCGTCGCAAGAACCAAGGCTGCGACGAAAACCGTGGGAACGAAACCGGCCCGGTAACTACTTACACCGCGACGCTTCGCAACGCTGGATTTCGCGTGGATGGTCTTGAGCACCGTTTCGGTCGCTTCACCGGCTTTGCCGGCTTCGACACGACATACTGCCGACGATCCCAACGTGCTTAGGAATCCGTTCCCTAAAGCGCGAAAATAGTCGGGATATCTTTCGGTCACCACCGTCCAAGGCCAGACCAGCACCCCAAATACAACCACAAACTTCACGAAAAATGCAAGAACCCCAATAGGCCTCAACATCATCGGGGACGCCGAGCCCGACCAGCGCTTCGACCCGCCCGTTCCTTTACGATACAGAGGATCCGTCACGATGTGCGACCTCCGACGAAACGCGGACAGGCCTGGTCACAATCAAGGCCCATAAGGCAAAAAACGAAACCGAAATGACAATAAACGCCGCCTGCCAAACTTCGTGATGCATGGTCTCGAAGTAAGGTCGCCAAAAAACCCCAACAAAGAAAAGCGACACCAACCGCACCACATTGGTGATCTCTATACAAAGCGCGCCCACCACCGCCCCTGCCAATTTCCACCGCATCCGCGCCGGAAACGCAAAGACCGCCGCCAGGAATAATGCAGCCGGCTCCAACGCATCACATCCGCGAACCACCTGCATCGAAAACCGGTCCGACGACACATTTGTCCCATGAACCGTTACCTCTCGACCCAACAGGTTCAACACGGTTCCGCTCACCCTTGCGTGCTTGGCCAGATTCCATGACAGAAACTTCCCCACGGGATCAAACTCCCATTCGGGCAAGTAGATGGCATAAAACAACCCCATCAAAACGATCACGCCAAGAACGAACTTGAGAACCGGATGCGATTTACCGAATCGCCGCAAGGCGCGAATCGGCCAGGTGATTCCGCTTGCCCATCCCGATGCATTCGAGTCGTCTTCTCGATCGCTCTTCATGTGAACTCCCGAAAAGGGCTACCCCATAACCGCTACCTGAAAACGGCAGCGGAATGATACCAATCCTCATCGAGTAAGTAAAATCAATGCCATTTTGCCGTGGACTCTTAATTTCTCAAACTGACCGATTTTATGCCACCAGGAGCTTCTCCAAGCGGCGGAGGACGGCTCGCTCATGACTCAGCTTAGCCACAGTTTTGA
>JBBTCX010000103.1:0-3934 GCA_038043045.1 Planctomycetota bacterium | reverse complement strand
AAGAACATGGCGC
Organism: Planctomycetota bacterium; assembly: GCA_038043045.1. GTDB lineage: Bacteria > Planctomycetota > Phycisphaerae > UBA1845 > UBA1845 > JBBTCX01. Next base: position 3,921 of record JBBTCX010000103.1, on the reverse strand, counting down.
CGCCACGCAGCACGCACCCGTCAGGGCCGGCCCGGCGATGGTTACAAGCGTAGAGTTTTCAGCATGTTCTTCGATCGGCTCAAGGCCCTGTTGAACCGGAAAATCCTCCGTCCGGGTTTGGGCTTGTGGCGATCGGTTCTTTTGGTTGGAGGCTTTCAATCGGACCATTCCCCCTGAGGCGTGGAAGGACAATGCGAATGCAGGTGTCGTCAATCCCTCGAAAGCGAAAAAGAGGCCAAGAACCAAGAGGGCGATACGAGCGCTCCAAAGTTTCCATGAGTGAACGAACGATGCCATGGGTCGCCTCCAATTGAAAAGGCACTTTTCGACACGAGAAAAGAACAAATTACAAGTTCATGGTAATACCGGGCGTGTAATCTTGTCAAGTTCAAATGGTGTTCATTCTGGGATGCACGCGGGGATAGGGTGCGCTTGAGTTTGGCGTGCGAGTGCAAGTGGCTGGCACGGAAACAGAGCATGAGGCATGCTTGCAACTAGGCTTGGACTCGTCTGCCCGGGCTGTGCAGCGACTACGGGGCGATCAAAACTGCGCTCCGCCCAAATTCCTCAAATCACGAATACAACGGCAACACCGATGTATGGTATGAATCCGCCAAAAAACCTGACCCAGTGTGTCAGGTGGTGGGCGCCCGGCCGTTTGCCTTTATACTTACGCTTCAATTCCGTTTTGCAGCCGGTGGCGTGGTCGTCGCAAACTCCACTGGCCTGCGTGACGATCTAAGAGGCGAGGAGTCGTATGGGCAAAAGGAAAGCACCATCGAAGGTACGGTCGAGAACGACTAAACCCAGGGACAACGCGAGACCGTCCGAACAATACACACATCCCACATCGGAAGCGCTATTGCGGCCTAATGTCGGCACGCAGTCGCAGTTTCGCAAAAAGAAAGCGCCGAAAACCTACCGCTACGATTCGTCGCTATCACCCGAACTGAATTGGGACGCAAGTTCGGCACGAGAGTTGGGCGAGTGGCTGCTTGCCACGATCGACGATGCTTCGCAATTGCCTTCGCTGCACCGATTCGAGGCACCGCGCGAACTCAAAGGAAACGACTGCAAGCCCCTGGCGATCGTCGCCGGTCTTTCCGACGCCGTGGATCAGGTCAAGCGACTTAGCTAGCCGTTTCTGAACAGGGCCAGGAAAAAAACCAGACCGGAATTGGAGTTGGGAAGCTGTGGACCGTTTTGCAGTAATCGTTATGAAACCCGCATCAAGTTCCCCTCGGGTGCGTGAAGACCAACGGAGTGGCAACTACACCGTACTGTCGCGCGATCGTCCAATGTTGCACGGTGACGCACGATGTCGCTATGCTTCACACATGGTACAACCCTTCACACCCGCAAAGCTTTTCGCCAAGCGATTGCACGTTGAGTTATCCAAACGCGTTGCAAGTTCCGAGCAGCTAACCAATCTTGCCCGACGCCTCGTCCAGCTTTGCCAATGAAGGACGAAAATCAGCGTATCAGGATTCATCGCCGAGTAAGGCCAATAAGGCTGGCGTATCTCACCCGTCCGGACGATCGTGCCGCACTTCTTCGCATTCTTGAAATGAATACATGCATATGGGGCGGAATGTTCAATGCAATCGTTCCCTTCTACAGGCGTACTCCGAACGGGTGGAGCGACAGCCCGCTGCCTCCGCCGAAAGCCGTCGAGATTGTGCGCGGATTCCTCGATGTGTTCGACCCGGATTTCATCGTCACGATGGAACCTACACTTGCGAAGCTGGCGTGCGTCGATGCGAGCCGTGTCATTCAGCCCGGCGATGTTCTCGACGAAGCGCGGGATGAACCCATCGGGTACGGCGTTTCGATCCAGAGCGTGTACCGCGATCTCTATGAACGGAGTTTCCAGTTCGTGCGTTGCTATCCCCGCACAGTCGGATTACCCACGCTTCGCGATGATCGGTACGCTTTGTTCGCTGGGGCTGCATTTGGACGATTCCCTAACCACAATGCGGCAAATCAATTTAGGGAGGAGTATCAAAAAGCATTCTATGCAAGTGAATTCCAAATCGAACCGGATAGCCTCCAGCAAGTCCTCAGCGGGAAGGTCCATACTCCGCTTCTCCTCGGTTCAAGCGAGTTCACCGTGGAACCGCAGGGGATGCAGAGGGATCTTGTCCTCTTCCTCCTGGACGTGGCCAACCCCCGCGACATCATCGAGTTTTGGAACCACCGGGCCCTTGGGTGGCCAACAGTCCCGATACCGGTGCAGTGGCAGGACGACCTTATTGACTTTTGTCGGAAGCTCGTCCTCTCGCGGCATGTTCAACCTCAGTTCATGTACTCCTTGGAAATCCTTCGCACTCGGTCGCTTTCCGACCAGGACGTGCAGAGTTTCATCAAGAAACTTCAGCTCCCGCGATCGGGTGCCGTGACATTCGGACACTATCCGCGGATCTGGGATGAATGGGCGCGCCAAAAGGGCCATGCAGATCGATTCCTAATCAATGCCGGACAATCAGAGGAGGAGTGTGTCATCGAGGACGGGCGAATTGTGTTTTGGTGCCAATCACCACAGTTCGACACAGGTTTTGGACCACCCATATCTCCGATGTATGCAAATGTCATCCACTTGAGCGACCATTCAGGAATGTCTGAACTCGCGACGGTACTCCCGCCGGATATGCCCGGACTGGGTGCCCTACTCGATACTTCTGGTCTCAAATCCGGTTGGACGAGGGCCGCATCCGAAGGGATCGTAAGCCTCTGCGATTTCGGCAAACAGGTTCGTTTCTGGCGAGTTCCGACCAGTCTGACAGTCATGCAGAGTTGGTTGAAGAGTCAAGGATTTGACACCGAGCTTTCCGGTCCAGGGCGGACTTGCATGCAAGTTGTACGTCAGCTTTGTGGCCTGCATCGCGTCGGCCTAATTGCAAACGATCAAATACTCCGACGGCTCGATCAAATGGCACACGGTCTCGTTGAAACACCTGAAGGCGGAGCCCCGCCGCATGAGTCGAAGCCGCGGGCGCGGTCTCGGGCGGCAAGCTGTGAGGGATGGTTGCAACTCCTCAACGATATCCACAAGAAGAGCAAGCGTATTGCGAACCGAGATTTGGACCATTTGACCAAGCGAGGCGTGCTTCGCATCGGTTTGAAGTTACCCTGCACGACGTGCGAACACGAGAACTGGTACGCACTCAATCAACTCGCCGAGTCAGTTCAATGCGAACATTGTTTGCAATCACTGCCGTTCCCAATCGCACATCCGCCAAACCATCAATCCTGGGCGTACCGGACCCAAGGACCGTTCAGCGTTGAGAACTACGCCCAAGGAGGCTACAGTGTAGCCCTTGCACTTCGGTGCCTTGTGAAATTCCTCGGAACCGAAACGACATGGACTCCATGCCTTGCAGTGAAAGCTCAGAAGCAACAAGAGATCGACTTCGCCATGTGGTGTCGGACGCGAAGCGAAGGGAGAAACGAAACGGTATTCGTGATTGGCGAATGCAAGAGCTTCAATAACAAGAAACGACAGTTCACGACAAAGGATGTTAATAGAGCGCGGGCCCTTGCTAAGCGGTTTCCAAGCGCAGTGCTGGTCTTTGCGACCCTGGCGTCCGAATTGCATCCGATGGACAAGAAACAGATCGCCAGCTTCGCGCGAGCCGGGCGGTTCCGTCCGAGTATTGAAAGTTGGCACACTCCTGTTCTGGTATTGACCGGAATCGAGTTGCTGTCACAGTGGGGCCCACCTCAGTGCTGGGAGGACGCCGGTGTACGATTTGCACCGTATGGGAAACATTTTAGTCGCCACGGCGATCTCATGGCACTCTGCGACGTATCCCAGCAAATACATTTAAGCCTGGAATCCTACGCTTCTCGACAGCATAAGTACTTTGACTCAAACTGACCGATTTTTGTCATGAGCGCGGATAGGGCAACAAAAAAGCGGTG
>JBBTCX010000102.1:0-16195 GCA_038043045.1 Planctomycetota bacterium | reverse complement strand
TTGAACCTCCAACCTGACGATTCCTTCTACCCGCAACCCAACAACTCACAACCTCACGCGCCATTCCAGCTACACCTCCGATGGTACTTCCGACTTCTTTTGCTTTCCGCGTTTTCTACCACAAAAACGCCATCGACGCTTCTGCAATTTGCAGAATGCCCTTCCCCATCAAAACGCTCGTAACTCATTATCCACAAACAACTTACGAGCCAAAGAAGTTTCTGCAAAAGCCTTTTTCTTTCATAGCTATGGCCATTGCGTTAAGTACATACTTCCGAAAAATAACCAAACGAACCCACGTTGAAGGTACACTGAACAACGAGCGCATTATTGCCGTACCCGTGTAATATTTAATATTTCACTGAATCGCATTGCGGCAATAAAAGTGTGACTGAAATGACGAATCCTAAACAACTAGGGTTTAGCGGGCGCGGATGGAATGGGATCTTGCGGTTTCGCGGGAGGAAGAGGCTTTCCGTCCAGAAGGGCTTCGACGGCTTCAGCAAGACGATCGGTAGGATAGTCGCGGGCGCGAATGGCTCCGTCGCGGTCGATCAGAAACGAAGTGGGAAGTTCTTGGACGTTGAACAACTCGGCGATGGGGTTTTCCTCGCCTTTGGGGTCCCACGTTTGCACGCCGGGAGGAGTCAGCACTTTGAGAGCGCGGGCAAGGGCTTCCCGATCCGCGTCCACGGAGACTCCGATGATCTCAAAGGGCTTGCCACTCAGCCGGGAGACGGTTTCTTTGTGACGGGGTATGTCACTAATACAATTCGGGCACCAAGTGGCCCAGAAATCGATGAGCACGATCTTCCCACGAAACGATTGCAAGGCCACGTCTTTGCCGTCGAGGGATTTCGTCTGAAAGTCGGGAGCGGACATGCCCACTTGAAGATGCTCGACTTCGAAAACAAAGCCCTTGGCGAGTCGCTGAAGATCGGGATCGGTCGCTTGTTTGATCACATCCTCAAAGGATTTCTTGGCATCGGGCAGTCGGCCCAATTCCAAGAAGATACGCGCCGACGCGAAACGAGAGGCCAGGCGAACCTGTTCGTTCTTGCTCATGTTGGCCAGTTGGTCGAGGGATTTGGCCCAGTCTTGTCCCGCCTCGGAACCGTCGTATAGGCTGGGGACTTGAAGAACAAACTCGGCCAAGTCCGATTCATCGACGCAGACTTTCATCACTTTTTGAAATCGACGATGCATAGCCTCCGGTTCGATACCGACGGACCACAGGAAAGTCTGAAGCGTGAGAAAGGCTGCGTCTGGGGAACCGGTCGCGGAATCCACCAAAGCATCCATTCTTTTCAGAACGGCGACGCGGCCATCGGGCGGTTTGACCTGGGGTTTGTTTTCTCCAGAATGAGGTCGACCGTCCTCAGGTTGATCGAGCGATTCGAGGGCGGCCAAATAGGTGTCCTCGGCGGCGGACATGTCGGATTCCAACTTGGCGAACTCCTCGCGGAGATCGGGCGGGGGGGCGGCAAAACTTTGCGCAATCCAAATCGTCGAACTCAAAAGGAGAACCCATCCGCGCGAGACTCGTATGTGTGGTAGCAACAAGCACGTCCTTTCCATCAAAGCAGAAACCGCAATTTCCATTCGGATCAAGAATACGCATGTCATCCGTCTGGGGCAAGATCGCCGACGGAAGCAAAACCCCGTCGCCAACCCATAAGTTCAATTTCAAAACTCGACTGTTTTCCAGCATCACGCCATCAGTTCGTGATAGCATTGTTCCAAGACCCGATCTTCCGCCTCCCAATTCAGCCGCTCGACAACGGCCTTTCGTCCTCGCTCTGCCATCGCCCGAAGTTCATCACCATCATCCAACATCCGTTCGCAGGTCAAAACCACGGCATCGATATTCGTTGGATCCGCCATGAGCCCCGATCGCTCTCCGTCAACATACAGTTTCCAAGCATCAAAATTTGAAGCCAAAACCGCTGTCCCACACATCATGTATTCCAGAATCTTCGTGGCCAAACACGTCGTGTAATTCGGAATCGGCAACAACAAACATAACCCGATACTCGCCTCGGATACGAGGGACATAGCCTCCCGGTGCGGGAGCCGACCGACCAATCGCACGGTGTCACGCAGACCGTGGGCCTCGATCTTTTTCTCTAGGAGCAATTGATATTTTGGATGACAAGGACCGACGATCGCCAGTTCAAACTCTCGACCCTTTTCCTTCAACCGCCGAGCCAATTCCACATAGACTTCGCCTCCTCGATCCCGTGAAACACCTCCGACATACACGAGCAGATCCGGCTTTCGTTTAGGTGGGTGGCGTGTCCACGCTTGGGTGAGCTTGTTCTCGCAGCCCGCCGTCGCTGGTCCGCCGTCCTTCGAATTTGGTAATAGTGGAAAATTCCGCACCAAATAGGTTCGCCTTCTTCGGTAATCCTCGACACAATTCTCATTGGCCAGTACAATCGCCATTCCCCGCGAACACACATTTTCAACCATGCGATAACACATCGCTGCCAAGGGTCGACACCACCGAGGGAGCCAGTCTTTCCCCAGTATCTGCTTTGATACAGCTTCATGTATGTCATACACCACTCGCCGTCCGAGAACCCAGCGCATGATAAATCCAACCGGTAATAATTCGGGATCATGAAGGTGAAAGATATCCGCCTTGGTTCGAAGGGCCACCATCATTGCGATCCCCGGAGCCAGCAAAATTCTTATAAGCCTTGGTTTGAAACGAGGTACGGAATGGACTATGAGTTTATCGCTCAGGTTGGCCGGCAAAGGCCCTGAAATGACGAGGTGCACAAGATAACCTCGTTGGGCAAGCGTCCCACATTCACGTTCGACAATTCGAACATCTTCCGCGTGATGCACGGTCGAAATGTGACAGATTCGAATGGGCATTGGTCCTAGAATCAGGGCTCTCCAAAAGAAATCACCTTAGTGGGCCACCACAGGATAACTGTTCTTTACCATCGGCGTGGCTCCGTAGATTTCCACGGCTTTAACGTTGTCGGCCCATATTGTACTTTTTTGGTAGACTGGGAGAACTCAAGGGGATTGGTTTTGCTTTTTCTATTATTTTTGCCTAAATACAATGGGGAACCGCGCTTTCAAGCTGGTTTCAACCCCTTTGTGTTGGCAATATGAAGCGTTGCGGTATTATTGGACAAGGTGGAGTGGAGACGAACAAAGAATTGAGTCGTGCGGAACGGATTCTTTGCGGGGGTTGGCTTCACAATTGAACCATTGCTAGGAGGCGTGGCGCCATGAGTGGCTTCTACGATTTCGAACGGTCGGGTCGGGCGGACTGAAACCCGTGGCTCGTTCGGGTTTTAAGGTGCATTTTTTAACAACCGCGATTTGGGCGGTCTTGGCGCAGTGGGAGATTTGATTAGCGTTTTTTTTGGGGGGGGAAGGAATGGGGGCCAAGAAGAATCGGCATAACGCGATTTGCATCAAGTGGCGTAGACGAACCGGGGTGGCGTCGATTCATATCTGTTGCGCGTTCCTTGCGGGTTGTGACGCTTTTCTTGATGCGCCGATAACTTCCGAGATCGATCGAATCACACTCCCCGCCATTGTTGATCCCACACTTTCGAATGCGGATGAAGTACTTCTGCCCGCATCGGCGCCGTCGGTCGAGCGATCTGTTTCCATTCTGGCCCAGCCCGTATTCTGTTGTGATACGCTCACGGTGAACTTCGAAGTCCGAGTCCAAGGCGAGGAGAATTCGCTTTCAGCCACCGAATATGATTGGGATTTCGGCGCCGGAAAAACCGGTCGTGGACGCATTGTCCGGCATACATTTCCGTGGTCTGGGCACTACGACGTTCGTGTTTTTGTGACTTGGCCGGACGGCACGGATCAGGTCACGTCGCTTCAGGTCACGGTTGGTTTTCCACCGGATGAACTACCGGATTCCGCGGATAACGCGTTATCCCCCGAAACCTCAGAATTGCCGGTGCAATCTCAGCCGGTTCAACAAGACGTTGAGGCTGACAACATGAACGCGTTCCAGGTCGATGCCGGTGTCGATCAGGATACGGCTTCGGGACAAATCGTGGTTTTGGAAGCAACGATTTCCGGCGACGTGGCGACGCCGTTTCTCCTGTACGCGTGGCGGCAGACAGCGGGACCTTCGGTTTCGCTCATTGGAGCAACCCACGATTCCCCTTCTTTTATTGCTCCAACGCCGACGATTGACCCGACGTATCTCGTGTTTGAAGTGGTCGTAACGGATGGGAACTTGTTGGCTCGCGACACCGTTGGCGTTCGGGTGTATGCAAGTTCCAACGGCCCTAGCTCTTTCGCCGGCGCGAATCAGGAAGTCGACGGTGAGGACCTCGTGCAATTGGATGGGACGGGGAGTCGTCCCGGTGGAGTTGGGACGATTACGTATCACTGGCGGCAGGTGGCCGGTCCCACGGTGCGGATCGTGGACGTTCGTCGGTCGATTACGACGTTTACGGCCCCGCCGGCTTCGTCTGAGCCAACGGTTTTGACCTTCGAATTAACGGTGGCACAGCACGACACCAGTGATTGGGATCGCACCGATGTCGTGGTCCGCGCCGTGGAACAACCGCCGCCCACTGACCGCGATCGAATCCTGGCGTGGTTAAGAGAACTGACCCCTCTACAGAAACCTCATTACTGTTGGCCATTCACCGGCGCCTTCTTGAAGGATCGCGACAACGCGGAGTTGCTTTCGGAATATGTCCGCATCGCCCGGGCGACCAGCGTATGGGGAGAATTCGCGTCGCAGAACGACGTGGACTTGATGATGCAAGTCTGCCGCCAGGTCAACCTGGACGACGATCGGCCGGTCCCCGCTTCCTTGGGCGTGGTTTTCCGGCCTTGGGAGCGCTTGTTCCCACCGAGTTCGCCTCCCACCTATCGGGGTCCGGAACATGCGGAGGAAGTTCGTTTTTTCGAAGATCACCTCAACCTCATCAAGTTATGGGTGGACACCAACAACTTGATTCATGATCCCGACGTGCAACTGACGGCCATTTTGTTGGAGTGTGAGCGGTTCACAATTAAGAACGCCAGTGAGTTTGACGCTGACGTTTGGAATGCGGCCGTCGACGAAAAGCACAATGACATCTACAATGCATCCAAGCGCGTGTACCCGAACGTCAAAGTGGAATGGTATTCGCGGGCGATTAGTCGGTACTTTACGTTTCGAGAGCGTGGAGATTCCTTTAGTGTTCCGCTCTACCATGTGCCGACTCCGTTGGTCAATCAGGATCGTTATCGCCGTGCCGAAGATGTTGCGTTTGCGAATGGCGGTACGGAGGTCACGCCTTGGGTTGCGCTGGGAGCTTCCTATCTTTCGGATGCCGATGGTGAATTGGTCTGGAGATTCCAAGACTATCCGTTGAGCTATTCGCATGAAGTGGGGGAATACGTCAACCACCGAAACAATGCTCGCATGGTGGTATTCTGGCCGCCGCCGTTTGACGAACGCGTCTTGCGCTGGGCGGATCATTTCATTTCCTACGTGCGCGGGGCCCATGGCATCCCTGATACGGCTCACTGAATCTCAATCATCCGAAGCCGTCCGTTCTACCTCATCGGCTGGTGCCAAATCGGCAAACGACCGATAAGCTTTCAGTCGAAGATGGAATCAGGATGATTATGTGCTCGGACGCCTCCGTGGTCGAACTCAAAGACTCAACTTCTTTATCTGAATCGCGGTCAGTCCTCGCGCGCTACGGCGGGCATCTCTTTTGGACGGCCACGGATCAAATCATCAACATCGGCGTTCCTCGATTGGTCCTCTACCCCATCCTCGCGGTGATTCTGGGTGACGGGGCATTCGGATCTTTCGTCGTTGCGATCACCCTGGTGCAGACGATCGGTCTTTCTCCGAGCAACGGATTGACGGCGTACGTCTTGCGCGACCTGGCCAAGGTTGAGCCGAGCGAACAGAGGGTGATGCTTAAAACGGCGGCCTGCCTTTCGGGGCTGATCCTGCTTCCCATCGCGGCGATGTTTTGGTTTGGCGCGGAATATATTGCGACTCTCTATGGGAATAACCGAGCTTTTGCGGGATTGCTTCCGTGGTTGGGAATTTATCTCCTTTTGGTCAACCTCTGCGACACCCTGCTCAGTGCCACGCGCGTGGCACGAGGATTTCAACGGATGGTGCTGGTCCACGCGGTGCAAGTGGCCCTCTTTTTTCTTGCGATTCCGTTTTTCAGATGGTTCGACATCGACGGAGTAGCCGCTGCTTATGTTGTTGGAGCAGCGGCCGGGACCCTTGTGGCGGTCCTGCTTCTTTCGTCATTCTTGAAAGGAGCGCCGTGGTGGTCTTGGCGATTCGCCAAAGCTGCCATGCGAGTTTGGCCTTCGTTTTCATTGTCGGCGTTCATTACGCTTTCGTCTGGAAACTTGGATCGGCTGCTTCTCGGATATTGGTGGTCGGCGGAGGCCGTAGCGCCTTTTTTTGCAGCCGTTGCAACCGCGGCCTTATGGGTTGCCCCGTCCATGCCGATTTCCAATCTGACGCTCAGTCTTCTCGGAGCTTTCAAAGACGCTCATCAGATTCCACGACGGCGATTTGTTCAAGTGGCTGCGGGAGCGCTCGGATCGGGTGTGGTGATTTTCGCCTTGGGTTGGGTGTTGGGCGGTCCGCTGCTGCGACTCTTGTATCCCCACCTCGCCGATGCGGCCTTGCCGCTATGGGGAAGCGCCGTGGCCGCTTTTTCAGCGACACACGTTGGCACTCTTTGCCGTCCATTTGTCTGTAAATTTTGTCCGCCTTGGATTCTTCCCTGTCTGGCCGCATGGACGCTGGTGACGCGATTGGTGCCGCTGCTGCTGTTCATTCCCTCCGGTGGCGCAAAGGGCGCGGTGTCGGGATTGCTCATCGGGTCGATCCTTTCGGGGGGGGCATGGCTGGTCGTTTTTGTCTACTATTTCCTGCCGCGAGAAAAGCGAGAAGGGGACGGCCTGGCATGAGTGACAGCGACTGGCACGTCGATTCAAACGGCGAAGCGGCGAATTTCAAAGACATTCTTCGTGTAACCGTGATTCTGACCGGGAACGAAAATTTCGGCATCGCCCGATTCTTGTTGAATCAATGGACCGAATCGCGCCGCTTTGGAATTCAATTCGGGTACGTTTGTCTTCAACACGGAATCATGACCGATGCTTTGCAATCGGCGGGCGCGGACGTGACAGTATGTCACGGTGTCGTGCCGCAATTGTCTCGCCTGTGGCCGGTCCTCGCGTGGATGCTGTGGTTTGCGCCATTTGGAGGATTCTGGTCTACACTCTCAAAGGTCATTCATGAATTGCGTGCCATCGCGCCCGATGTCGTGTATACACAAAACCTGCCCGGGCATCTCCTCGGCGGGTTGGCCGGTCGACGACTGCACCTCGGAACCATGGGCCAGATCCATGGCTCGCTGAATGAGAAGCGAATGTTGGGTCTTACCCGACGGATGGTCTCAGTCCTTTTGTATGCCCTATTCGCCCGTGGAATCGCCATCTCCAACTATGTTCGGCAAACACTCTGGGGTCCGGCGCGGCGGAAAACCGAGGTGGTCTACAACAGTGTCGATGTTCGAGCGATCCAGGATGCGGCGCCCAGGGCCTCCAAGGTTCCAGGGCGATTGGTCATGGTCGGACGATTGGTTCCATTAAAGAAATTCGAAACCGCTATTGAAGCGGTCCTGATTTTGACAAGGCAGGGGGTATCCTGCTCGTTGGACATCATCGGTGGACCGGTCGATGTATCCAATGGATACTTCATGCGCTTGAAGCGCTTGGTGGAAGAGTCGGGACTGAAAGACCGTGTTTCCTTTTGGGGCGTGTTATCGCCGCCGTACTTGCATGTTGCATCCGCCGAGGTGTTCATCAGTTGCGCGACGATCGAGGGGTTTGGTTACGCGGTGGTGGAAGCAATGGCCTGTGGTACGCCGGTGGTCGTTGCCGATGCCGGCGCGCCAGCGGAATACGTGGTGGATGGTTGCAGCGGTTTGCAGTTTCGATCCGATGATCCCAGTTCGTTGGCTCGGCGTTTGAAAGGGCTGTTGGGGAATTCGGATCAACGGGTAAGAATCGCCGCCGCGGCGCGGGAACAGGTGGAAAAGCTATTTCCACCGGATCAGCATATGGCCGGGATAAGACGGACCGCGGAAGCGGTGGCGGCAAGAACAAGACTTTGGAACCGAACGCAACCGCGCACTCAGGGTGAATCCATACAGAGTTAGTCGAATCCAATATGGACGTTGCAATCCTGATCGGAACCTGTCTCGCACTGTTCGTGGCCATGCTGTTTTTTCCGTGGTTGGCCATGGCGATGTTGTTGTCCGTTCCGATTGTTAAGGCCGCCGCGGAATACTACGTTCCCATTTTTCAAACTGTGGATTTAACACTGTTGACCTGCGCGATTGCAGGGGCGATGGGACTGTGGAATCTTATTCGACGACCCGGGCAGGGAGCGCCGTTTTCGTTTCCGTGGAAGCCGTTTTTTTACCTGCTGATTCTCGGTGTCGTGCTCCTGGTCGGTGTGGCGTGGACGACGGCGCCATATTATGGCACTCGGAAAGCTCTGCGATTCTTGGGCATCGGAATTCCGTTTCTCGTCCTTCCCTCTTTCCTCGTGCGTTCGAAAAAGGATGGTCGGGGCATGTTTTACATGACGATCGGCGTGGGGCTTTTGTCCGCGATCGGGGTGTTGGTGCTGCCCGAAACCTTTCTTTCGCAAGCCACGTACGGACGAGGATATTTTCGAGGAACGTTTCTCGGTTCAAGTCCCATCATGGCCGGGGTTATGAGCGCCGTGGGGATACTCTGTTTACTTTGCGGTTTCATCGTGCGCGGCGGAATGCCTGGGGTCATTCGTTTCGGTTCGTTGCTCATGTTGCCGGTGTCGCTGGCGGCGATTCTCAAAACCGGAACGCGATCCAGCCTCGCCGGATTGTTGATCACCCTGCTTTTTCTTCCGATCCTCGCCGGCAGGCGCACGCGCGTCGCCTCGCTCTTTCTAGTGATGCTCGGAATTCCCATCGCGGTCGCCGCCGGTTACGTCTACGTCGAATCCCAAACCTCACGCACCGCCGAACGCTGGAGCAGAGTTACCGAAGGCGCCGGGGCGGAAAGCTTGGTCTCCGGCCGGGCGGAACATTACAGATTTTGTCTACAGAATTGGTACAAGAAACCCATCCTAGGTCATGGTTGCGGCAGTTTTGCGATGGACGGCGCTGGTCGCGATGAGCAAGCGTATCCGCACAATATCGTTTTGGAAGCCATGTATGAAGCGGGGAGCGTCGGGACGATTGCGCTGCTCGCCTTTATTTGGGTGATTGCCCGAACCGGCTTCAAAGGCCTGCGCCTCGCTCAAACACCGCAAGACAGACTGCTCATCCTCGCACCATTCTTCCTCACTCTCATGTTCCTTATCCAAGGCATGATCCACTGGGATTTGGACGGCGTTCGATTCCTCTATCTCTTCGCCGGTCTGCTGTACGCCAACGTCCAACAAGTCGCCTACACAAGCGAACTCCTCCCCAATCACGTCGAGCGTTCCGCCTCTTCCTGGCCCCGCCGCCGTTCGGCCTGGGCTACGTGAATCTTTGTGATTCACGGTCACAAAGCACATGCCGAATGAGATTGTTGCCGCCAAACCATTGCTGACGAGTCTTGTTGGAACTACAATGCAATCGTCAATTGGAGTTGCCCGATGCACTCATCACGTAGCTCGATCCGAACTGGCATCGCACTTTTGATTCTTGCCCTTCTTCCATTCTTCAGTTGCTATCTCCCAATCCCACCCGAGCTCCAAGAACTCCGCGTCGTTTACGGCGAAGGCTTCCTGACCAAGGAAATCATCGAATTCCCTCTGGACGCCCAAGGCCGAAAACGCGACATCATTGAACTGAAACCTGTTCCCAACGACCTCGGCGTATCCCGATATGTTGCCTACACGGCCACGGGGGACCAGCAGGACCCGGACTTAGAAATCATTTACTTCGACCTCCCGTCTGGAACCATCGAATCATCCGTTCCCGTCGATCCTGATGTCTACGGCGAACTCTTCGACCTTGACGGCGACGGGCGATTTGAACTGGTCATTAGTTATCCAAACTATGTTTACGACGGCGAGATTGTGGTCGGAAACAGTGATGGACATTTGGCCTGGCGCAAGATATTTCCCCAGTTTTCGGATGAGTTTCCCCTTGATTTGGACGTCGGCGACTTGGATGGGGACGGCATTCAAGAAATCTGCGTAGCCTTGAGGAGGTCGCTTGCCTGTTATCGAATGGATGGCGAACAGTTGTGGCGACGTGAAGGCGATTACGACTACGTCATCGTTGTTGGCGCCAACGAAACAACGCAAGGGGTGGTCATAGCCAGAGCTGGAACTTCCGTTCGCAGACTCCGTGGTTCGGACGGCAGTTTGCTAGGCCAATGGGATCCGAACCGGTATCTTCAATTCCATGAAGTTGACTGGCCCGTCGAAGCCGGTGGCCCCGCGCTCCTAAGCCGACCCCAGTACGGGCCGAATGCAAGATTTCTTGACCCCGAAGGTAACACCCTCTTTTTCCACAATCCCCAATCTAATGTCGAAGAAGGGTTCTATCTGTATCAGGCCAATCGAATCGCGTTCTCTGATGAGGAAGTGTTTGTTGCGTTACTCTTCTCTTCCAGGAGTCTCTCTTGGAACCGTGTTTCCCTTCTTTTCTATTCGGAAGACGGCGAGTTTGTGTATCGAGAAACTCTCTCTTCGTTCTGGGGTCCCTGGAGAATTCCTGACCCTACCGGCCCTGGCGAAGTCTTCGCCCTATCCGACGAAGATGGCCGACTCGTACTCTATCGAAAAGCCCCTTAATCGAACCCTGGGCGACTTCTCCGGTTTTTCGTCCACCCAAAGTGTCCTGCTGTGTCATCTCGGTTTCTTCGGCGGTAGATCATCTCGGCCTGTTCCGCTGAAAAAGCGATTGTGTGGCGGGTCTTTCTGAGTGTCATCACCGTCCACGTACGACCCATCCGAGTTCAGGCGATAGCCCAGGTTTGCAATGGATGCCGTCTCCGCGTGACCGTCACAATAGATGAAATTCGCCTTGCCGTTATGTCGTGGATCGGGGCCTGATCGTGGCGACCCGGCGTCGCCTGTACCGCGGTCCGAATCGTCGGCAAGTCGTGGTGGATCCAGCGTGTAGCCGTGATTGCCGATCTCATTCAAACCCGTACCCTGATTGTTATAATCTTTTCGATCGTGGCGGGACAAACCAGCAACCGTGCCAAGGCCGTCCGCCGCAAGCACGGTCTCCGAAAACCTTGGCACACTCGATCGATTCACAGGAAAGTTATAAAACCTGGTGCCGCTCATGCGCGCGTTGCCCAGGAATTGATAATTGTAACCGTAGGCATGATTCCGTTCGTCATTGCGCTCGGGCACGGACGGGCACTGATAAGCCGGACTTTGAAAATCCTGCCGCTCATCCGATGTGCTCGGCTGATCGAACGCTTGCAATCCGGTATATCGACCCATGGTGACGATCCAGGTCGGGCGATATTTCTTGCCGTTTCCGATGTCATACCAGTTGGCTCTGTTCGTCGTTCCGCCCGCCAATTTGGGATACCGATGCGGCACGGATTTATCCTTGTGATCGTCGGCATACAAGTGCCACCCGGTGGCAAGTTGACGCATGTTGCTCATGCAGGAGACAGTCTTCGACATCTCCCTCGCTTTGGAAAGTGACGGCAACAAGACCGAAATCAATAACGCGATAATGGAAATCACGACCAACAATTCGATCAACGTGAATGCGTTTTCTGTTTTGTCCCAAATCGTGTGACAGTTTTTGCGCAGACCACCAGAAAACCGTGCCATGTGAATCGTCTCCAGCCCAAGAACTCTCGTTTCAAAATCCAATGCGAAAAGATAAGGCAAGCAGAGTGCCTCCGCAAGACCAATTGAGACTGAATCTCAATTGTGAACCATGTCGGAGCGGAAGCGCATCAATGTCGAGACATTCTTGGCTGCCACGTCCGTCTTTCGACCGCTCAACAAGTGCATCGTCGGCTGAAGAGTCCAATGAGGAAATCAGGTTCCCAACCAGGGCATGAGCGAACGGACGAAGACGCCGGCGCTTTGAAAGGACTCAGCGACGGTCGAACGCGGGGTGGGTGTCAATGTGTGACACTCCAGTCGATGGGCGGCGATCCATTCTCGTGCGAACGCGCCGCTTTGAATCTCCGAGAGGATCGTCTTCATCGTTGCGCGGGTTTCCGGGCTGATGACGCGAGGACCACGGGTGAGGTCGCCGTAGCGGGCCGTCTTGGAAATGCGATCGCGCATCCCTTCGATACCCCATTCGTAAATGAGGTCGACGACCTGCTTGAGTTCATGCACGCATTCGAGATACGCGAATTCCGGTTCGTATCCGGCGTTCACTAGCGTCTCGAAAGCGGCTTGTGCCAAGGCCGTGACCCCGCCGCAAAGAACGACTTGTTCGCCGAAGAGATCGGTTTCAGTTTCGGCGGCGAAGGTCGTCTCGACGACTGCGGCGCGTGTGGAACCAATACCGGCGGCCCAAGCAAGCGCCGTTTGCTTCGCTTGCCCCGTCGCGTCTTGGTGAATGGCCAGTAGGGCAGGTAGACCTTTTCCTTCCACGTAAAGGGAACGGAGGAGCGTGCCGGGACCCTTGGGTGCCACCATGATGACATCCAAGGAGGAGTGGGGTTCGATGAACCCATAGTGGATGTTGAAACCGTGGACCCATCCGATTGTCGATCCAGTTCGAATGACGGGTTCGATGTCGGTGTGGTACGTCTGCGCGGCGGATTCATCCGGTAATGTCAGCACGATGAGGTCGGATTGAACGACCGCGGTTCGGACCGAAAGCGGAGAGAATCCATCGGAAACCGCGCGGTCGAAGCTAGTTCCTGGGCGTTGGCCGACAACGATCTTTGTGCCGGAATCACGAAGGTTCAGCGCGTGAGCACGCCCTTGGTTGCCGTAACCAACGATAGCGACGGTGCGGCCTGTTAGCACGCTCCGATCGACATCCGCTTCGCGATAGATTTTGAGGGGCATAGGTTAATCTTTGGTGCCTTGGTTGTCGGAATCTTTGGGTTCGAGTTCGTATTGGAGTTCATAGGCTGGCGGTTCGCCACCGGGACCTTTGAGGTAATGGTCGAACCATTGCATCATCCGTAAGTTGTAATCATACCTTGCGGCGGCTTTGCGATTGCCGTGGCCTTCGCCGGGATAATGGACCAACCGAACCGGTGTTTGGTTCAGCGTTTTGAGATTGCGAAAAAGTTCAAGCGATTGTCGCGGGTCGACTCGAGGATCATCCTTGCCGTGCATGATGAGTAGGGGGGTCTTGGCTTTACCGACGTGGTAAATCGGGCTTCGTTCGAGGAAGAATTTCCAATCTTCCCAAAGCCGTTTGCGACTGTGAACGAGATACCATTCTTCGGGGATGTCGCTCGTTCCAAACATGGAAATCTGATCGCTGACGCCGACGTTCATGACGCCTGCGGCGAAACGATTGGAATAAAACGTGGAACACCATGCGGTGGCATAACCGCCGTACGATCCGCCGGTGATGCCCACGCGCTTGGCATCAACCAACCCGATTTGGATCAAGTGATCGACGCCGTCGACGAGATCATCAAATTCCCTGCCACCGAGATCGGCTTGACCCATCTTGGCAAACGCGACTCCGCGACCGGTGCTGCCGCGATAGTTGGGGTAGAACACGGCATATCCACGCGCCGCGGCGACTTGGCCTGGTAATGAAGGGCTGGTCAACCAACCGTTGCGTTCGTGCGCTTCGGGGCCGCCGTGGACATACATAATTAATGGATATTTTGTGCCCTGTTGTTCATCAGGCGGGTGAATGAGCAGGCCCTCCAATTGCAACCCGTCACGCGTTTTGTACGTGATGATCTCTTGGGCTGCCATGCGGATTTCATTCAACCACGGATTGCTGTCGGTCAGTTTCCGAATCCCTTTGTCCCCGTGACTCATCATGGCCACTTCGAACGGGTGAGACGGATTCTCAATCGTGAAGGCGGCCGATTGACCGTCCTTACTAAGACTGAAGCTCCCGGCCACCATCTTGCCGGTCGGAACATGGGTTTTGCGATCTTTTCCATCTACCCGCACTTCGCCGAACGTCGTCCAAACTCCTTCATCCAGCAGAAACATGATGGTGTCGTTGTCCTGCCATGCGATGGATGTAACGTGCCCTTCGTAGTTGGGCAGAAGGTCGACGAGCGTCGCGCCGGCGGAAGGCGCGATCAGCAATCGCCCGACTTGGGTATCGTGAATGTCCTCCGCTGAAATCATCGCTAGTTTTTTTCCGTCGGGACTCCAAACAATCTGGCCGAGTTTGCCGGGGTTTTCGAACTTGGCCAGCGTCTTGCCGGAATCAATATCGACAACGTGGACTTTTCGTCGCATGTATTCGTCGTCAATGAGTGGAGTCGGGGCGAGTGCCAAGGCTAGGCGTCGATCGATCGAGCTCCAGTGAATCTCCGAGGCTGATCCGGGAAGCTCTAACAATCGCGGTTTGGAATCTTTTTCATCCGGTTTTGCAATCCAAACCCGCATGGGACGCCAGTCCTCCTCGTAGATTTCTTGTTTGAATCCTTTGTCTTGACGCGACTTGCCACGTTTTTCCAATTTTGGTTTGGCGAGCAGGGCGACTTCCTTGCAGTCCGGGCTCCAAGAATATCCTTCGACGTCTGTTTCGAGCGACACAACGCGATGGGATTCACCACCGTCGATCGGGATCACATAGACCGACTTGTGCTCATCCTTGCCGCGTTTGGTGATGAAAGAGATAGCCTTTCCATCCGGTAACCACTCGATCGCGCCAACATCGACCTCTCCAGTGATAAAGGGCCGCGAGTTTCCCCCTGCATCGACCACGTGCAATTCCGCCCAAGCCGGCCCGTCTTCGTCCTCGAAAGGACGACGCGGTACACGAAGGGTGTAAGCGATTAACTTTCCATCGGGCGAAATCTTGGCGGTGCTGACGCTACGTAACTTTGCGACGTGCTCCGGCGTGAGGGCTACAGCCTCAAGGCCCATCGCCTGTGAGGAGGCGCAGCCCGCCGACGTCAGAAGTCCCACCAAGATCAAACCGAATCTCGTCTTCAATTCACGCATGTTCCGGTTCCCTCGCATCATCCTGCTGTTCCCATTCCAACGCACGGCCCTACGCGAAATCCCGACATTTGGGTACGGTACCGCCAAATCGTCGACCATTGCAAACCCGTGCAAGAAAGCCGACAAGGTTTCCAACTAAAAAACGTGGGGTTGCTGATTGTGTTAAGAGGGATATGCTAAAGAGAGGAGATAGGAGCCGACGTAGCTCAGTTGGTTAGAGCGCCTGCCTGTGGAGCAGGATGTCGTAGGTTCGAGTCCTACCGTCGGTAGTGCCTTTTGCGACGTGAAAATCGCGGTTTTCATCGAGAAATCAGGCGTATTCTTAAGCGTCACGCCTTGGCACTCATTGTCCGCTTTCCGGCCACGAGCGGTCACGTTTACCCCCTTCCGGCCACGTGCTATTACAACCGGGCGTACAACAGAGTCGGGACGGGTATCACAGGTACCGGTCGCTCTCAATTGTGTTGCTTCCGTTGATTGCTCGTCGGGGGTCGGTATCTTGCGAATCTCCGCCCACAGATCGAACAGTCCAAAATCCTGATAGTGCCGAAGCGTAATTCCGGTAGGTGAATGACGGGCAAGCCGAATCTGTGCACGTGGGTCGACTCCGTAAAGCCCCAACCACGATATGAACGTCGTTCGGAGTCCGTGTCGGTCAACCGTTTGGCCACGGTCGTCGGCGGTTGAGACTCGCCCGTTTTCATCCTTCGAAGCAATCCCGGCTCGAACCAAGTCGACTTTGAACGTCCGAAGGATTGGGACAGTGCCGAATACACGCCGCGCAGAATCAACGGAAACCGGCCTGCAAGCTCTCAAAAGCTCCGCAAGGTACGGATGCACCGGAAGCTCATCACCGACGCGATTCTTGGTCGTTTCCGGCCTAAGACGGATGCACGGACGGTCGATGGAGAGGTCCAGGTCGGACCATCGAAGAGCCTTGGTTTCCCCGACCCGAAGCCCGGTGAAGAGCTGTACGGTGTAGAACAACCGTCGCGGACCAGCCACGGTGAGCAACCGCCAAGCTTCACCCATCGTCAAAGCCCGTCGTCGTTTGCGAATATCCATTCTTTCATC
>JBBTCX010000101.1:0-64615 GCA_038043045.1 Planctomycetota bacterium | reverse complement strand
CCAACAATCTGTGCGAGCATCCGCCGTTTCAGATCCTCTATGCGGACATCGTCGTGTCGGGCGTCGTCGACTTGGACGATATGATCTGCGTGATCGGTGGAATTGGGAACCAGGCGGACTGTCCAGCCGCCGACATTGCCCCGTGTGGTCCACCGGACGGCGTGATTGACTTGGACGACCTGCTCAGCGTGCTCTCCACTTTGGCGGGTTCACCACCTTGTCCTGACCCGTGCCCGTGACGGAAAAAGAGCGACCTTGGTGACACGACATGGCAACACGCCGACCCCGTCGCGGTAACAGACGCGCGCGGGTCGGGGGTTCGTGGATCATTACGACCGGACAGGTTTGACTCACGGAGGAGTGCCCGAGCGGCTGAAGGGGACGGTTTTGAAAACCGTTGTGCGGGTAACCGTACCGGGGGTTCGAATCCCTCCTCCTCCGATTCTTTTGCGATGCAACACGATGCGATGGAGTGCGAGAAACGCCTATTTTTCCAGGATTTTCCGCACGTTTGCTTTTCGGTAATTCATTCGACAAAGTGCAAGTCGATGCAATACTCGACGCATTCGGTGAACCCTGTTCCGGCATGTGAAACGGCAGCGCGGACGGCAGGTTTTCCGGCATACTTTTTTGAGCGCGGGATTCGATGATGCGATTGTCAGTCCCGGTGGCTAGCGCGACTTCTTTTTCACAGGGTTCGAGTGACAAATCCGGTAGTGCCGATAGCGCGTCGGTGAGCTGTCCACGGTTGGTATGCGAGTATCGGTCCATCGTCAGGGTGATGGTCGAATGTCGGGCAAGCGTTTGCGCCACCTTCGGCTGAACGCCGCCACGGACAAGGTTGTTGATAAAGGTGTGTCGAAGAGCGTGGAAGTCGACCACGCGGCCCGCGTCATCACGATAGACGATTCCCGAATCATCCAAGTCAGCCCTCACCATTTCGGCAACATGCCCCTTTGCGGGCATCGTGGGGAACACCGGGTCCATTCGGTCCACGCCGACCTGTTTATCGCGCCAGACGCGAAGGGATTGCGCCGTCGAGAGTTTTAAGGGTAGAGAGTCCTCACGGCGATTCTTGGCATATGCGGCCCGGACGGTGACCGTCGGTTCGGCACCCGCAAAGTTCAGGTCGTTCCAAGTCAACGAGCGCAGCTCGGATGCTCGGAGTCCGGTTTCGACCGCAAGCCGATAAAGCGCCACCCGATCCGGCCCGGTCAAGCTGTAGCGAGTAGTTCCGGTTTCAGTAACCGACAACAGCCGACGCAATTCGTCTGGTTCCAAAGCACGGCGATCATGGCGACGATCGGTGCGAACGTTTCCACCTTGCAAGTGGGCAAGGGGATTCTCCGGCGCTCGACCGTCACGGACTATCCACCGACAGAATTGTTTCAATGCCGCCAAGTAGAAGTTTTTCGTTTGGACGCTCACCGGCAACGTCGGATCATTGGAAGTCTTTCCCTTACGCCGGATTTTCAATTCCGCGATTGACGCTTGAACACTTGACGCCGAAATCTCCGGCCAAAACCGAAACCGGCATTCGTCCAACACCCTCAGACACCGCGACATCAACAAGTCGGCTTGTTTTTCCGTGCATTCCTTGGCGAGTAGCGCACGGTGAAAGTCGTGAACGTGTTCGGTCAGCGGTCGCTTGCGATGTTCGGCGAATCGATCAATCAGCCCCACCGCTGTCCGCTCGGATGTTCGCTCCAACTCCGCCGCGCGTTGTTCAGTGGCTTTGCGGTCGGTGTAGCCTTTCACGGTCTTCACGGTATCGCTCGCCACGTCCCGGTAATCGACGTACCACGCCCGCGAACGAGTCTTTTCCTTCGATCCATCGGGTAGCCGCTTTGTCCAACTCTTTCGATATATCCGCGCCATGTTGCACTTGCTCCCGCGCTCTTATGCCTGAATGGTTACGCCACTTCGGACGGCTTCACGTCGCACGCTTTCCACCGCCGCCAAGGATTCTTCACTCGGTCGAAGCGTGCCACGCTCCCATCGGGATATGGTCATCTTATCCACGTCGACCCGCTCACCGAATTCGGCTTGGGTCAGTCCCAATCCTTCACGAAGCGCCGTGATGTAGCCGGGTGTCGGTGGACGGTCCAGCTTGATCGCCAACGCTCGCAGCTTATCGAGAAACGCCACCCCATCGGGCAGCAACGCCGCCTGTCCATCGCGGTCCGCCGTCACCCATCGGCCCGGAACTTCGGTATACAGCACGCGACCATCGGGCAGTTTCATCGTGTAGGGAAGATCGGGGTTATCGAGCTGCGCCGCTCTCGGTCGTCCACGTCGCCAGGTCTTGCGGGTCTTCGTCGCCATGATGACTCCTCAATAAATCGTGATGAACACGGTCACGCGGCCACGGTCATCTTTGTCGAGCACACAAACGATTTCCACCGTTTCGTCCAGCGGCGCGGCGGCCTTACCGGAAACGATCCACTTCGGACGGTCGAGTCGGTCCAGCCCATCGGATCGCACGTCGGTCGGTTCATCGATGATCGCCAGCACGTCCGGCCAAAAATATCCGCGCTGGTCCATGCGTTCGATGAAGTGCGGCAGCACGATGTATCGTTTGCGTGCGACGCATTCCCGTATAGCATTCCATGCCCTTCTCGCCTTGGTGTCCATTCCATCCATAAATATACCTCATGTTAGGCGCACCGTCAAGGGCGCATTTTTTACTATTTCTGAATCAGCTTTCGAATCTTCGCGGCACTGTCGCGCAGCTTTCGAACGGTTTGCGGATCGTCGGTTCGCTTTGCGCGGCCTTTGAGTACGAGTAGATACCCTTCCGGCGTCATGTCGACCGGAACCAAGCCGGTGAATTCCTCCCCACGCGGATGAAGTGGAAGGGGAAGTTGTCCGTTTCCATTAACGGTTTTGGTTTTGCCCAAGCGATCGCGCGGTTCAGAATTGCCACGGTCATCGCCGAAGGTGTTCACCCCCGGTGGGTGAGTATCTTCGGTGGGATGGTCACTTATCAGGGGTTCGGAACCCGCGTTTTCGGGGTCAATAACGCGAAGGTATTCACCCGCCCCGAAGGTACTCACATCTTTTGGGTGAGTATCTTCATCCGCATGGTGAACACCTTCGGATTCGTGGCTTGGTAAACGCCAATGCCAACTGCCTTTTCCTTTCATGCCGATCTTTTTGCTTTCGACACCAAGCCTTCGCTTTGCCCGCTGTAGTGTGGAAGTAGAGTATCCCCGTTGATCCGCTTCGGTTTCCATCACCGTCGCCGGAACCGGTCCAATAGCAAGCTTTGCGGCCAGCCAGTCCGCACATTCATCACGCGCGGTGTGCGTTGAGCGCTTCTGCCCTTCGTTGGCGTTCGTTTCCCGCCGCAACATTTCGTCGGCTTGAACAACAACCGGGTCCGGCTCCCAAACAACAGTCGCCACGTTCGCACCGATTTCGTCCAAGAATTGCGGAACGAGTCTGTATGCCAGACCCGTCGGCCACTCAGCCAAATTCACCTTGACCGGCAGCATGAGTCGCCTTTTCGGGTCACCATTGTCCGCCATGACCGTCCAACCGGCCCGCGCCGCCGCCATGAATGCCAACGAACCGGTGGCACGATAGAGCGCTTTTCCGCCGTAGGCTTTGGTCACGTGCGTAACCATGACAACGGCCACGCGGTGGCGCCCCGCCAATTCCGCCAATGGTCCAAGTAGTCCGCGTGTCTCCGCGTTTTTGTGCGAATCGACTCCACCGAGATAGGCGCTCACCGGGTCGATGACGATCAACTTGCATTCGCCGACTTGCTGAATCGCCTTTTCCAAAACAGGCACATCGCGCGACAAGTTGAATGGCGAAAGCTTCCCATCCTTTTGTTTTACGGTGGAAAGAGCGTGAATTCGTGAAAGGTCGGCCCCATGCGCCATAAGACGCGGAACGATCGTATCCGCCGGATCATCTTCGGCGCTCAGAATGATCGTTGATCCACAGGTTCCGGGTTCATTCGGGCTGTCCGGCCACGGCTCGCCCCGTGAAAGACGCGCCGCCATATCCAACGTGACGAAGCTTTTTCCAAGGCCCGGATCACCGGCGATCAATGTGAGTTTGCCCAGCGGTATTCTATTCGGCCACAGCCAAGTCAACCGCTCAGGTGCCACGTCGGCAAGACAAACGGTGACGGCCCTTTCCGCGTCAGGATCATGTGGTGGGAGTCGGTCGTCGACTTGTGACGATGACGGCTTTTGACTATACTGATTCATGGTTAATCGCTTTCGCCCGCGCTCTCGGTTGCCGCCGATCGCGGGTACTTTTTTGTGCCTATTTGAATTTACTCGCGCTCCCCTTCATCGCTTCCCACGTCGCCCGATTCGGCGCGCCGGACTCAAGCCAACGTTTGATTTCATCCACGATCCACACTTTTCTTCCGCCGATTCGGACGCCACGCGGCAACTTGCCACCGGCGTCGTGCGTTCGAATCGTGCGGACGGATATGCCGATCAACCCCGCCAACGCCTTCGCATCCACGGCCAGCGGTTCCACCCGGCTCGCCGGTTCCATCCCCGACCGCTTCCCCGCGTCCACGTTTTCCCGCCGATCGGGTTCACTCCCCGCAAGTTTTGGCATCGCGGTCATGTTCGTCCCTCCGCAAGGATTCTCTCTTCAGACTTGCAGCGAAGTTGTTTCGAAATCTGCTGAACTTCAGCAACGCGCAGGAGTGCTTTCAGCTCGCCTATGCGCGACCTGAGCGAGTCAATCTCTTGGCGAATTTCCTTGGGTTCCGGCAAACTCGGAGTTTTTATCTTCTTCATGATGCCCCAACAATAGGGGCGCGATGCGAGATGAGTCTACGTACAGCGTATGTACATCGAATGTCAGAGCATCCGATATCCCTTGCGACCCTTTCCGGGTTTCTCAATAATGCGCTGGAGTGATTTCTTAAGCCTCTTGTAGACGCGATCGGGACGTTCATCTATTGCGTCGCCAAGCGAAGTTGCGGATAGCGTCATGCCTTTTTGTTCTTGAAGCGTTTCGAGAAACCGCGCATCGTTTGCGCCGGTGAGACGGAATGTCTTTCCATCAAGTTCTGCGGTGTCGTCAGCCCCCTTTGATGAATGAATGACCAATCGTGCCCACGCCGGTTTTTCTTCCGCAGTCACGCCACGCGGCTTCGGCAACCCCATTTCCTTCGCTTCTTCCGGGCATTCTTGCCAAAGTGTCCTCAAGAGTTCAGCCGCGAAGCCGTCGCATTGCAATCTTTTTACCACGTCCGCAATGTCATAAGCATTGTATTTTTCTTGATTCTTTACACCTGTACTCAGGAACTCCAGATACATCGCTATCGATTG
Organism: Planctomycetota bacterium; assembly: GCA_038043045.1. GTDB lineage: Bacteria > Planctomycetota > Phycisphaerae > UBA1845 > UBA1845 > JBBTCX01. The sequence goes on along the minus strand of JBBTCX010000101.1, from coordinate 59,306 downwards.
TGGCCAAAAAGTTTCAACCGTGAAAGACGGCGCAGCACCAAACGGGCGTTGTTCGATTTTTCTTGCCGCCCCGAAGAATTCTCTCAAGATTACGTCGTAGGCGCGCGGTTTATGCAACGGTACACCGAGTCGGCGAGACTCATATCGCCGGACGGTCTTTCCAGCACGATTCAACAAATAAAACCGCTCAGGGACTCTTTCGTAGTGCTTATTCTCGAAAAGCCGGCCATCTACTGGGATTCCACCCGTCATTACGACTTCGAGTACACTTCGTTGATCTGGCGTAAGGTCGTTCCTGCGTAACGCCACGCGAGCAAATCGCCTGTGTACTCGTTCAATTCGGTTTACCTCTTGTTTCATCCCAACGTCGAGGATTTCTGACAACGAAATCGTTGGGAATCTTTGATTCGAAAGGCGCATCGTTTTCACGGCGTACAGGCGCAAAGCGAATTACCTTTGAATGCTTCGAGCAACGAAATCAAATCATCGATGTCGACTTTGCCGTCTCCGCCGCATGGAGCAAGGTCCCCGTGAACCACGGGTGTGTGTTCACAAAAACCGCTCACGCATGTATCCGCCGTGCAGGAGTTTCCATCGTCACACCCGTTGCAACATTCCATCGGTGCATCGGACAAGAAGGCTACATATCCGTCGTACAGCATTGGGCCGGGGTCATCAGCGTATCCAACGATTCGAGTGCCATTCGCGGAAACAGACGAAGCATTCCAAAGCCTCCAATCACAAAGTTCCGCTCCACCATCAGTGAGAATATCTCGCAGACTTTGAAGTCCGGTGGATTCACTCCATACAAACGCATTGTCGCCGTCCAGTGCGTAATAAGTGCCAACAACCATCGACCCATCGGACGAACAATCCTCCACATTCGTCGACCCGGATTGATCGGGCAATTGACCCAAGTCTTGAAACCCCTCGGAAGGCGTCCAACGAAATGACCGCGTTCCGAACGGAAGGTTGTAATTTCCGAAGAGCACTTGGCCATCATAGGAAACGGCTGTTACGACCGTATACACCGCGCCTGGAAAATGTTGCGATTGTGGATCAGCACCCTCAGTCCATCGATATGCGCCACAAGCGCCGCAAGACCCAACTATCGTGGTCCCGTCACCGGATATTGCACGTGCATCGCAACTTGTGCCCGGAAATCCCGCTGGTGTTGGAATGGGTTGAATTCCGGTCTTTGCCGTCCAACGGAAACCGCAACTATTGCTGTAACCAACGACGATCTGACCGTCGGAAGAAACATCCCATGCGTAACTACCAGAACCGTACGGATTGTCGGTACAGAGCGCACCAAGAGACATCGGGATACCATTCTCCCACCGGACGGCGGTGGAATTCGTTCCACCAGTTTGTGAAACGCGACCAACGATGACCGATCCATCCGCCGAAACGGCGTAGGCATCTGATCGTTGATCGACTCCAGGTGTCAACCAAGGCAACGCTTCAATTCCATCCTTCAGTGTCCATCGAAATGCTTGACCAACATTGCCCGTAGCGTCACAGTAACCAACGACGACTTCACCGTTTGCCGAAATGTCGAAGGCGAAACTGGCAGTGTATCCACCGGGCAAGACTCCAATCGGTTCGAGTCTCGCTTGTTCACCAAGCACGGGTGAGCATGTCGCAATGGAAATGAGTAGCCGAAAGGAATGTTGGTTCCACGATGTTGTAGTCATACCGTCACGCGCAAACCCGCCGCGTTCCGCGCTGTACAGCCGTTCGCAATGGAATGGCACGCCGAACGGGCGGGAAAAGCTCTTTTGAATCAACTGCAAGAGCGAACAAGCTGCACGCCGGGATTGTCTCCGGCGGACGGCTCTATGACAAGTGGTCCCGACCCTCGCGCGTAGGCGCGTGAAACTTGTTACTCCGCGCGCGCGATCATAACGGGAAATCATCCTCACAGATAACCGCTGCGAATTCGCCTTGCGATCCGCGCGATCGTGACACCCCCTTCGTCGGGTGGGGGTTAACCTAACGAGAACCGTCGCGTTTTTGCCGGTTTTGGGTTCGAATTTATGGGAAAAAAGGGTCCCATACTCGACGCCCGACCCTTCATTGCCCGCTTCCCGCCGTCGCTCCCTCGACCAACCCGACGATCCGCGCCCGAACGGCTTCCGGCAGCGCCGCCCATCTGGATTTCACAAGCTCCAAATCGGGGTCGTTTTGGGGGTCAATTTCTACTTCCGACGGCATCCCAGGCGGCAGCGCGCAATCCGGCTTTTCATAACTCGTTGTCTTTTCGTCGCTTACGGAATTCAGGGGACGGTTTTGAAAACCGTTGTGCGGGTAACCGTACCGGGGGTTCGAATCCCTCCTCCTCCGATTCTTTTGCGATGCAACACGATGCGATGGAGTGCTAGAAACGCCTGTTTTTCCAGGGTTTTTCGCGCGCTTGCTTTTCGGCAATTCATTCGAGAAAGTGCAATTCGATGCAAGGCCCGACGCATCCGGTGAAGAGTGTGGCCACACCCCCTATGAAAAAGTAAGCCGCTACGCACTTGAACGGAGCGTCGAATCTGGGTACAATGAGCACCATTCCTAGCCGGGTCTCCATTCCTGGGCAGGTGCGCGCCGTTAGAGGAGAAAGAAAATGACGCATCCGCTGGTTCGACTTGTTATAGTTTCCGTTCTATCCCTGGCTTGCACGGCGGCTCGCGGCGCTTTGACCATTACGGCCGTACCTATCGGCGGGAACACCATCGTTGGCGGCGAGGAGATACAAATTGAGTTCTTCGTTTCCAGCAACGTGGACCAGTTAAGCGTTGCGGGTCAGATCGCCGTTTCCTGCCTGCTGGACAACGGAACCGGCACATTGACGGGAACCCTTATCACCGTGGATCCCACAAGCTCAACCGGAATTCCGGCCCTTTGCGCCAGCGGACTGGCCGCGACAAGCCTAGCGAATTGCTTCGCCGGCCGCACCCGCGGAGTTTCAGAGCCGCCTTGTTTTCTTCCCGCTAATATTCCACATTATTTCATGACGATAACCTATGAAGCCTCGCCTTGCGTTGAAGGTCAATTCCTTACCGCGGCAATTGACATCAGCAGCCCACCCGTGGTCGACGACAGTACCCGGTTCAGGGATGATGGCCCCGGCAACGGACTTCTAATCCCCATCGTCGCCAACATCGGCGCGATCCTTACAACGAACAATCAGCCGGGGACTTGCTGCGTCGGCAACATCTGTACCAGCGACACGATTTCTGAAGCGTGCTGCGCTCAAACATTCGGCGGGGACTTTCACGCTGGAAAGTCGTGCGAAGACTCTGACCCTTGCGTCGGCCCCTGTTGTCTCACCAACGACAGTTGCTCCATGGTGACAGCCGATGCCTGCCGAGCGGTCGGTGGAACGCCGCGATCGTCCGGTTCCTGTTCCGCGAAAGTGGCATGTTGCCTTGCAAGCGGCACTTGCGAATTTATTGACCCGCTCTGCTGCATGGCGATGAACGGCGTCCCCCAACCCGCGGGTAGCCAGTGCGGCGTCGCAACATCTTGCTGCTCCGAGGTGGGTATCTGCTCGAGCAACGTCGACCCGATATGCTGCGGCTCGACCGGCGGAACACCAAATTCGCCGGGGACTATTTGCCATCTTCCCGAAGCCTGTTGTCTGTCTCAAACCGACTGCACCATGCTCGATCCCCAATGCTGCCAACTCCAAGGCGGCATGCCACGTGGACCGGGCTCGACTTGTTCCTCGACCATCTGCTGCGACTCAACTTTGGCCGATGCTCCGCCGGCCTTCATTTTCTGGACCGACAATGCACTCAGAGACGTTTTGCGTTTGCATCTGAATGCTTTGCCTCCCGCGATCATCGATTCAACCGACTTTTTCGGTCCGTCGGCTATTGTCGCGGACCTTCGCACCCGATTGGTTTATTGGATATCCAAAACCGGCAACGGGCTTGCAGACCATGGCATATTCCGATCCAACTTCGACGGCTCCGCCAAGCAACAGATCTTCTCCGGCCTAGGTTCATCCTTCGGACTAGCGTTGAATACGGATGAAGGGAAAATCTACTGGACACATCGGACTGGAGAAATTCGGCGCGGAAACCTGGACGGCTCCGGACTTCAAACCATTTTATCAGGCCTGGGACATGTGAACGATTTGGCCATCGACCGAGTCGCCGGAAAAATGTATTGGACGGAAAGTATACCCCAAGGTTCAAACATCGATCGAATCGCCCGCGCCAATTTAGACGGCTCTTCCGTTGAAACCATCGTTCCTTCCCAAGACGTCCATGAACCCACAGGAATCGCCGTCCACCCGGGTATTGGCAAACTCTACTGGTCCGAAGGAGCGGCCACCGACCCGGTGACCATTCGTCGTTCGAATATCGACGGTACCAATATTCAAACCATCGTCGGTCCGTTATCAAAACCCGTATGGGACGTCACCGTCGACATCGCCTCCGGAAAAATCTACTGGACCGGCGCGGGGATTCATCGCGCCAACCTCGACGGAACCAACATCGAGGAGTTGGTCCCCGATCAACCGTTCCCGTACGGTATCGCCGTCCCAGAGGGAGAGCTGTTAATCGACTGTCAACCCAATGGGTTCCAGGACGCGTGCGAACTCATCAACGGCACAACCGGCGATTGCAACACCAACAACCTCCCCGACGCCTGCGACATCGCCGACGGCACCTCTCAAGATGCAGACTCCGACGGCATCCCCGACGAATGTTGCGGCGACGGACTTTGCACGAGCTTTGAGCGATGCCTCTGCGTCGAAGACTGCGGACTTATGCCGACTCAGGAATACACCGTATGGTGCTCCGACGGAATCGACAACGACTGTGACGGCCTCACCGATTGCGAAGATTCCGACTGCGCCGGCCCGTGCGTTCAAATTCCCACGACATCAACCTGGGGGCTAATCGTGTTGGGATTGTCACTGCTCGTGGCCGCCAAGCTGCGATTCAACCGGTATCCGTTGGCCGTTGGGTCGAATCGAGCGTGAACAGATTGAATTCTCGAATAAACCGAGACAATCGTGGGCTTTTAAGACGCGTAGGTTCCTTTCTTTGAACACGCCCCAAACTATTACTTAACTTCTTTGGGCCATGAGGTATTGGTAATTGGTTAAGTCTCACGAGGGTCGGGTTCTCGCGGTAAGCGAACAGAGATAGGTCCACGCCGTGCCGATCACGACCCACCAGGGCCAGGCGATATAGACGGTTTTCGTCTGCTCTTGCCAGACTTTCAGGACGACGAGGCCGATGGAGGAAGTGACCATCGCAATTACATTGATACGATCATGACCGCGAGTTTTCGTCGTAACGCCCAGCAGGAAAACGCCGAGCATTCCACCGAAGAAGAGGGCAGGCCATTTGAAAGCCTCCCAAAGGAGTTTGTCGCGGCCTGCGAAAGCAAAGGCAACCAGAATGAGGATGACACCAAACAGAAGCGATGCGATCTTCGCCGCGCGAAGGAAATGGGCCTCCGATGGTAAAACTCCTGATGCTCGCGATGCCAACCATCGCCGAATAGGCCTATAGAAGTCGGTTACGGCGCACGACGACAGTGCCCCCACCGCGGATGCAAGGCTGGACATGCTTGTGGCGAATACGGCCGTAACCAGCAACCCTCGTAACCCTGAAGGCAAAGAATGAGTCATGAAAAAAGGAAAGATACGGTCCTTCACATTTCGAATCTCTTCGGGAAGAGCGCCAGGAGGTTGGGCTTGATAGTAAATGTAGAGAGCAATTCCGACGAATAGGAACAAGCAAACAATGGGAAAACCGACAATGGCGTTAAACAGCAATGACTTTTGGCCTTCCCGTAGGTTGCGGCAAGTCAGCATTCGCTGAGTAAGGTCTTGATCGCAGCCGAGAGCGGCCATGTTGTGAATGATGGTGTAAATGAAAAGCACCCAGAAAACTTTGTCGTTGTTGGGGTTCCAATCCCAAAGGAATATTTTGAATTTTCCCGCGTCGTACGCGGCGGCGAGCGAGTCGGTCGCCTGGCCGGAAGTCGTGAAAAAAACGAACGCGATGACGGCAATAGCTCCGCCGAGAAAGATGCCGGTCTGGAAAACGTCAGTCCAGAGGATCGCGCGGATTCCGCCTGCGGCAGCGTATGTAATTGCTATGGCCGCGGAGCCGACGATGACAATCCATAAAGGCCAATCGAAAACGATGGCGACGGCCATCGAACCGGCGAGAAGTCGAATGCTTGATCCGAGAATTCGGGAGCCAAAGAACATCAAGGCTGCGGTCGTGCGCGTGCACGGGCCGAATCGTTGACCGAGGTATTCGTACACGGTGGTGACCGCGCCGCCATAAAATGCGGGAAGCAGAAGAAACAGAATGAGAATGCGGCCTACGAAGGAGCCGAAGTACATCTGGAGATAGCTCCAGTTGCCGTGGAAAGCTTCCGCGGGAACTTGGATATAGGTCAGTGCGCTGACTTCCGTGGCGATGATGGAGATACCGGCTAGCAGCCAATGTTGACGGCGACCGCCCAAGAAAAAGTCGGTGGTGTCGCGTTCTTTTCGGCCAAACCAAAGGCCGACAAAAAGAATGCCCACGAAATATGCACCAAGAATGGCCGAATCGAGAAGGGTCATGATGCTTCAAGTGGCCAATCGCCAGCGAAGACTTCGACGGCGGGACCGGTCATGTAGACGTTGTTGTCGGAAGCCCATTCGATTTCGAGATCGCCGCCGGGCAGCGACGCGACGATAGAGCGATGGGTTCGTTCGGTGATGACACCGGCAACGCAGACGGCGCAAGCACCGGTTCCGCAAGCGCGGGTGAGCCCGCTGCCGCGTTCCCATGTACGGACGGTAACGTGATCGGGCGAATCGACTTTGACAATGTGAAGATTGATTCGCTCGGGGAATTCAGACGCGTTTTCCACCCGTGGACCGATGAGGGACAAATCGATGGCAGCAATGTCTTCGACAAAGTGGACGGCGTGGGGATTGCCCATCGAAACGCAAGTCAGTGCTAGAGCGTTTCCGGCCACAATCATGGGATAACTGACCAAACGATCGCATTGGATCGTGCTCGGAAGGTCGCGCGGCGAAAGCGATGGAATCCCCATGTTGATGCGGACGGAGGTCACGCGGCCATGAGTCATTCGACAATCGGCTTGTTTGATTCCAGCGTCGGTTTCAATTCGCAACGTTGGACCTTTGGCGAGTTCATGCTCGACGGCGTACTTGGCGACACAACGGATGCCGTTACCGCACATCTGACCGCGTGAACCGTCGGCGTTGTACATTTCCATGCGGACATCGGCGACTTTGGAAAGTTGAATCAGAATCAGGCCGTCGCTTCCGACGCCGCAGTGACGATCGGAAATGACGCGAGCGAGGGTCGCGGGATCGCGGACTTTTTCGCGGAAACAGTCTACGTAGATGTAGTCATTTCCGAGGCCGTGCATTTTGGTGAAACGCATCAGCGTATGATAGCGACGGGGTGAAGAATGACCTATTGGAGCTACGGCCCTCCTAATGCGGGCCGCTCTTCAAGTTTTTTGTTCGCCTCCTCAAGAAGGGAACGGATTTCTAGGTAATCGTCATAAAGATCCCGGAAGTCCTTATTGACATTATCCTGAACAACCTGCCTGTCTCCTTTTTCTCTGCCTAATTCGTTTTTCAAAAAACTGACGTTCTTGTTGCTAAAATAATATCCACCAATCGTTCCAATCACGGTGCCAAACAGGCCTGAAAGCGTGCCTAACGGTTTCTCGAGTTTGTCACCCGAATGCTTGAGGATCAACACGATGACAAAACTCGAAACCGCCGTGATGATGATGACCGCGACAATAAAAGTTAAGAGTTGGCTGTTTTCCGATGGCAATTCCGCACCTCCGATGCCCTCTTGAACTTGGAAGGGGCACAAAACAAGACCCTTTTTGTCATTCCAAACCGAATAGGAACGCTCAACCGCCGCCGACGACCTGGTAAATCGCCGTCTCGGCAATTTTCTTTGCGGCTTGTTTCAACAAGTCATCACTCCAGCCCGATTTTACGAGACATCCATTCTTGAACTGCCCGTTCTCGAACACCGGTTTTCCACGGCATCCTGGTGGTTCATCATGCCAGGTCATGAAGATCGCCTTCTGCTTACCGACGTCGACATATTCAAAAAGGTGGAGCACACGGGTGAACGCACGACTGCCGTGACGCCCACGGTAAAAGGACACCCACTCTGGCTTGGGCCTCCGGGTGTTGGAAGTAAACACGTCGATTTCGACCTCGTGGTCCTCGCGCGTAACTTTGGGTGCAGTTACATCCCAAAAACCCGGAGGCATTTCCACCCATTCGCGCCAACTACCGCGATCGTTAACTCGCATTCTAAACTTTTGGGTGGATTGGTTGTGGACCTTGAAAGCAACGGCCTGCACCTCGGTCGCCAAGAAAAGAACCAGACCTATGCAAGCGAAAATGTTCCGCAGTGATTGCATTTGCTCATTCTCCAATTGTCATAACCAACCGGCAAAACCAGCACATTCTGTCAGTGAACCTATTCGATAGAACGGCGGCATTGTACCGCGTGACTGCACGAATGCAAGGACCAATCTAAGACGTGGAGTAAAACGCAGGGCAGAATGGGTTTTCATGAATGCGAATTGACTTGGAAGCATCGTATCAAGAACGGGCGCTGGATAGGGACCGCTTTTATTGAAAACCCCGGCACAATGGTGTCGAGAATTCTACAATGGTCATTCAGGCTTGGAGGTCTAGGTGGATGGTGCCGTCGGAAGAACGTTGGATTCCGTTTTCGTCGGTGGTGTTGGAGGCATCGTCTTCGGGTTGGGGGGTTGGTTGGTCCGCATTTTCGAGAAATCGGCCTGAGCTGCCGGCGCCTTCAGAATCGGTGTAGACGCGCTCATCGGCGTCGTTGGTGTCGACGGTAACGTCGGCTTCATCGATGGCCTTGGTCTGGCGCTGCGCGGCGGTGATCTGTTCGGCGCGGCGCTGATCGCGTTCGGTGGCGATTTGTCGTGATTGGACGAAGGTTTGTGCGGCGGAAGAAGCAATCGGCGGAGGCATGTCGGCCATGGGTTGAGCCTTTCATGCGAGGTGAGTTTCAAACGGACTACCGGTCATGTCGTACGGCCGCGCACACGGAGACGTTGCTTTCAAGCCAATGCTCAAGAGCGGACAAGTCCAACCCGGCAAGCCGGTCCGACTTGTCGCCGGCACACGGAAAACCACAACTTCGAGTGAATCGAAACGCTAGTGTATGAACTCCTTTCTGCGAATTTGAAGTTGTTCTTTCAACCGGGCCATGATGGAGGAGTGCATCTGGGAAACGCGACTTTCCGAGAGGTCGAGGGTCATGCCGATTTCCTTCATGGTCATTTCTTCATAGTAATAAAGAACCAGAATCAATCGCTCGGCGCGAGTCAGTCCGCGAGTGACCAATTCCTTCAAATCCTTGCGATGGATATCGACGACGGGATTACTTCCTCGTCGGTCCTCAATGACGTCGATTTCATAGACATCCTTGTTCGCATCCGTTTCGTTGAAGCGGCGAGATAGGGAGATCAGCGAAACGGCCTTGGCGTCCCGAAGGAGCTTTTCAAACTCCGACCAAGGTAGCTTCAATCGATCGGCGACTTCTTGTTGCGTGGGCGCTCTACCGAGATTGAATTCCATTTCGCGGCTGGCGCGGTCCAGTTTTTGGGCCCGGCTACGAACCAATCGGGGAACCCAGTCCATACTTCTGAGCTCGTCGAGAATCGCGCCGCGAATTCTTGGCGCACAATAGGTTTCGAATTTAACGCCCCTACTCATGTCAAAGGCCTCGATGGCGTCCATGAGTCCGAAAATTCCGGCGGACATCAAATCGTCGTTATCCACCTCGTCGGGGAGCTTTGCGCCGATGCGCTCGGCGTTGTATCTGACAATGGTGAGATAGGATTCCATCAGGATGTTACGGAGGGCGCGATCGCCCGTGGCCTTAAAATCGCGCCACACTTGTCCGATATCCTTGGTCGTCTTCGTTGCTAGCATCCGTTCTACTCCTTCGCTTCCTTGCTAAGTGGATAACCGTCGGCCTTATCGTCCTCGACGATTTGCCTTTCGGCGTCAGTCCGCACCCAATCAGAGCATCCTCACCCTAATCCCTGGGAGGGATTCCCTTCGTGAACGACTAGGCCGCCGAGCGATGCGGCGCCGGAATCGTTGCCGCGCCGATCTTGGTTGACTCGTCCACGTGATCCTGAACCAAATTTTCCTGTTCCCGAATTCCGGCTTCCCGCGTACGGGAATGTTCGGCCACTACGGCGTCCGCGGCGGCGCCTAGCGCCAAACCAATCAAGAAAAACACGATGAGCGCCAAAAGGCCACGGGATAGAACGACGGTAAATGGGTTATTCACCCAGACCCCGGCCAACACCGCGACGGCGAAAGCGAACAACCCAAACCCTGCCGCCGTGAAACGGGAAAGCATTGGCGCAACATCCTTGTCGCAAAGATGGAAACGGAAAAACTGCGGATAGGGCAACGAAAAGGATTGCGACGGGTCCTTCCGCTGCAATCATCCGCCTCGCGCGTTCCCGGCATCCATGCCGGAAATGGCTATCCTCCACTTACGATGGGACAATCCCAAAGAAGTTAGATGAACAACCCGCCGACGCGTCTGAAAAAACCGCCCCGACTCTCCGCGCCGGATCGCAACTGTATGAAGCGTCCGGCGATCGAGGCGATACAGGCCGCGGCATTCGACTGCGGATACCCAACCACAAAGGGACATCGTTGTCGAACCGCCGCTTCCACAACGGTATCTTGCAACAAGAAACCGAAGTCCGCAACAGAAAAGTTGAGAAATTTGCGCGAAACTTGTGCGAGGCGCCGATAGGTTGCTTCGGCTTCGGCGCGGCTGGTGGTCATATTAACGATGAGTCCGACCTGTCCCGGACAGTTTAGGCGGTGGAGAGACTTGATGGCAGCGTAGGCGTCGGTGAGTGCTGTGGGTTGCGGAGTAGTCACAACCAAGACTTGGTCGGCGTGTTGTGCGAAACCCAAAACGTTCTTGGATATTCCCGCCCCGCAATCGAGAACCACGATATCAGTACTGGTTTCGAGCTTGTGGAGTTGGTAGATCAGGTTTTCGCGCTCGAAATCGGAAAGGTTGGCGGATTCGGGAATTCCAGATGCACCTGCAATAAAACGAATTCCCGCCGGTCCGGGGGTGGTGATTTCCTCGATCGTCTTGTGTCCGGTGAGGACATGGGCGAGCGTGTATTGCGAATGCAAGTCCATCAAGAGGTCGGCGTTGGCCAGTCCCAGATCGACGTCGACCAAGGTAACTTTCATGGAATGAGAAGACAGACAAATGGAGAGATTGACGGCCACATTGGTCTTTCCGACGCCGCCTTTTCCGCTGATGATGGCTAAAACGAGGGCAGAGCGGGTCTGCTTTCGCACCAGTTCGCGAAGGCGACTGGCTTGATCGCCGGATGGTGCTTTCACCGGGTGAGACAAGGCCGACTCCTAGCGTTTCCTGAATCCTCGGATTTTGAAACCAATGACCTCATGGTTTTGTGGCATTCCTTGACGAACCGTTGACTATTCGGCCCGCGAGCATGCCTGCATCGGCCACGGCGATATCGTCGGGCACGTCCTGTCCGGTAGTCACGTAGGAAAGTCGGTTATTGGCTCGACTCAAACAACCCAGCATGCCGCCGAAGCCGACGGCTTCATCCAGTTTTGTAAAAATCAAGCGGTCCGGGCCGATGTCCTTGAACCGATCCATCGTTTCCATGAGGACCGAATCTCCCGTGGTGGTGGATAAAACGAGGTGGATCTCGCTTGGTTTGGCGATGGAAAAGAACCGTTGTAGCTCTTTAATTTTGATGGCGTCGCGTTGACCGCGACCGGCGGTGTCAATCAAGACGATGTCGCATCTTGATAGTTTTTGCAGGGCATCGCGGAGTTGTGCCGGGGTCATCACGACTTCGAGGGGAACGTTGATGATGTCCGCATAGGTGCGGAGTTGATCCACGGCGGCGATTCGATACGTGTCAATAGTGACAAGGCCAACTTTGCAGTGGTCTCGAAGACAGAAGTTCGCGGCCAGCTTGGCAATGGTGGTGGTTTTACCGACGCCGGTCGGACCGACCAGGGCGACGACGGTGGGTTGATTCGTATTTGTAATCCGAATCGGCCCCCCCGTAGGAAGCAACGATTGAACGGCGGTCGCGAGAAAATCGCGGATCGCTTCATGCAGATTCAAGTTTTCAGGGGACATTGCTCGACGGGCGTCGTCCACGAGTTTCTTGGCCGTTTGCTCCGACACGTCATTTCGGACAAGGGTAAGATAGCAATCGTACAAAGGGTCCGGCAGGTCGCCGAGTTGGGTTCGGCGTGATTCACGAAGTAGGTCGGACACCATGGATCGCAAGTTGCCAAGCTCGGTCAGAACGGCTGAATTCGACGTCCTTGCAGAGTTTTCAAATCCTGTGGTCGGTACTTCGAGTTCGTCCCGAGCTTCGGTTAGAGCAGCAATGGGCGGTTTGGGCGCCACTCTCGGACGCGGGGAGAGTTTCGGAAAACCGCGAGGGGCTTGTGCGGCGGTGATTTCCACGTCGGAACTCGCTCCCAAACCGAGAAGTCGATTTCGAGAAATAGTTCGAGTCGTCAAAATGACCGCTTCGGGTCCCAGGTGTCGCTTGACCTGGGCCAGGGCATCGGCCATCGTTTTTGCGCGAAAGGTTTTAACCTTCATCCGTGATTACCACCATCCCGTGGGTTTCCACTTCGAACCCACGCACGATTTCGTTGTAAGACAAAACGGCGACCGCAGGCCTTGTGGCTTCGATCAGTCGCCGAACGTAGGACCGAATCTGGGGCGGGCACAGCACAATGGGCGGTCGGCCACGGATGGCTGTCGTAGCCTTTTCCACTTGGGCTTGGATCGCTTTCACAATTCTCGTCTGGACTTGCGGAGGAAGATGAAACGGCTGACCTTGATCGGAGCGCGTCGCGCCTTTGGTCAGCAATTCCTCCACCGCCGGATCGAGAGTGATGCAATGAATCTTGCCGTCGTCGGCACGATGTTGATGACAAAGCGTACGGGCGAGAGCGGCGCGTGCGTATTCTGTAAGGATTTCCGCGTCCTTGGTTCGACCAGCGACATCGGCGACAGCTTCCACAATCGTCTCCAAATCGCGGATGGGAACGCGCTCTCGCAATAGCATCTGAAGAACTCGCTGGATTTCTCCCGGTTTGAGCACGGTAGGAACGACTTCCTCGACGAGCTTGGCCGCTCGTTCCTTCAAGTGATCGAGGAGTCGACTGACTTCTTGTCGGGTCAACAGTTCGTCCGCATGGCGTCGGATGATTTCGGTCAAGTACGTGCTGACGACGCTGGAGGCTTCGACGACCGTGTAATTCTTATGCTGGGCTTCGTGACGAAGGTCTTCGGCGATCCAAAGCGCCGGCAGACCAAACGCCGGTTCCTTGGTCTCCGTGCCACGAAGCGGTCCAGTGACGGTGCCGGGGTTAATCGCCAACAAATGGCCCGGCATGATTTCGCCAGCGCCGATCTCCAATCCGCGAAGCTTGACCTTAAATTGGTTGGGCTGAAGACGAATTTCATCGCGAATGCGAATAGGCGGAACGACAATGCCCAGTTCCTGGGCCATGTGACGGCGGAGATTGGTGATGCGATCGAGAAGATCGCCGCCTTGTTTGCGGTCGACAAGACGAATGAGGCCGTATCCGACTTCGAGCTCCATCGGATCGGGAGCGAGATGTTTCTCCACGCGTTCTGGTTGCACGACTTTGCCTTTTGTCGTGGCCGCTGCAAGGGCGAGTTGATTACGCTTGGAAAGCGTGAGGGCGAGCCCAATCGCGGAAGCGGCCATCAAAATGATTGGCGGTTTGGGCAACGGGGTGAAAGCAAGCAAGAGAAGAAATCCCGCAGTCATGGATAGGGCGATGGGTTGACTGACCAGTTGGCCCAGCAATTCGTCGCCCAAGTTTTTCTTGGCCGCGGATCGCGTCACGATCATGGCAGCGGCCACGGAAACGATGAATGCCGGTATTTGGGACACCAGTCCGTCACCGATGGTAAGGACCGTGAAGCGGCGCAGCGTTTCACGCAACGGCAGGTTCATTTCGACAAGACCGACATAAATGCCGCCTAGAATGTTGACAATGGTGATGATCACGCCGGCAATCGCGTCGCCACGGACGAATTTGCTGGCACCGTCCATCGCTCCGTAGAAATCCGCTTCGCGGGTGATGTCACCGCGTCGTCGCTTGGCTTCCTCATCCGTGATCGTCCCGGCGTTGAGATCGGCGTCAACGGCCATCTGTTTTCCGGGCATGCCGTCGAGAGTGAATCTCGCGGCCACTTCGGCGATGCGCGTGGCGCCTTTGGTGATGACCACGAATTGAATGACCACGATGATGATGAAGATCACCGTAGCGACAATGAGCGACCCTCGAGCCACAAATCCGCCGAAGGTGGCCACCACTTGACCGGCATTACCGTGTGTAAGAACGAGCCGCGTCGTGGCGATATTTAAGACGAGTCGAAAGAGGGTCAACCCCAAAAGCAACGACGGAAACGAGGAAAACTCCAACGGTCCGCCCATGTACATCACGGTCAACAGCACGACACCTGATAGCGCGATGTTCACCATGAGAAGAAGATCCAAAATCGAAGTCGGCAAAGGAATGAGAATGACGAGAACCAGGGCGAGGGCAAATACGGGAAGTGCCAAGCCGTGGTACTTGGCCACGGTGGCGGGAATCCATTTGGCTATCGACTTGCGATCCATGCCCATCCTGTATTCTTTCGCGGCGATCCTTTCGGGTACCGCGTCACGCAACCGAACCACTGCTCAAAATCAGTGGCACCTGATTTCTGTTCACCTTGCCTCGGTCCCCGCCGCAAGCGGGTATCGTCCCGTCAGTTCGTACACGTACGCCAAAATCTCCGCGATCGCTTGGTAAAATCGCTCCGGTATGAATTGTCCCACCTCGACGGCGTCATAGAGCGCTCTGGCCAGCGGCTTTTTCTCGACGATGGGAATGCCATGTTGTTGCGCGATCTGGCGAATCCGCAACGCGATCTCATCTGCCCCTTTGGCCACGACTTTGGGCGCGCTCATGCTGGCGCTGTCATAGGCAATCGCGATCGCCACGTGCGTGGGATTGGTGACGACGACATGGGCTTTCGGAACATCTTTTCGAAGGCGTTGGGTCATGAACTGAAGCTGAAGCTGCCTTCGGCGTCTTTTGATACCGGGGTCGCCTTCCATGTTGCGGAGCTCATCCTTGACTTCTTCCTTGGTCATGCGGAGGCTTCGTTCATGTCTCAATCGCTGGTAGGCAAAATCGAAAAGCGCCAGGATGAATAAGGCCGTCGAAATGGTGATCCCCAGTCGGAACGTCAACTTCGCCCCAAGGTGAAACTGCTCCATGTGGCCGAGAGTAAAGGCGTGTATCACGGCGGGAATGTAGCTCGCCACGGCTGCATAACCGACCGACGCGACCAGGACCAATTTGGCGATGTTCATAAGCGTGTGAACGATTGAATTCACCGAGAACAGCCGGGCGATTCCTTGCAACGGGTTGATCTTGCTAAGACTGGGAGTGATCGGTTCAAAGGTGAGGAGCGGTCCGGTTTGGGCAAAGAGCACGACGAACGCGGCCGCAGCGACGGCCAGAAGTACCGGGGCGAGTCGCCAACCTGTTTCCGACGAAGCGGCGAGAGTAAAGGGCAAAGTTTCCGCAAGACTCCAGGGTTCTTGCGGCGAGAGTGCGGACTTCATGATCGATAGCATCGAGGACCAAATTCGACCACCGGCAAGCTCAAGAGCCACGAAACCGGCGAGGAGGATCGAAGCCACAACCAGGTCGTGACTCTTTGCGATTTGCCCGCGCATGCGGGCCTCGGCGCGCCGGCGTGGGGTTGCAGGTTCGGTTCGTTCATCTCGTTCGGGCATCAGATCACCCATCCACGATTGCTAGGAGGTAAACCGAGTGTGGCACGAATGAAGTCGAAAGAATCTGTCATGGCATCCAGCAAGGTTTGAGTGGAAAGGCTGATGACCAAGGCCGCCAATCCAATGGCAAGGAGTGCGCGGGTTGCAAAACCAATGGTCAAGATGTTCAGTTGCGGCATCGTACGAGAAACCAACGCCAGCGCGCATTCGGTCAGAAAAAGCGCGAGAAGGACGGGACCGGCTAGTCGCAACCCAAGAATGAATACGGATGAAAGAAGCTCGATCAAAAGCTCCAGCAGCGATTCATCGAAGCGAAATGCAAGAAGAGGGATACGCTGAAATGTGTCAAGGACTGCCACTACGGCGGCGCGATGTCCCCCAGCCAATAAGAAAAGCACCATGAACGAAACGCTGTAGACCTGGGCAACCACGGAGGTTTGCTCTTCGAGCGTCGGGTTGAATACTTCGCCCAAGGACATGCCCGCTTGTTGACCGAGAATGAGACCGGTGACCTCCACGGTACTCACCAACAACATCACACCCAGGCCTATGGCGACGCCGATTACCAACTCTCCGAACCCACCTAGGATGGCCTGGGAGAAAGTGAGATCGGAGGGGGCCTGTCGGACCACCAAAGGGAACACCAACATCGCCAAGGCCAGGGCAAGACCGATTCGAACACGGACCGGCATCAGCGTGCTCGCAAAGAGCGGCGCGGAAATGAGCAAGCCCGTGATACGAAATAGAACCAGCGCAAATACCGGCAACGCGAAAACAACATTCATCAGAGAGTTGGTCATGAAACGCTCACGTGGCCGGAAGCCACAATGGACCGAACTACCATGGCATCCCCGTAAACAGTTTGCGGGAATACTCGATCATTTGCTCCGTAATCCAGGGGATAAAGAGCACGGCGGCGGCGATCATGGCCGCAATCTTCGGAACAAAGGTTAACGTTTGCTCTTGAAGCTGGGTGACGGCTTGGAACAAGGCGATGACCAGGCCGACCACCAATCCGATAACGAGAATCGGCGCCGACATGACGATCGTCATCCACAAGGCGTCTCGCCCCAACTCCATCGCATGAGTAAGCTCCATAGTCGGGTCCTTTTTCTCGGGTTGACCGCGGTCTGCGACACAGCCATTCTTTCGGGTTTGTCGGCACCCTAGACAAAGCTGTGCATCAAGGTCTCCACTACGAGTCGCCAGCCATCGGCCAGCACAAACAGCAACAGTTTGAACGGCAACGAAATCAATACCGGCGGCAACATCATCATGCCCATCGACACGAGGATCGTGGCGATGACCATATCGATGACCAAGAACGGTAAGTAAATCCGAAAACCCATGATGAAAGCCGTTTTGAGTTCGCTCAAGAGAAACGCGGGGATCATGGCCGATAGCGGAACGTCTTCTAGGCTCAGCGTCGTCCCCTGCGGAATCGGTTGCCTTTGGGAATATTCCAGAAACAAATAAATGTCTTCTTGATTCCCCGCTTGATCTATTTGACGGTGCATGAAATTTTTCAAGTGGTGAGAAGCGATGGTCATGGCCTGCTCCTGTCCGAGGCGGTTGTCGAAGTAGGGTTGAACAGCCTCGACATGGATCGCTTGCCAAGTCGGCGCCATAACCAGAACGGTCAGAAATAGAGATAGCGCCAACAGAATCTGACCAGGGGGAAGTTGGGGCACGCCGATCGCCTGACGAAGCAAACCGAGCACGATGATGATGCGCGGGAAAGACGTCACCATGACGAGAATGGATGGAATGAGCGTGAGAACAGTCAAAAGCACGAGGATTTGGAGCGACGTGCTGACCGTTTGAGGATCGCCGGCCGGGGGGAGAATTCGACTGACGTCGGGAATGCCCAGAGGGTTGTTCAGAATCGGCGCGGTTTGACCATACGTCGGCGCAACGAAGGCGATGGCTAGCACCATGACCTTCAACGGCCAAGATCGGTCGATTTGTCCGACTCTTATGTTCTTCACGCGCAGCTCCAACGCGCCATGCTCCGACCCCATCCATGAGGTCGTTTCGTAACCCGTTATGAAGAGGCCGATCTCGAACTCATCGATCGACCCGGTTGCCTCTTCACTCGCCCTTGGACGAGGCCTATGGGCTCGTCCCTTTCAATTGCGACGGTCGAATCGCCTCTTCGTTCGAAAACCGCGCCTGTAATTGATGCAACCGATTCAACAAATCGTGCAACGGTTTTCCTTTGACGGCGTTTTCTTTCGCGGCGTTGGAGGGCGATGAGTCTATTTCCGAGATCGGTTCTTGATATTCTCGAGATTCCGTCCGCAAGAGCTCCTCGAACTCCGTTTGGACCAGATTTCGTGATGAACCTCCGGCCGTGCTCAACCGTACCAGCAACTCCGCAACTTCGGTGGATTCCGAGACTTCACTGAGACACTGAATTCCCTCCGGCGACATCCCCAACAGCAAAAAGCGTCGACCGAACTGGATCAAGGCGACACTATGCTTGGTGGATATCGCCGAACGGGCAACCACACGAAGGGCGCCACTCTCCGCGATCCTCGCGGTTGGAAAAAACCGGCGTGCCAAGGCAGCCAACAAGGCTAGAAGCGACAGAACCACGATGAGCGATCCCCAACCCGTGCGATACCAAGGTATCTGCTTTTCGCTTGGACCGACCATGCCATCGAGTGACGCCATTCCTCGACGCATCATGCGCGTCCGATCGTCGGCCTCGCTTGCCTTGTTCTTGATCGCCACCGGGATCAAACCATCCTTCGCGGCTGGCTCTTTGTTGGCATTATCCTCCTTAACGCTCGCTTCTGCCACGGTCGCCGGAGCTGGATTCAGATCAACCGTCTCCTCGATGGTAGCGGCTTGGTTAGGCGAAACTGCCGGCGTAGGGACCGGCGGTCCCATCTCAGTGGATGCCATCGTCTGGCACAAAACGATCGTGGCTAGGCTGATGGAATGATTCATCAACATGGAACACATTTTCGAATATCTCGGCTTCTTGCCCGAAAAACCTCGATCGCCCTATCACGCACCCACTCGATGGGGATCATGCGAAAGAACCTCACTAATCCGGACACAAAAACTATCGTTAAGAACGAGGACTTCGCCTCGAGCGATGAGACGGTCATTCACGTAGACATCCACGGGGTCGCCGGCCGCCTTATCCAACTCCACCACGCTCCCCTCCCCGAGCCGCAACACATCCTCCACCAGCATTCTCGTTCGACCCAATTCGATTTTGACCCGCAAGTTCACGTCGTGAAGAAGCGTCACTCGCTTCATATCCGCCGCTGTAACATCCGGCGCCTCAATGTCTGGAAGGGTAAACGACGTAGGTTGCAAGGGAGGAGACGAACGAGACAACTCTTCTTCCTCTTCAATGGCGGCTTGCATGGCCGCGGCGACTTCGTCAAACGGTCGACCGAGGGAATCCACACGACCGTCTGGCACAGCCGGCGCCGTGGCGACCGCGCTGAACGAAGACGGCTCAGCCGTTTCATCGGACAGAGAATTCAAGAGTGCATCGATATCGGATTGGTTGATGGGATCGTCGTTTGGCTGTGATGTTTTCGTGGCAGCGGAATCGCCTCCGCCTCCGTCGGTTGCTTCCAACGACGGACTATTCGAACTGGATTGTATGGGATCGTTTCCCGGCTCCGCCGGGTTGGCCGATCCCGAATGAAACTCAGCCACTGATTGATTCCGCGCAATTTCCGTACGTCAGGCGGCAAATTCCAACACCGCCGGTCATTTTGCTTAGTATCGGCGTAGCACGGAAGAGCCCGACAATCAAAGACCGGACCCGGATTGCACAATATGTGGAATGAGAACTTCTTTGACCAGCTTGTCATCTTCAAAAATTCGATCGAATTCGAACTTGAATCGACGCTTCAGCGTTTGGAGTCCCGGTTCATTAAGCTGTTGCGGCTCTGCACTGCGGATAACAGTATTGACACGATCGTCGATGCGACCTTGTTTGGCTTCTATGAGCTTCTTGGCTCGTTCGGCGTCCGCGCCAGATACCAGTGCTGTTACGCGCATGTGGAAGAGTACCAGCTTTCCCGTTCCCTTGTTCACGGTCTTGCATTCAGCCAGCTTGACTTCCATTTGCTCATTGGGCGACATAGGGGAACCTTCGCTTCCAGTACTGGCACCGTGGCTATCATGGCCACTGCCACTGTCCCCGTGATTGCCGGAATCCGCGTGAGCGGGTTTTTCATGTCCGTCAGCCGGCGCATGTTCGCCCTCAGGCGCCGCGCGAGCTTCCTCGGCTGCGGCAGTTGCGGGACCCGGAGAAAGCGCGCGAGCTAAAAAGAAAACCCCGATCCCCTGACCGAACATCAGTGAACCGACTATCATCCAAGGAAACAAGCCCCCCTTTTTCTTTTGCCCAGGGGCCGGTGCATCTGCTTTTTGGACTGCTGCCGCGTCGGCCATCGTTCGCCTCCACTCTACGAATCATTTTGGTTCGAAGTCCGATACCGAATGCCCTCAAGTTCACCCTTCCCAAAGACCAAGTGGACCTCAGAAGTTCGAGACCATTCCATTGTGCAGCGTACAATTCATAGACACGTCGGCCAACCCCGGCTCAAAAGGGAACCGTCATCCGAAAACGTAATCCGTTAACCGATTACTCGCAAATCGATTGTTGTGGCGCAAGTTATCGGCGTTCATGATGAGCGCCGCCGCGATCCGAAAACTCTGTTACACCACCCGGAATCCATGGACCTGACGCCGATAGTCGATCACCAGGCGAACTACTTCGTCCACCGGCTCACGCACAAAAAGCGTTTCGCCATGGATCAGCGTGACCGTAGTGTCCGGCGTCGCTTCAATGATCTTGATCAACTCGGCATTGACCACGACAACGCGATCATTGAGCCGGGTAAGCGTGATCATGTTATAGGCCCTAGCCGTTATTGCGCGATTTGGAGAAGTTCCTGAAGCAGATCATCGGCCACTCGAACCACTCGGCTGGCGGATGAGATTCCCGTCGAAGCCGTAATCAAATTGACGAATTCTCGAGCGATTTCCACGTTGCTCTGTTCCAACGACCCGGAGCGAATGGCCCCGGCAGTTTCCGTACGAGGCGCCAGAATCCGCGGATCGCCCGAATTTACGCCCGGAAAATACGTGTTGTCGCTTTGGGCGATCAATCCCTCATTGTTGCGAAAAACCGCGAGGGCAACTTGTCCGATAACCCGCGTCGTTTGATTGGAATAGGCCGTGCGAACAACTCCTTCATCGTCAATCGAATAGCTGACCAGCGTTCCCGCCGGAGCGCCGTCCTGACTTTCCATGCGTAGTTCCGAGGAACCGTCGGCGCTGGCGAAACCGGTGACTTGACTCAAATCGAGAGTAAACGCCTGCGGGGTGGAGGCTCCGGTGGCATCACGATCGATGGAGAGATCGGTACCCGTCGCAGCCACAAATCGACCTTGGGCGTCGAAGGTCATGGTCCCTGATCCGACCAAGAACGACGCATCGCTATCCCCGGCGGACTCCGCTTGGAATCGCCACGTTGTTCCTGTCGAAGATTTGGACTCCAGGGACAGCCGAAGACGTACATCCACCGGCGCACCCAGGGAATCAAACACCTGAAAACTCGTCGTGACCAAACCTCCGCCAACGGCCGGAGCACTTTGAGAAAAAGTAAACGGCGAACTCAGCGCCCCGGTGGTGTTGGTGATCGAGCCGGCGTCTAGGGCGACGGCATGGGCTTCGCCGAGATTGGATGTGACGACCAAGGCCCCACCAGGACCCGTCGTGCCATCGCCAACCGTGACTCCCGCCGCGTCTTCCGTTGTGGGGTCAATTCCGAGCACCGTTTCCATGAATTGAGCTAAATCCTCGAGTGTATTGCCGGTGGACCCCACGACAAATGTGGATTCCGGAACACTAAGCCCCCCTTTGGTGCCGCGTATCGACAGGATGTCACCTTCGGAAAAAAGGGGAACGCCTTCTCCATTCAGGATCGCCGACAACGAAGTGGCTGCGGTCGCCGCAGTGCCACCAGCCGTCATCAACGCTTGCGAAGCCACCACCGAAGGCTCCGCCGCGATCGTGGTGCCGGAATCCAACTGACCATCAAGAATGACCTCTGTCGTCGGCAATGCTTCCCCCGTTGAACCGAGAGGAATCGTTAATGGGGATAACGTTCCAGCTTGAACGTTGCCATCAGCATCTGCCGGAAAAACCTGAACGACCGAACCATCTGAGGCCACCAGCGCCTGCTCCGCATTCAGCCGAAAAGACCCGTCGCGCGTGAAGGCTTGCGTACCATCGCCATGATCCAGCACGAAGAAACCATCGCCGTCAATGGCCAGATCGCTCGGAAAAGCCGTACCTTCGATGGAGCCCTGCGAAAAACTTCGCTGCACAACCGCCACTTGCGAACCGGTGCCCATTTGAAACGGCAACGTCCCGCCACTCGTCGGGCTCGGACCCTCGCCCTCTCGAATCGTGTTATAAAGCAGAGTCTCAAACAGTGTTCGTTGTCCCTTAAAAGCCGTAGTGTTTACATTGGCCAAATTATCGCCGACCGTATCCACGGCCACCGAGTTGCTGGTGATCCCGGTAAAACCCACGAGCATGGCTGAACTAAGTGACATAGTCTGTCATCCTTGATTTTCTTCGCTTTTTGTTCTTATTTTCGCCAACGCACAAGGCTAGCCCACATCGGCCGGTTCCATCGAGTTGACTACGTCTCGAAACCGAAGATTCGACCCGGATTCCAGCTCCACGATAATGTCGCCGCCGTCCTCGTGCGCTCGGGTGACCACACCCTCGACAACCGGAGGATTCGGCGCCACTCGCCCATCGACTCCCATCACATACTTTCCAACAAGTCGCTCGGCCGCTTGCAACGGCGTTTCGATCGCAGCGACCTGATCCATCGGCACCGCCGCCCCATTGGAAAGCTGAAGCAACGGGCGACCCCCGGCATCCAACTTGACCCCCGTCACCAACCCGGAAATCGACTGACCCGCTTCATCCGGCAACCCCGTCACATATTGCCCCAGCAACGCCGAAGCCGAAGTGAATCCCTGCTGGCCCGCCAACGTTCGCAACGAATCCGTCAACGTCGTGGACGACTCGATATTTCGAATCGCCGAGATCTGTTCCATCAGCTCCTTGTTGCCGGTCGGCTCGAATGGATCCTGATTGGAAAGCTGAGTGATCATCAATTTCAAGAAGTCGTCCGTGCGCAAATCGGCAAACGGCTCTGTGCGCTGCCCGCTCCCGTTTACCGTCGACCCCACGAAACTCGTTGTAACCGGTTCCATCTTGAACCTCCTTATATGGCTTTTTTCTTGGGAGCCCAGCGCCAGTTGATCGTCAGCCCGACGGCGATCTTCCTCTTCGTTCGTCTCTCAACCCATCAAATCCATTCGCGGTGTCCCACGAAAAACCAACCACGATTCCTCGTCCTGCTCCACGCTCTTTCTTCCTCGCGCGGTTTGCGAATCCAACCTTGAATCGGACTTAGGAAGTCCTTTTCCGATTGCACCGCTTTTTGTTCCACCTCGAGGGCGTTGCCCGCTTTCAACCGGCCATTTCCCTTCGGCCTCGCCCCTCACCACCTCCAGACGGGCCACCCGAATTCCGTGTTTTTGGAGAGCCAGTGCCAACTCGGTGGCACGTTCGGCGATTCGCGTCTTGGCCTCTTCCGTCTCCGTGTGAACATCGATGTTCACCGATTCTTGATCCATCCGCACCTGGACCAACAGTCGACCGAGCTCCGGCGGGTGCAACTCCAAACGAGCCGTGGACCGCCGCGCCCCAAATCGCAAACGCATGGTGGCCACCAGCCGTTCAAAGTCATTGGCCTTTTCCTCGGTTTTCGATACCGACGAGTCATTGGTCTCTGGGTTTGAATTCGCCGTTGCAGACGATTCTTCATGGCCTGCACCGTGCTCCGCGGTTTTCGCACCAGTCCGCGCCGGTTGGATGAGTGGAGAACCGGAGTGTGCTGGTTGAGCCAGGAATCGACCGATCTGCTCGGCCGTTCGTACCGAACTTCCGCCTACGCTTTTCGACAACACACTGCGTGACACTTGACTGACACCAAATTCAGGCATCGCCCGTTCCCCGCCGCTTGTCGAAACCGGGGTTTTCTCGGCCTCGATTGCCGGCTGAGCGGCATTTTCACTTTTGGCTGTCAAATGAAATGAATGCGAAATAGCTTGTATTATTGGACGTTTGGAATCGATGTTGACGCCCGATAACTGCGAATTTGGTGCATCAGAGCGCAGGTCAGAGGTCCGATAATTCGATAAGTTCGAGGCGATTTTTTGTTCCGCCGCTCGATCGGCTATTCGCTCGGTTCGACCATTTTTTGCCGCGGATCGAACCTGGCCCTTGTTGTATTTCCGTTCTTCATCTGCTTCCGCCACGTCATCTTGTCGAGGGTCGTTCGAATCCGGTTCTTCCAAAGATCGTCCGGACCCGGATTTGGTTTCGAACATTTCATTGGGAGCGATCATTCGCCCACCGCCGACAATTCCCGCGGTGCTCGCGCCGTTCCCACTGGCCGCCATTGCCGCCCAGACCGCGGAAAATGCCAACCCGTTGGCATCCTCTGTACCCTCGACCCATTCCTCGTCAAGATTAGGCTTTGCAGAAATTCTCGCGGTTGAACCACTTGGATGTGTGGACAAATGGGAGTCTACCGCCGGCGGTGATTGGCCGTTCGACAACGTCCGTTGCAATGTAGCGGTGAATGGTTGCACGATTTCCACGAGCTTAGTTTCCCCTACGGTTGCGAGTCGTTCAGCGCAACGGTTCGATCCGGAGCGACGGCGGCCACCCGCGCAAGCACCGCCTGCATTTGGCGCATTTGCTGGGGAGTCTTGGCCGATTCGAGTATCTTCTTAGCCTTTCGCGGATCAAGCCCGGCAAGAACGCGGGCGGCTTCATCGGGATCTTCCATCGCCAATAGATGATCTAGCGCCACCTTGGGGGCGAGTCCTTCATAAATCTCAAGCTGTCGTTTCATGCCCTCTTGATGTTGGGACTTCACGACCTCTTCCTTCGGCTTTTGAACGACCTTCCGTTCTTGCCGAAGCGCCTCTCGCTCAGAAGTTACCTTCAGCATCATGCTTTGAACCAAGGCCAATTGCTGTTCCAACTCAACCTTGGCCCGCTCTTCCTCGAGATGAAGGACTTGCAGGTCCGCCAGAGGATCATCAGACGGCACCATCGCCTTTTTTCCTTTTATGGACTCCTTCTTGGTACTTGTGGATGACGCCGCATCCTCGGAGTTCGACGCGTCTGGTTTTTCACCTCGAATGACCGCGCCGATCTGGGTGACTTTGCCTTTGTCAATCCACCCGCCGTAGATCGCGTAACCGATAATGCCTCCGAGAGTCAACACGTTTAATACGGCCACCAGTGCCAGCCCATCGTACACTCTCTTGACCAATGACTTCGCCATGACGGACTACGCCTGCTGAAATTCTCGTTCTTGATGGGCTACAAACCTTTGCGAAGCCGTTTCGTCGGCTGCTTTCCGCTCCACGCGATGTTCCTGTTCCACATGTTGGGCCCAACGGCGTTCGCGCAACTTTTCAATCACTTTCAATCGCTTGATCGCCTCGGCCAGCTTCTCGCGCTCCCGTATGACAATCAGTCTGCGATCATTCCATTCCTTCATCAATTCCGTCTCCTTGCGTTTCAACCAGCCCCGATGAAGAAGCTGCCGACGCACGGCACTCACATCCAACCCTGGCTGGGAACTCGCCGTTCTTTCCTCTTCCATGGAAACCGACACTTGTCGTTCATTGTCCGCCAACCGCGCTTGCACATCGTTCACGTCTCGTTGCGCCTCGGCCAAGGTACGCTGCTGGACCCTACGGGATTGATCCCGCAACTTTCGCACGATTTCCAGCGAAAAAACAAATCGCTTGGCCATGCCTCAACCTCTCGACATCACCGCGCCGGCGTTCCACTCGAACTCGCTTGCGATCCGCCTCCCGGTTCTTTGCGGATCGAACCCTGCTGTCGCATGGATTCAATCTCTCCCGCCACACGGAGCAACCTCTCTCGCGTGTCGGAGTAACTCGCTTTCTCATTCATGCCTTGTTGAAGGAACTCATCCAGGACGGGTTTGACGCGAACGGCTACGTCGAAGTCCGCGTTCACTCCCGGCACATAAGCGCCGACGTTGACCAAATCTTCGATGTCCGCCCACACCGCCAGCACGCCCCGCACGACCATCGCGGCGCGCCGATGCTCCTCGTCGATCACATCCGTCATCACGCGGCTGATACTTTCCAGAGGCGCGATCGCCGGATAGTGACCGCGATTGGCCAAACCTCTCGAAAGCCACAAGTGCCCGTCGAGAATTCCTCGCACAGCATCGGAAATCGGTTCATTCAGATCATCCCCCTCAACCAGAACTGTGTACAAGCCCGTGATGCTTCCCGTCGACGTCCGCCCGGCTCGCTCCATCAGTTTGGGAAGAAGGTCAAACACGCTTGGCGGATAACCCTTTGTCGTGGGTGGTTCACCGGCTGAAAGTCCGATTTGTCGTTGGGCCATGGCCACGCGCGTCGTGGAGTCCATCATGAGCAGAACCTTGGCCCCGCGATCTCGAAAGAATTCCGCCACGGCCGTTGCCACAAACCCCGCTCGAACTCGAAGCACCGGCGATTCATCCGACGTACTCACCACCAGTACGGATCGGGAAAGTCCCTCTTCTCCGAGGTCCTTGCGAAGAAAATCGCCCACTTCTCGACCACGCTCGCCCACCAAAGCAGCCACAATGACGTCGGCATTCGTGAAGCGCGCGATCATACCCATCAACACGCTCTTACCGACTCCCGTTCCAGCAAAAACACCGATTCGTTGCCCTCCTCCAAGCGTGTGCATGGCATCAATGGAGCGGATACCGGTGGCCAAAATCTCGTTGACCGGCTCACGGGTGAGTGCTTTCGGCGCAGCGGAATATACGGGATAGTGAGTCTCCACGGTGAAAGACGTTCGTCCGCCGATCGGTCGACCGAGTCCATCCAACACCGCACCAAGCATATTGCTTCCCACCGCCACCATTTGCACCACGGTGTCACTGCATACCGGATCACCCGCTCGAATCCCCCAGGGTTCGTGAAGAGCGATGAGGATGGATTGATCACCTCGCACGCCGACGACTTGTGCCGAGACTTCCGGCGTATCGTTCCCCACAATTCGGCACAATGATCCCACCGGCAGAGGTAGACCCTCCGCGACGATCCTAAGTCCCGTCACCTGTCCCACGCGACCCGTCACTCGATGAAACGATTCGTGTGACAAGCGGCGACTGTGTTGATTGAGAAGATCAAGCATGACCACCGCCCGATCCAAGAAGGGATTGAACGAGGGACTCCACCTGAGTCTCAAGCGAAGCATCCACTTCAGTTCGATCGCTCTTCACAATACACCCACCGGGCGCAAGAGTTGAATCGGCTTCAAACTTCACGGAGTCCGACTCTTTTCCAACTTGCCATAATTCAGCGGAAACGCGTTGCAGGGTCTCCATATCCTCGGGATGGGCCAGGATGCGCACACTTCTCGAATCCGCGACCAACCGCATAGCCCGACGCAAGTTCTCTTGGGCGGCCTCGCGAAAAGTCTTTCCGACCGAAAACGTCAATTTGATCGCAACCTGAAGAGCGAAATCGAGAAGGTCCTTTTCCACCGCCGTGCGAAAATCTCGCTTGATCGCATCAAGATCACCGATCGCTCGTCGAATGTCCGTAATCAAATGCTCCTGTTTCTCCTGAAACTGTTGCAACGCTTGATGGCAGGCTTCCTGCCGACCCTTTTCTTCGCCCTCTATTCGCCCCTCTGCGAATCCAACTTCGAATCCCGCCTTGTGCCCCTTTCGCTTTTCCTTCTCATAGAGTCGCTCCGCGTTTTCCTTTGCGGCGTCCAAAATAGCACCGGCCTCTTGTCGCGCATGACCTAAGGCTTGGCGGGCCTCGACCAAGTGATCCGCAAGGTCCACCGAAGCCAATCGCTTGAGAATAGGTCCGGATTGACCGGCTTTAATGACCGTCGTCATGCGTCTAGACCTCGACAATCGTGAGTTGGAAAACGGCAACGCATCACACAATCATCTCCTTTTCGCCACCGCGACCGGAGATCACCACCTCGCCGGAATCCTCCAAGCGTCGTACTACATCCACGATCTTTTGTTGCGAACCTTCCACGTCGCTGACCCGCACCGGCCCCATGAACTCCATGTCTTCCTTGATTAATTGGGCCGCGCGTTCGGACATGTTGCGGAAGACCTTCTCGCGCAGCTCCGGCGTCGCCGTCTTCAAGGCCATCGTGAGATCGGCCTGGTCCACTTCCTTGAGAACCGCTTGAATACCCTTGTCGTTCACCAACAGGATATCCTCAAAGACGAACATCAAGCGGCGAATTTGCTCGGCCAAATCGGCGTCCTGCGATTCGACCCCCTCCATGATTCCTTTCTCCGTGGTACGGTCGGAGAGGTTGAGAATTTCGGCGGCGCACGACACGCCCCCGGCTTTTTGAAAGGTTTGGGATACAATTCCCGAAAGGCGCAATTCCAGACCTTCTTCAACCTCTCGAATCACCTCCGGGTTGGTGTTGTCCATGGTCGCAATTCGAGTGATCACCTCCAATTGCTTCGCGGGCGCGAGGCTGGTGAGGATTTCGCTGGCCTTCCCCGGACTCAAATGGGCGAGCACCAACGCGATGGTCTGCGGATGTTCATCTTGAATGAAGGTCAAAAGATTCTCGGAATCGGTCTTGGCCAAAAACGAAAAAGGTCGCCGAGTGACTTGACGCTCCACGGTCCGCAAAATTCCACTGGCTTGATCTTCCGGAAGAGCCTCCTGAAGGAGCTCCCTGGCGTACGAGATGCCACCCTGTTTGATGTACTGTCTGGCCAGCGCGACGTTATAAAAATCCTCAATCACCTGGGCACGCACGCCGTCGTCAATAACGTCCAATTGCACGATTTCTCGCGTAAGCTCCTCCACGTGTGTCGGTCCAAGCTCTCGAAGGATCGCCGCGGCGGAAGTTCGGTCCAACGTGATCAACAAGATGGCGGCCTTGGTGAGACCGGACATTTCCACCGTCGCCGTACCCCCGCTATCTGCTTCTTGTCGTTTGGCCATGCGAACTTTTACCGTCGAATCATTAAGGTAAACTTGGAGTCAGATTCCACCGCACGCGGAGGATCACGTCTCATCCACCCAACGACGGAGCATGTCGGCGGCACCCGCCGGGTCTTCCTCCACCATCTTGGAAACCTCTGCGCTGAGCTCCGCAAAGCGCAAGGAGTCGTCATCCACTTCTCGCCCAACCAGGAAACCATCGGAAGAAGCTGCTTGACCGATCGTTTGCGGCCCAACGGCCAATAAAGGCTCATCACCCGTCGGAACATCAGGCGCATTGAAAGTCGATTCCACCGACATCGCGGGAACGGAGACATATTCCGCCGATTTGCGAACCACCTTCATAACCATAAAAAGACTCATCAAGGCCAGAGCCGTGAGACCCGCCTGTGGTGCATAACCCCGAAGCAACTCGACGATTTCAAAGCTTCCTGTTCCAGCTTGAGCCGTGGTCACGCCGCCCGGAGCCGACTGCCAAGACGGACCCTTATCTCCCCACTCCACGTCTGGATACACATCGACCTGCACATCTTGGGGAGACCGAGCCATGATGATCTTTTCCACACTTCCCTTCACTCGCGCGATCTGGTCATCCCGAATCGCGGTGAATGCCGGATCATCATCCTTGGGTTCCGGTGTGTCCGGATGATTCGCCCGAAAAACACTGACCACAAAACTTCGCGGGATACCCACCGACGCCGTGGCTTTCTTGATCGTCGGTCCTTGCTCGACCGTCTCGCTTTCACGAAGTTTCGGTTCAAAATTCTCGACGGTGGATTCCTCTGTTAAGCTCCGCTGCCCAATGCCGGACGCTGTCACTGCCTGACCCACGTTGGCCTGAACGCCGGGCTCGGTCGGTTGATCCGATGAATTCTGATCCGCGGTATGGGTTTTCTCCATCTTCGGCTGCGGCGATTCATGCAAATTCGTCTGCCTCACCCGTTTGCTCGTGTCGAGTTCCACGGTCACCGTCGCCAGAACCCCCGGAATATCCGCCAACTTCCCCCGGACCTTCTGCAACAACCGCTCCTCAAGCTTCTGGACCATTCGAAAATGCTCGACATTCCCTCCATCTTCGGGACGCGGCGTGTTGAAGGATTGAATGGTCCGCCCATCGACTACGTTCACGTTGTAGGGCTTCAGACCCCCGACCGCACCGCTGACAAGTTTCGCAAACGCTTCCACCATCTCATAGGACATCTCATGACCGGACCCAAGGGTGACCGTGACCGATGCCGTGGGTTCATCACTCGGACCGCCGATTCGACGTCGCGTGCTCGGATTCACCAACACCGACGCCTTTTTTACATTCGGATACGTGGCGATAATCTTCGCAAGCTCGTTGCCTTTCGCGTAATTCTGGGCGTATTCACGAGATTCCGGGGACTGAAACGGATTCTGATCCGACACCATCGTCTGCATGTCAAACAGACTTCCCTCCGGCAACGCATTCACCCCATTCAACACACGCAAGGCGTCGTATCGATCGGACGCTCGGACATAAATCCGCGATCCTTGAACTCGATAAGTAAGTCCGTTGGTACGTAGAGCTTCTTCGGCCCCGTTCAATTCATCCACGCTGAAATTATGTGCGAGCAACGGGGTCAAGTCCGGCGTGGTCGACCATTGCAAAAGCCACAGCATGGAACCAGCCGCCAGCGCCGCGCACAAGCCGATCGCCAATCGCTGCGAAACGGTCAATACGCCAAGCTGGGCTTGAATCGTTCGGAGTAGCTCGCGGATTCTGTCCATGACTCAACTTCTCGCTCGGTGCATCCACCATCAATCGGCTAGATCCGCATCTGCTGAATTTCCCGATAGGCATCGGTCAGCTTGTTTCGAATCTCCATCAGCAGATCAAACGCAATTCCCGCCTTGTTCGCCGCGGCAAAAACTTCCGCGACGTTGTCCGTCTCACCCGTCATCAATCGTTGAACGCCTTGATCAGCCTCTGCTTGAAGACGGTTCACTTCGTTGAGACTGTCCAGTAAGACCGTTCGAAAGTCCTTGCCCTCGATCGCCGGCACTGGCGGCGTCGCCGGGAATTCACCAGCCCCACGGATGCCTTGGATCGGTAGAAACTCCATCGAACCGGTCATGCGCTATTCCCCGTCCCTCGCATCAAGCCATCAGTCGCAACGAAGTAGCCGCCATTGCTTTGGTCATTTCCACCACCGAAACGTTGGCTTCATACGCTCGCATCGCCACCATCGCGTTGACCATTTCCGTGTGAACATCCACATTCGACGTTCGCACGTATCCGGCTTCATGACCCTCGGTCATGGCATCGGGATGACCGGGGTCCCATCGCAAACCAAATGGCGACGGATCCTCGACAACCTTCGCCACATGCACGCCCACCGCCCCATCGCCGACCGCCGGATTCCCTGCGCCAAACAACGGCACACGACGACGATACGGCACCGGTTGACCCTGCTCATCGCGGGTGACGTCCTTCATGGCCACGTTCCCCGCCATCACATCCAATGCCGTGCGCTGTGCAACAAGCCCGGACGTACTGATGTCTAGAATCCCGTACAACCCGATCCCTCTCTAACGCTAGGACACGGTTCCGCGAATCGCTTTCCGCAATCCATCAAACGACCGCCGAAGAAACGCTCCCGCGACGTCGTGGGCCAAACCCGTCTCCGCAAGATCAGCCATCTCTCGCTCGATCGACAAATTCGTTCCGTCATGAAACAACACATTATCCGCCGGCCTCAACCGGGGATTCACCTGCAAATGACCAAAATCATCGGTCAAGACCTCTTGTCCATTGGAAATCATCAAAGGCTCACCCGCCTCTCGATCCTCAAGAGCTCGACTCAGCGCCCGCTGAAATCCCTTCACGTCCAATTGCTTTGCCCGGTAGTTCGGAGTCGAGGCATTGGCGATGTTCTCGGCGATGACTTTCAATCGCGCCTCGTTAAAGGCCATTGTTTGGGTCAGCGCCGGCGTGGCTCCTCGTTCCGTAAGCGATGAAAAAAACATTACTCCCTCCGCATCAACGAACGACGCGATTGGGCGTCGCCGCTTCGAAGCTCCTCGGCATGACTTGTGCCACCCGTTGCAAACCCCGATTCAACACTCGGAACCGCTTCCTCGTCCAATCGACTCCGCTCAAATCTGCGCCGCCGCGCACCTTCTGCGCGGTTGATCCACTTCCATCACGTGCTCCCAACGCCCACGGCTAACTCCGATTCCTGAAAACTTTCCGCTCCGGAAGATTCCTCGCGCCATTGCTTGAGCTTCAGACCCAACGTCCGCACGCCCATCCCCAACGTCCGCGCCGATTTCACTCGATGACCGTTAAACCGCTGCAACGTCTGTTCGATCATTCGACGCTCTATGTCTTCAAGCAAATGCCCCTCCCGAAGCCCCGCCATCGGATCTCCAGCCGCCGGCGCCCGGCGCAACCACGGTTCAATAAAC
Source organism: Planctomycetota bacterium (assembly GCA_038043045.1). GTDB lineage: Bacteria > Planctomycetota > Phycisphaerae > UBA1845 > UBA1845 > JBBTCX01. The sequence goes on along the minus strand of JBBTCX010000101.1, from coordinate 26,808 downwards.
TCCGCCGTCACCGTGTCATGCGAACACAACGTCACCGCCCGCCGACAGAGGTTTTCCAATTCTCGGACATTCCCAGGCCACGGATATGCCGACAATAACCGCATTGCATCCGGCGCGACTCTCAAAACGGCAGTTCCACCTTCGACGGCTGCCTGACGCAAAAAGTGTTCCACAAGCTCCGGGATATCCTCCGTCCGATCCGCAAGCTTCGGAACGTTCACGGGCAAAACATTGAGTCGATAAAACAAGTCCGAGCGAAATCGCTTCCGCGCAACCCAGTCCTCGAGGTTTCGATTCGTCGTCGCCATCACGCGAACATCGGACCGTCGCGTCGTACTGCTGCCGACTCGTTCAAACTCGCCTTCCTGCAAAACACGCAACAGTTTCGCTTGCAAAGGAAGGGCCATTTCGGAAATTTCGTCCAGCAACAGCGTTCCACCGTCGGCAAGTTCGAAACGCCCCTTCCGCGTGCGATCCGCACCGGTGAATGCTCCGCGTTCATGTCCAAACAGCTCACTTTCCAACAAATTCGCTGAAAGAGCCGCGCAATTGAGACACAACATCGGCCGGTCCGCTCGCGGAGAACCGCGATGAATCGCCGCAGCCACAAGCTCCTTTCCCGTACCCGACTCGCCCGTTATCAGCACTGTCGCGTGACTCGCCGCCACCCGCTGAAGGGTCTCGCGCAACGCGCGCATGCTCTCGCCCGTTCCGACCAATTCGCGTCGATGATGTAGATCATCCACCGAGGCTCTCAGCGCTTCGTTCTCTCGACGCAGCCTCGCATATTCGATCGCCCGTTCCGCCACCACGACGACCGCGTCGGCCTCAAACGGTTTCTGCAAATAATCGAAAGCTCCCAGTTTCATCGCCTCCACCGCTGTCGACACCGTCGCATACGCGGTCATCACGATCACCGGCACTTCCACGCCGGCGCTGCGCACTTCTCGAATCAGCGTTAATCCGTCCATCCGCGGCATCTTGAGATCCGTCAGCACCAGGTCGAAACGACATTTGCGAATCTCCGGCAGCGCTTCCAACGGATCCGAAAATGCCGTGACCGCGTGATCTTCACGGGTCAACGCCGTCGAAAGAGATTCTCGCATCAATTCCTTGTCCTCGATCACGCATATCTGTGCCATCTACCTGTCACCTCCTTGGATCGTTTTTTCATCCCTGCCTGCAATCGGAAGCAAGAGTGTAAACTTTGCCCCGCCGCCCGCTCGATTCTCGGCCCGCGCGCTTCCTCCGTGCGAAGCGGCGATCCGATGCACGATCGCCAACCCCAGTCCTGTTCCGGTGTGTTTCGTCGTGAAGAACGGATTGAATACGCGATCTAAGAGTGTCGGATCAATCCCGGACCCTTCGTCCTCCACGGCAATCCCATGAACAAGGGCCCCTTGGTGAAACTCTCGCCCTTCATCCCGAATCCAAACATGCCCCCCACCATTCGAGGCATCAATTGCATTCAAGAGCAGGTTCAAAATCGCCCGTTCGATTTGCCAGGGATCGCAGAAAAGCGAAAACACGCGGAGACTCTCCGCCACATCCAGCACGACTCCGCTCCCCACGGCTCGCGACTCCGCCTGACTCACCGCCCCATCCAGAATGTCAGAGAGCAGCACTCGCTCCAAATGCGGTTCACTCTCTCCCGCAAACGCCAGAATATCTCCCACCACACTCTCCAACGTCCGCACCCCGCGCTGCATCCGACGCACCAAGTCAAGCTGCACCGGTCGATCCCCTAAGTCCCGTTCCAACAGCGAACCATAAAGCCCAATTCCCCCCAGCGGATTACGAATCTCATGGGCAACCCCCGCGGCCATTTCCCCCAATGCCGCCAATCGCTCCTGCCGCTGCAATTCCTTATTTTTCTCCTGCAACTCCTCTCGCAATCGACACACTTCGTGACTCAGCAACTCATGCGAGCGCATCAATCGCTCGGTCACGTCGTTGTAATTCTGCAGGACCGACGTGAATTCGCCGGGATCCAATAAAGCCGTGAGTGTCGCCATCATGCTCGCTCCTCATCCCAACCGTCGAGGCGCGCCGACGGCTCCACCGGCGACTGATACGCCCTCAGCGCCTCGCCCGAGGTATGACTCGCGTGAAGCTCCTGCGCGACCGCCTTTCGACGAATCATCAGAAGCCTCGCATCTTGCTCATCGCCTTCAAGAACACGCCGCAACCGCTCTCCCGTCTTCGAAAGCAGTTGATCGGCCTCTTCACGCTGATCCAATCGAAAGCCTTCTCGGAAACTCGACCATCGACTTCGAACCGGTTCCAACCTCGACGTGATCTGCATCAGCTCCGCCGATAATCGTTGACGTTCCGCCAAAACTTGAAGAAGTGGATGGGTCTCCGCCCGATGCACCAACAACCGCTGCCGTGTGGCCAATCCCTCCAACCGGGCATATAAGGAATCTTGCTCCCGCAACAACGACATCGCTTCATCGTGACGCGATGTGGCACTATTCTCCATCAAAACAGCGGAGGAATTACTCATAGCAGACCCCTAAAACATCTCCGATTCGCCCAACCACTTCAGGTACTCTTGCCATTCCGAACGGCTCCGCGGGCTCACGCCCGCCTCAAAGGCCACGGCGGGCATCGAGTCCAGCAACGCCACCGCCTGATTCCACACAGTCCTTGCTTCGTCCGCCTCCCCGAGAAACACGCGACAGTGAATCACCTGCACCGCTGCCGCCAACGCCGCCGGCGCCTTGCCATACGCGCGAATGATCGACTCATACCGGTTCAAGGCCGCACGAAAATCCCGCAACTCAAACAAGCAATCGGCCTCGTACAATCGAGCCAGCCGAAGCAACGTGTCCTCTTCTCGCCCGCGATTCGATCCACCCGCGACTTCGTGACCTTCAATCCACCGATGGAATAAGTCTTGTGCCCGGCGCAATCGCTGGTTTGATTCCTCACGAATTCGTTGCAAATCTTCGAGAGAAGAACCGTCCTCAGCATCCTTCCGCAGAATCCGCCCGCTCTGCCGATAACAATCCGCCAGCAAATACGATGACCGTCCCGCCTCCGCATGTTCCGGCGCTCGTGCGAGCGCTTCCTCGAAAACCTCGATCGCTCGCTCAAACGCTCCCCGCCGATGTCGAACTTGCCCCAACCGATAAAGCGCCGTAACAAACTCCGGCGCCTGCGGCGTAAAAATGTCCGAATCCTCCACGACCAGCCTTAACGTCGACTCGGCCAAATCCATTTGATCGTGACCAAGGGCAAGATATGTCTCCGCCAACGGAACCAACGCTCTCGCCCCTTCCAGAGTCTTGGGAAACCGACGATAGCAATCCTGATAAGCCTCAATCGCCTCGCGCAACCGACCCGAACTGCGACGAAGATCACCCACCGTAAAATAGGACTTGGGAACCCGCGAGTCCGACGGTCGCTCCACGGCAAACTCTCGAAAAAGATCGACCGCCCGATCCGGTTGTCCGGCTTTGGCGAAGAGTTCCGCCGCACGCCACGCCGCGTCCGCAGTTCGTTGCTCTTCTAAACCGGCGATGCGAGAAAGCCGCAACTGCGTTTCCGCCGCTTCGGAAAAAAGGGATGCAACTTCACTCTTGGATGGCGCGCCCCCATCGTGAGTTGACTTTGCTGAACCAACCAGTTGCCCTTGCAACCGCTCCGCAAGTCGAACTTGAGCTTGGGTCACTTCAGACAAAATAGCCGCGGCGCTTTCCGTGCCCTGAGATTCAGAAATTTTCGCGGCCTTGGCCGATAGTTTGGCGGCCTTCCAGTTTGGGTCGGACGACCCCTCTTCCAGCCCTTCCTCCGACTCCGCCGCCTGAAGGAAATGCGACGCCGCCGAAGTGTACAACGTTCGAATTTCTTCAAGAGACGGACCGACCATGAGCGATCCGGCACCGCTGGATACTAGGAGTTTCCGTTGCAGTTCTTCGGCCAACTGCCATTGCAGCTGCGCAACCTGCCTCACCAGCGCCGAATGCGCGGACTCGTGTTGCGGACCCGAAAGTGTGGCGGCCAACTGAGCATAAGAAACCGCTTCTTTGAGCTGGCCGACCGCCCGTCGAGATTCCGCATGCGCTCCAAGGGTCGTCCAAATCAGGGACCGATCGACCACCGACGACTCCGCCGAATACTCATCTTCCGCTTCAAGCTCATGAACGGCGTTTGTATAAGTCTCGATCGCTTCCGAATGACGATCCAACGCCGCCAGCGCGTCGCCACGACCGAATAGACTTGCCACTGCATACGCCCCAATCGGATGAACGGTCAGCACATCGCGGAAAAACGACATGGCCTCTTCCGCTCGTTGCGACCCCCCTTGCGAAATCAACACCCGCCCCAGAAGCCAACCGGTCTTCGCATGAAGCTCTTTTTCGGGATCAATTCGATTGCGAACCCCACGGAGGATTTGCTCCGCCTCCTCAAACTGCTCCAACCCCAACAACACAGTCGCCCGAACGACTTCGAACTCGTCGACCACCACCGTTGGGGAAAAAAATGACGCCTGCTCCAAAAGAATATTCTGCGCTAGCCCGAGTTCACCCGCCTCTTGATAAAGGGCGACTTTTTTTTCCAGTACCCAGAGTCGTTGCCCATGCGCCTCTTCTCCACAGGCACCCAACAACCGGTCCAGAACCTCGTGAAGCTCCTGGGTTGACCCCCCAAGATGTCGTTTTTGCAGCTCAAATTGGTGACGGGAAAGTTCCTCGCAATTCGGATGTCCCTGTTGCAATGCCTCCCCCAATCGGGAAACCGCATCCGCCCAACGATTTTGCCATTCATAGGCCCGACCGATGTGAGCCATATCTTCGGAAGTGAGTGTGCAACCACCGACACGCGCCCGTTCAAACGTCTCCACGATTTCTCGACCGAACGCCTCTGTCCGTTTTCCAACAGACTCACAACGTCCAAAAAGGGCTCGCGCTAAAGAAAGGTAAACCGCGCCGGGAATGGCTTTCTTCTCGGTCGACGCAACCAGAACAAGTCGTTCCGCAAGATCAATGGCCCGACCAAATTGTCCGCCGGATACCAAGCTCTCAAGTTCGCGAACTTGGTTTTCTGACTGTTCCGCGCGATCTGATGGGATTCTTCGCCGCGCGTCCACCAACGCCGCCGCGAGCACGATCACCGAAAGCGCAAAAACCGGCACCTGCCATTTGCCGGACATGCGCTCCTTGCGCGTGAAAGGTTGAATGCCTTTGCCCATCCTGAGCCGTCCTTTGACCAACCGCTCGCTCCGCTTGCGGTATGGGTGAATGTCGGCAGTTGAGCAGGAATGTCTTCACTGTCACCTGAAAATACGCAACCCTTGCGCGGTGCGCTTCACGGGGCCACGTCGTGCGACGGGCGACATCATTTTCAGCACTACCATTCCGCTTTCCCTCTCCATTCGCACTCTCTCTCCACCCCTCGGTCTCGATCCACTTCTCATCCACCAGCATTGAAACGCACGCCGCGCCGAAACCCGACACGCAAAAATATTCTCCTCGAATCCCACGAAACCAAGGTTCCCCCCATTAAAACACAAGCGGCAGAGCACATGTTGCGCTCCGCCGCCTGCAGTCGATTCGCGAGACTTCCTAAGCGTGAATTAGAAGTTCACGTTCAGGTCGTAATTGCTGGCGACAACCTTCGCCTTGGTCAGCGTCATGTACGGATTGTCGCTGATCTTCGTCACGAACAACGGATCCTGACCAACGATGGTCAGCAACGGCGAACGGCCCGGAGCCACGCCATCTTCGGGAACGCGGAGAAGGTGACCGCTCCAGTTGCAAATGTAGCAACCCGGATCCTGGATACCTTCGAACGGAATTCGCGTGCCAATCGTCGCGCTGTTCGCACTCTCAAAGCTCGTTCTGCACTGTGTAGCAGTCGTCATTGGGAATCTCTCCTTCTGTGTGTTAGGAAGCACTGATTATTCGACCGCGGTCTATACGTTCAAGCCATTGGCGCCCATGGCTTGTGTCTTGGTGTCTACATTCACCCTGACCGCTTCTGAAAAACCTATCGACGACTTTCCGTGCACACTGTAGAAACGAGCAGCGATTTCATAAAAAACATTACCGGGCGCGTGACCCACCGACTTCGCTTGTCGCACGGCGAATCCGCTTTCAAAGTTACGCAAAAGATACCCGAATGGTGGGCTTTCCTTCGAATCGGTCCACCGCCCGTCCCTGATTCACCGCGATCTCCAAATATCCCGCACTCCCCACCAACGCAATCGGCTCACCAATCGCCGCTTCATGATACGCCGCTCGAATCCCTCCCACCGCGACATCTCCGACAAACACCTTCGCCTCTCGCTCAACCACCCGCGGCGCAGCCAACTGCTCCAGACCGATATTCGTCACCAACGTCCCAAACCGATCCACGTACAACACCTCACCACGAATCTCTCCTCCCACCACCTCCGCCCGATGCAATACCGCCAACATCTCCATCCGATCCGTCAACCGACCAAACTCTTTCGCCCGCACCCCATTGTGCAAATGCCCCGCCACAGGCCCCATCACATCCCGACCATGAAACGTCGTCGACGCCATCTCAGAAAAATATCGCCGATTCTCTACCACAACCATTTCCGCAACAGCCACATCCCGATGCAAAAACGTCAGCAATCCATTGTCCGGCGCAATCACATACTGCCCCGCATATTGCCCCAACAAGATCCGCCGACTCGACCCCACCCCCGGATCAACCACCACCACGTGAATCGTCCCCACTGGAAACGATGCCACCACCTGACGCAACACAAACGCCCCATGCACCACGTCATACGGGCCGATCTCATGCGTGATATCCACCACCATCGCCTTGGGCGCAACTCCCAATATCGCCCCCTTCATGGCCCCCACGTACCAATCCCGCAACCCAAAATCCGTCGTTAAAGTAATGACACCCACGGCTTGATAATACGTACATCTTGCAAAACGCCAACCGTGGCCAACCTCACCCGCCTCGGCTACGATCCCATTGTAGTGCGGATGCTACCCGCCGCTCAGTGACGCGACAGACATGGAGCGGTCGATCAGCTACACCGAGTGCCAACCATGATCACTCACTTCAATCCCGACCCCTTCACCGAACGCTGCAACAAGATGATCGATCTGCAAATCCGCAACCGCGGCATCCTCGAACCGCGCATCCTACAAACCATGAAAGAAATCCCCCGCGATCGCTTCCTCCCCCCTGAACTTCGCCCCCACGCCTACGACGACCAGGCTTTACCCATAGGCCAGGGTCAAACCATCAGCCAACCTTACATCGTCGCTTACATGACCGAACAACTAGACCTGCAACCCACCTCCCGCGTCCTTGAAATCGGCACCGGCACGGGTTACCAAACCGCCATCCTCGCCAAACTTTCCGCACACGTGTACTCCGTCGAACGCATCCCCGACCTGCAACAAAACGCCCGTGATCTACTGACAAGCCTTGGCATCAACAACGTCTCGTACCATGTCGCCGACGGCACTCTCGGTTGGCCGGACCACGCCCCCTACGACCGCATTCTCGTCACCGCTTCCGCCGCCCATATCCCCCGCCCGCTCCTCGACCAACTCGCCCCCGACGGCCTCCTTATCATGCCCGTCGGCGGCACCGATGAACAAACCATCCTCCGCGCCACCCGCAAATCAGGCCGAACCATCGAAACTCCTCTCCTTCCCTGCCGCTTCGTCAAACTCATAGGCCAACAAGGCTGGACAAACGAATCATGACTACGAATGATAGCCAACAATCGTCGGGGGACTCCCTTTCGGGTCCATCCCAATCCTTTTCCTTCCACACTCGCCGCCTCCTCTTGAAATGCTTCATTGCTTCCATCGCTCTCTGCGGCGCAATCGGCATCTATTGCTTGGTTCGCGGCAACATCGGCCGATTCGAAGAAAAAATCCTCGCCACCACCGCTCTAGTCGGCGCGACAACCATCCTCGCCATGTGCGGAATGGCCTCGATCGAATACCGACGTTGGAAAATCGTCGGTTTCTGTGAGGCTCTGGGCCCCATCCCTACGGATAAAACTTGCCCATCATGCGTGCGAACGGGATGGCTTCGCGAATGTGCTTGAGGTTGCAAATCCAACAGACGGTCCGCTCGACACCTAAACCAAACCCGCCGTGCGGAACCGTACCGTAGCGACGAAGATCGAGGTACCATTCGTAATCCTCGAGAGGCAGGTGTTCCTCGTTCATGCGGTGGACGAGTCGGTCGAGGTCTTCCTCGCGAGCGGACCCGCCGATGATCTCGCCAAATCCTTGCGGGGCCAGCAAATCGAAATTCTCGACCACCCGGTCATACGAGCGGTCTTGTCGCATGTAAAACGCCTTGACCTGTTTCGGATAGTGGGTGACAAACACCGGACGATCGTGGAGACGGGAGATAATCGTTTCGTCGGATCCGCCCAAGTCGCCGCCCCATTGAAAGTTGGCCGCCAACTCCATGTGATGGGGGATGTTTCCAATCTGTTCCACGATCTCGGTGCGTTCCTCCCGAGCATGGATAACTTCGGCGGCGGCTTTGTCTTTTTCCCACTGTTTTCCGCTTCCCTTTGCCGTAGCTTCCAACTCGGCGATCCGTTCATCCAGCTCGACGACCCGTTGACGCTTCTCGGTCAAGTCATTCTCAAGCAATTCTCTTGCCCGACTGCTACGCAGCAGTTCGGCGGCTTCGGTATAGGGGAGTCGGTAGAACGGCCTTTTAATGCCGGTCAGTTCGTCCACATTACGCCCGATTTCGATAAGATCATCCAAATGATCCCGGAGTACACGTTCGACCAGGGAACAGACAAAATCCTCCGCCAACTGGATGACATCATCCAAACTCGCGAAAGCGATCTCCGGCTCGACCATCCAAAATTCGGTGAGATGGCGGCGGGTTTTGCTTTTTTCCGCGCGGAAGGTGGGACCGAAGCAATACACCTTGCCGTGGGCCATACAGCCCGCTTCGACGTAGAGTTGCCCCGTTTGTGCGAGATAAACCGGTTCGCCGAAGTAGTCCACCTTGAAAAGCGTTTGCGAACCTTCCCCGGCGGCTGGAGCAAAAATCGGAGTGTCGATCAGGACGAACCCGTTGTCGTTGAAGAAGCGCCGGATTTGATCGACGATCGTGGCCCGGATGCGCAAGATGTGCCACTGCCTTTGTGATCGAAACCACAAATGCCGGTGCTTCATCAGGTACTCAACACCGTGGGGTTTTGGAGTGATGGGATACTCTTGGGCGATATGAACGACAGTTAGGCCCGTTACGCGAAGCTCATAGCCGCCCACGGATCGGGCTTCTGCGGATACAGTACCGCTAATGTGGACGGCGGTTTCTTGGGTTAGTTTCTTGGCTTCATCAAAGAAGGCCGCAGTAGCGTCGTTTCGTTCGAGGACGCATTGGCAAAGGCCGGTGCCGTCGCGGACAATGAGGAAGACCAGTTTGCCACTGGGGCGGGTGTTGTAAACCCAGCCGCGCAGGGTGACGGATTTTCCCTCGAACTCTCCGAGCCGGTTGATCGTAGTGATAGTAGGCGTCGTGGACATGTGGAATGTTATATGAGGACGGATTAAGGATCGCAACGAGGGGGGATTTCTTCACCGAATCGGGAGTTGGCCAAGCATGATGGAAAATGTTTCCGACGCCCGAGAGCAGGTTTTGAGCGAACGGATGGAGGCACCCGTTGGCGATGCTCCGCTGCCGTGCCCGTTGTGCGGGTATGATCTCCGCGGGCAGAGTGAACCCCGTTGCTCGGAGTGCGGGTATCGGTTTGAGTGGGCAGAACTGCTTGACCCGAGATTCCGAGAACACGCCTACCTGTTTGAATATCAACCTCGATTGATTCGACCATTCTGGCGAACGCTTGTGGGCGGCCTTCGGTCAAGGAAATTTTGGTCTGGCTTGCATCCGGTACAGCCGGTGAACCGTCGAAGGCTTACCATTTATTACTTGTTGACGATCGGAGTAATCGGTTCAGTGAGCATGGTAGCCGTGGCTCGACTGACCATCATTACAGCATACCAAATAGTGGAACAGCGAAGCACCTTCCTTGCCAACATGGCCAAGTTTCAGGGGCGAAGTGATGCACCTCCTTGGTATCTTTCAGGAATCGCCCAATACGGATCGCACACCGCATTCGCAAACGCACTCTTTCCTGACTCGACGCTGAAATCAGTGTTTCAAAGAATGGGTGGTTTTTGGAAATCACGCGATTGGATGATGATTTTAGAGCTTCATGTCGGCGTTGCAATTTGGCCAATATTGACCATGTTGGCGCTGCAAGTCTTTAGGTGGTCGATGAGGAAGGCAAGAATCGGCGGCCAACACATTCTGCGGTCCACGATTTACAGCTTCGATGCCGTCGTTTGGGTTTTCGTTCCTTGGGCGATTGCTGTGGCGTTCTGGCCGTTTTGGATATTTGCCGGGGGCAGTGTGCAGCCTGTAATACGATGGGCACTTTTCATCGTGGTCATAATCGTTCTCTATCGACTTGCATTGTCGTACAAATTGTACTTGAGGTTCCACCGACCTATTGCCACGGTTGTTTCATCGCAGATTATCGTGGCGCTCCTGTACCTAACCGCGATGCAGGTATATGGGTGTTGGGCTGGTCGCTGGCTATGGAAATGAACGCTTTCAGTGTAAGGATGAGCAAGGAATAGAGTCAGACAATGAAATCGCCTCCGGCCATTGAACGTATGGAGCCTGCCGTCGATTCAGCGCCGAGTCCGGGCGATTCGTTACAAATGGAAGTGCTTTGTCCGCTTTGTTCCTACGATCTCCGCGGACAAGCGGAACCTCGATGCTCGGAGTGCGGGTATCGGTTTGAATGGTCGGAGATTTTAGATCCTGCCAAGCGGATTCATCCCTTTCTTTTTGAACATCATCCCGAGAAGAACATTCGGTCGTTTTTCAGGACGCTCTTGGCAGGGTGGAGGCCCAAAAAGTTTTGGTCAGGGTTGTTACCCACCCAGCAGCCGAGTCGCTTGCGGTTGTTCGTCTATGCGATGGGCGTATCGTGTTTCATTCTGATGATCGGGGTGAGCGTGCTTCTCCGTCAAGGGCTGGACACTTGGCGCCAGGCGATCACGACTCGGCAAAACATGCTGCAGCAACACATCTTCTACTCTTTTCGAACAGATGCACCCGATTGGTTCAAGCAAAGAATGAAACAATTTGGCTCTCCCCAAGCGGTGGTCGACTCGTTCGTGCCCCAACCCACGTTGCTCAGTGTCGCGAAGGATGTTTATTCGTCACTCAAACGCTACCCTGGATCCAATTGGGTTTTTGGAGAAATCGCTCTCGTCTGCACGATCACGTTTTCGTGGCCGCTCTTGGCTGCGATGTCCCTGAATGTTTTTCGCTGGTCCATGAAAAGAGCGAGCATTCAAACGGTGCACGTTTTCCGATGTACCGTCTATTGCTGGGACATCGTGGCGTGGTGGGCCGTTGTCGTTTCAACTTTCGCGGCCTTCTACCCGTTGTGGCAACTGATGCGTTGGCCGATGGTCGGCGCGTTTTGGTACGGGGCGGGGATTGCTTTTGTGCTAGCGACTTACCGCTTGGCCAGGGCGTATCAGTTTTACCTGCGATTCGATCGCCCGTGGGCCACGGTCATTGCTTCGCAGGTTATCGTACTTTTGGTCTATGCCATCGCCGTGGCGCTTTTCGTGGCCATAACGTTCACCCCCTTGAGTATTCTCTGACCCTTGACGGTAAACAAACACCGGTCTAACGTTATCCGCGCGGGAATGGAATAGTTCTTTCGAGAGGTGCTTATCATGGCCGTGCGCGTGGCGATTAACGGGTTTGGACGGATCGGGCGGTTGGCATTTCGGGCGATGGCGGCGCGGCCGCAAGAGTTTGAGATCGTTGCGATCAACGACTTGAGCAATGAATCCACGTTGGCGCATCTTCTGAAATACGACTCCGTGCACGGGCGGTTTCAGGGCACCATTCAGGTGGACAAGGGCACGCTTACCGTGAATGGAAAGGCCATCAAGATTCTCAACGAGCGCGCACCGGCGAAGCTTCCTTGGAAGGAGTTGAAGGTCGATGTGGCGCTCGAATCGACGGGTGTGTTTACATCACGCCAGAGTGAGAAGGGCGGTTATGGCGATCATCTGACCGCGGGCGCAAGAAAAGTTGTCTTGAGCGCGCCTGCGAGCGATGAACCGGATTTAACAGTCGTGCTCGGCGTGAATGATGACAAACTCAACGCTTCGCAAACGTGCGTGTCAAATGCAAGTTGCACGACGAATTGCTTAGCTCCGGTGGTCAAGGTGTTGAACGATACATTCGGATTGGTCGAAGGGTTGATGACGACGGTTCATGCCTATACGAACGATCAGCAAGTGGCGGACCTCGTTCACAAGGATCCGCGTCGTGCGCGGGCGGCGGCGGTGAACATTATTCCTACGACCACTGGTGCGGCAAAAGCCGTCGCAAAAGTGATCCCCGAATTGAAAGGAAAGCTCAACGGGTTTGCCTTGCGCGTTCCCGTCGCGGATGGGTCGATCATTGATTTGGTGGCGACGATGAAGCGATCCGTGACGGTTTCCGAAGTGAATCAAGCTCTCAAGAACGCAGCGAACGGAAAACTCAAGGGAATCGTGGAATACAGCGAGGACCCGTTGGTGAGCTCGGATATCGTCGGAAATCCGCATAGCGCGATCATCGATGCCCAAAGCACGATGACCATGCCGGCCGATGGCGGCAACATGGTGAAGGTCGTCGCGTGGTACGACAATGAATGGGCGTATTCGGTCCGGACAGCGGATTTGATTGCTCGGGTGGGAAAGATGTAAGGAGCACGCATGGCCGGTTGGAGCGGTGACTCAACGCCGTTCATGCGTGAAACAAGTCGAAGGTTTTTTCGGAGAGTGTGTAACATGAGGAAGTTCTGTGCATTCTTGATGTCTTTGGCGATCATGGTCGTTTCCACCGGTTGCAGTTGCCCCGGCGGCGAGGCTATGCCCAAACTGAAACGAACCGTCGAAGTGGAACGGCTGGAGCAATTCGTGGGCAATTGGCAAGGCACCTTTGAAATGAAAGCGCTCGGTGAAAAAGAACCGATCAAGGGGTCGGGCACAAGTTCAGCCACTTGGGCCAATGCTGACAAGACGATGCTTCATGAGCGATTTACCGGCGAGATGGGTGACATGGGAAAAATGGAGGGGATTGGCGTATGGATGTGGGACGCCAAAGCCAAAAAGTATCGCAACTGGTGGTTTGAGGATGTAGGTACCGCAGGATGCGGCTCGACGCGCTATAACGAAAAGACCAAGACTTGGCACATGAGAACATGCAGCCGAAACACGGAAATGGGCTTCCGCACGGTAGGTCGCGGGACCATCAAAGCCGTAGATGACAACACGCTTCAGTGGACGTTCCGTGACTATATTCCTTTTCCGTTGACCAACCTCCCGCTGATGAAAGTGGTCTCCTGGAGTGGAACCACGACAAGAAATAAATGAGTATGAAATCCTAGGGAAGGTACAGTTTTTGGAACGGGCAAGCGGCAAAACTGCTTGCCCGTCCTATTGAGCGGACCATGAAGAAGACGGTTGAGGACATCGACGTTCGTGGGTTGCGCGTGCTCGTGCGGTTGGATTTGAACGTGCCACTCGATGACACGCGTCGCATCACCGACGACCGTCGGATTCGAGAAGCGCTGCCGACGATTCAACGATTGATTCAGGGCGGCAGTCGACTTGTATTGATGAGTCATCTCGGTCGACCGGAAGGCGGGCCGAACGATAAAGTCAATTATTCGCTTGCTCCCATCGCAAAGCAACTGAGCGAACTTCTTTCCAAAAACGTTCGGATGGCCGGTGACTGTGTTGGACCGACTATCTCTCCGCTCGTGAATTCGCTGAATGATGGCGACGTTTGTCTTTTGGAAAATCTTCGGTTTCACGATGAAGAGACCATCGCCGACAAAAAGGCAAAAACCGATCCCGCTCTGCGTGATAGAAAATACGCATTCGCCCGACAATTGGCATCCCTGGCCGATGTCTATGTCAACGACGCCTTCGGAACCTGTCATCGAGACAACGCGAGTATGCTGACCGTGCCACAACTCATGTCGGGAAAGCCGCGCGTCGTCGGGTATTTGATTCAAAAAGAGCTTCGTTTTCTGGGCGAAGCGGTGAAAAATCCGGCCAGACCCTTTGTTGTTCTGCTGGGCGGAGCCAAGGTCTCAGACAAGCTCGGAGTCATTCGAGCGTTGTTATCCAAATGTGATAAGGTGTTGGTCGGCGGAGCGATGGCTTACACGTTCTTGGCCGCGGAGGGCGTGCAGGTTGGAAAGAGCTTGTGCGAACCCGACTTATTCGGCGTGGCCAAAGAACTTCGATCATTCGCCGGTTCCCGGCTGCTTTTACCAGTGGATTCCATCGCCGCAACCGAGATCAAGAAAGGTGCGGAAGCGATGACCTATGATGCTTCGATTCCCGCGAACCACATGGGTCTGGATATCGGTCCGAAAACCGTAGCGGACTATTCGGGAGAGTTGGCCAAGGCGAGAACCATCGTGTGGAACGGCCCGATGGGTGTGTTTGAAACTCCGCCGTTTGATCGAGGGACGATGGCGATGGCCAAAGCCGTCGCTGAGGCAACCGATCGCGGAGCGACGACGATTGTCGGTGGCGGAGATAGCGCCGCCGCAATCGATGCCGCCGGTTTGGCACATCGAATCTCGCATATTTCCACGGGTGGCGGTGCCTCGCTGGAATTTTTAGAAGGCAAATCCTTTGATGCCCTGGATGTGTTGGATGATGCACCATGACCACAAAAGCCGCTAACTCCAACAATCGGGAAAAGGGGTTCGCACTGGCCGCACCGGCCATTCGCGTCGCGCCGTCCTTGCTTTCGGCAAATTTCGCGCGATTGGAAGCCGACGTTGCGAGAGTGGAATCCGCCGGTGCCAAAGTCTTGCACTTGGATGTCATGGACGGTCACTTTGTTCCCAACATCAGCTTCGGCGCGCCGGTCATTTCCTCCCTGCGAAAACACACCCGAATGATTTTCGACGCTCATTTGATGATCTCCGATCCCAAGAAATATGCCGCGAGCTTCGCCAAATCAGGATGCGACCACATCACCTTTCATATCGAAGTCGCTCCCGATTCGGAAGAGGTCTTGGGCGAGATTCGAAATTGCGGTGCATCCGTCGGCGTCGCCTTGAATCCGACCACGCCGGTCATCGCTATCGAGCACATTCTGTCCAAAGTGGATATGGTATTGGTGATGAGCGTTTGGCCGGGATTTAGCGGACTGGCGTTTATGCACGAGGTATTGCCCAAGGTGCGAGAACTTCGGTCTCGATTAAGGCCGGATCAACGGCTGGAGATTGATGGGGGCATGGATACGAAAACAATCGCTCTCGCGTCGGCGGCTGGAGCGGATACCTTTGTCGCCGGATCGGCCGTGTTTGGCGCCGCGAATTGCGAAGCCGCTTGGGCGGAACTTCAAAGACTCGCTATTGAATCGCGGGCGACTCCAGGAACCGGGGAACGTTCATGACCGACCAACCGATGCCCACGGATGCACTCGCCGAAGCTGCGGCAGCTTCAGACGATCCCGTTGATCTGTCCGTAAAAGGCGGTCGCGCCGGTGTTCCGGCCGGGTTGTGGACCCGTTGCGAAAAATGCGGGCACATGGTTTATGAAAAGGAAGTGGTCGACGCCCTTCACGTTTGTCCGGAATGCGGTTTTCATCGCCGAGTCAACGCACGCGTTCGGGTGCATCAATTGACCGACCCGGACTCCTTCGAGGAGTTTGACGCCGATCTTCGTTCGACCGATCCGCTTCAATTTAAAGATCGCATTCCCTACACCGAGCGGTTGATTCGTGAACAAGAGGCGACCGGAGAAACCGAAGCCGTCATCATCGGTCGCGGATTTATTCGCGGTCGGTCCGTCATTTTGGGGGTGATGAATCCTTTTTTCATCATGGGTTCGATGGGGGCGGTGGTCGGCGAAAAGGTCACCCGAGCGATAGAACGCGCGTTGGAGGAAAATCTACCTTTGGTCATGGTCACCGCGTCCGGCGGAGCTCGAATGCAAGAAGGAATGGTTTCTTTGGTCCAAATGGCCAAGACGTGTTCCTCGTTGGCCCGATTCGACGATGCCAAGGGCTTGTACATCGTGGTCGCGACCGACCCAACGACCGCCGGCGTCGCCGCCAGCTTCGCCAGTTTGGGCGATGTCATTCTTGCCGAACCGGGATCGATGATCGGATTCGCCGGACCACGGGTGATCGCCAATACGATCAATGCCGAACTTCCGCCCGGATTCCAAACCGCCGAGTTCATGATGGAGCACGGCTTCGTTGATCGAATTGTTTCTCGATCCGACCTCCGCCGTGAAATCGCCCGGATCATCGACTATTGTGGCAAGTAATGAGCAACGTGTTCCAAGTAATTCATTTCCTTGACTGACTTCATTCTCCCAAACTCCCGCTCCGGTCACGAGGCCTATTGGAGTGAGGGGTCCATTTGAAGCACGCCGCGCAACTTCGCCAAAGCCCGGTTCTGGATTTGACGAACGCGCTCTTTGCTCAGACGACATCGCGTGCCGATTTCTTCCAGCGTCAATCGTCGATCCGAATCACGTGGAAATCGTTTGTCCAGAATGGCCGACTCCCGCTCGGTCAATTCCCCGAGATTCCGATCAAGAACGTGCCGAAGCTTTTCCACATAACGATCCGTCCAAAGTTCCGGCGGCGGTCTCGTCGGCAGTTCAATCGACGCTTCGTCTTGAATCGGGTATTGTCCCATGCGGTGTCGGGCGATGCGCTGAACGCGAATCAACGATCGAATGATGGCGTTATAGGCATATGTGCTAAACCGAATCTTGCGCCAGGGATCAAATCGATCCACCGACCGAACCAACGCCAACATTCCCTCGCCACGTAGGTCTTCCGACTCGATCCAGACCGAGCGAAAACGACTCACCACCAAGAAGACAAGCCCCCGGTTCCTCTCCGCAAGGAATCGGCGAATGTCCGACCATCGAGCCAACCACAGTCCGCGATTTCCGTAATGATTTTGTCGCTCATTCGAGCCAACCGATGCGTAATAGGCGCATGTGTGCAAACCGACGAACCAAATGTGTTCGTCAAAAGAACCGTCATCGGTCCGATGTTGCCGCGCGGTTTCAGCGAGCTGGGCTGCCCGTTCCCGCGCCGCTCTGGTGTGCAACATCCGGTTTCTTACAAACCAAGTGGGTTGCGGGGTAACGGGGGCTTCTTGTCGCAATCGCAAAACAATCGCGCGGTTCACAACGTACCCTATTCAATTCCTCGTTTGGGTCACATTTGGATCATCCATTTGTATATAGGGTCCTCATAGTCCTATTTCAAATCATCCTACCCAAAACCGACGGTTGCCTACAAAAACAAAATGATGGAAGTGGCTACTCCAACCCTCAACGGAGCTTTTTAATAAAAAAGCGGGCTTTACGCGTTAAGGCGCAAACCCGCACTTACTATTGTAAACTCAAAACCGACAGACCGCTTAGGCGGCTGGTCCTATTTTTTTCGTTTTCGCTTTCGCCTTTTCTCGGCGATCTGTTCCGCGTTTCGAGCCTTGATCATCGTCGCTATCTTCCCGTTCCTGCCTTGTTGACCCCGCCCGCTCTTCACTTTCCGCTTCGTCCTTGGGTCGTTGATCCCTTGTAGAAGCGCCCTTGTTATCGCTGGCGGACTTTTCGCTCGCCTTCCGGGTCGACGCAGCTGCAGTTGTGTTCGCTGCTGTCGTACCAGAATCTCGCAATACGAAATAATAGGAGCCAAACCCGAGGGCGGCTGCCGCGAGAATTCCAATCATCACTTTTTGCTTTTTTGCTTCGTCCATGTTGGTAAACTCCACATCGACCGGGCTTAACCGGCCACATCGTCGTCACATTTCCAATCAATTATTGACCATTTTGAAGGTTGCGTCAAGGCTATTCTCCGCACAACCTTTCGGACAATCCATTCATACGGTTTTGACGCACTCCACTGAATTTGGTTCCCCAGCTACGAAACATTTGCGACAGCGCTTCTCGAGGACGGCGTTCCGATGTTGTTTCCCGATTCAAGGGGGACAACCCCAGTTTCGCCTTCACTCGAATCGACCAACCCACTTTCTTTCAGCGGTGTGCTTGTTTGGTTTCCTTCCAGTGCCCACTCTAAACATCTAAGCTGATCCACCCATTGGTAGGTCCGCGAAACAAGCGCCCTCCCTGCCAACCCGATTTGGCTTCTTTGTTGACCATCTTGGAGCAACTGCACAACTTTTTCGGAAAACGACTTCGGCGCATCGGCAATGTAACAATGTACCGCGTGCTGAAGACCGATCCGACTTGCAGCTGCGGAGGTGGTCACCACCGGACATCCGGCGGACAGAGACTCCAAAACTTTATTCGGAATTCCGAAGACCATCCGTAATGGCGCAACGCTCACATCAAAACTTTGAATCTCGGAAACGATGTCCTTCACCGGCCCGACCACTTGAACGGCCAAGCGTCGGCCCAGCGCTCGGACTTTTCTTGTCGGGGCGTGACCAACGATTTTGAATGCGGCGTTGGGAATCACCTCAAGGATCTCCGGCCAGCAATACTCGACAAACCAACACACCGCATCCACGTTCGGTCGATAGTTCATCGCACCGACGAAACCCACGGTCGGAACTCCCGATCGCTTGAATTCCGCATCCCTCTTGATTTCCGGTAGCGAGACTCCGTTTCCAACCACGTGTATTCGTCCGGTTGGGGTGGGCGTGGAATTCGAAAAAGTTTCATCCAAGAGCAGAGCTTCCTGCTTCGTGACCACCAACGTGGCATCATAAGATTCACACCAAGCGTGCTCGCGCATGGCAAGACGTCGACCCTCCAACGAATACAGCCACCGGACCGGTCGCGACGAAGTTCGCCCATACTCCATCCATTTTCGACTGTCGACGTCACAAAGATCAAGAACGCGACGTGCGGCCGAAACTCGAAATCCGTAAGGGGCCATGCTCGATGAGAAAGCTAACACCACGTCAAACGCCACACTCTGGCACCATCGCTCGAGGGTCTGTTTCATTTGTCGATCCGAATAGAACGACTCGGTGATTGTCGAACCCGTGGCCAGTCCCAGCAGCCCTCGCAGGGTGGCGCGACGCCGATTCAAAGGAATCGCGGCTAGTTCTCGACAATGTTCGGACAGAGGTTTGACATATTTCGCGTCATCAGGATCATCGATGAAACAGGCGCACCAAACCTCATGGTCCTTGGCCAAATGCTCGATGTGTCGAAACGCGCGCAGCTTGTCCCCCTTGTTCGGCGGATACGGAATGCGATGGGCTAAGTAGAGAATTCTCATCGACTCATCCGGTAAGATGCCGACTCAATCGGCCGCCCAGGCCACGAGTCAGCGCCAGCGGCAAATAAGGCCAAATTGCTCGAGCCCATTGAAATCGTCGATCGCCGGGCGAAAGGTCGGGTGGCGGACCACCGTTCAACACGTCCACGACATAGCTTAACGGCTTCGGCTCGAATCCGTGAAACCGCTTGAAGTCATAACTACCGACGTTGTCCCGTCGAGACCGCCCGAAATCGAAAACGCGAAATCCTTCGGAGGCGCCACGCTCCATCAACTGCCAATACAAAAAGTTCGCCGCATGACATACTCTGGCATCTCCCGTCGCTCCGAAAAAGTACGGCATCACGCGGTCCTTGAACAAGAAAGTCATCGCACCGGCCACCGGGCGATCTTTTTGCATCACCAGGGACACCCAGTGCTTGCCGGGAGTAGCGTCGCGGAGTCCGCGGAAGAACGACCGTGGATAATTGATCGACGCCAGCCGCCGCACATTTCTTGAATAGAGGTCCCACACAGTAGCCAAGTGCTCGTCTCCATGAATGATGCGTAATTCGTATCGATCCCGTGCCTGTCGAGTGGCTGCCCGGGCCTTTCGCGGAAGCCAAGATAGAACGTCTACTCCACGGGCCGGCAATTCTCGCGTAAAATACGCGTAGGGTGTGGACGAAGTGGAATCGGCTATTTCGGATCCCCTTTGTCGAAGTTCAAGGGTGGCACAGTTTCTTCGCTTGGCCAACTCACGGGCAGCGCGGTAAAGCTCGCCAGCGACGACCGAATCGTCCGCCAGAATTCCACCACCGACGCCATACGGCACGCTGACCAGCATCCGACCCGCCAAAAAACTGTTCACCAAAAACAGCGGAAGCACGCCGACGACACGACGACCGCGCTCGGCCAGGAAGTAATGGGGTTTGTGCGGAAACGCCGAGCACACGCCATGATGCCACGCCGCGGCATGGAACAGACTGCCCTGCTCATGTCGCAAGACGTACTCATCCCAGCGTGCGACATCGTCGCGCGTGAACGACCGCACGGTGACCGCTTCGAATGGAGCATGGCGAATCCCGGTCGTCGCGCACGCGGACTCAAGGACGGCTAACATGCGATTGCCCCTCTTTCACTTCGGCAAGAGCGTTCTCGTGATCCACCGTCTCAGTTGCATCCATCCCTTTCTCGCCTGCAACGAACGACTGCACATAGCGATGCTTCCCCGACGCCGATGGCGCGATCGCTTCCACGAACTCCACGTGGACACTCACCGTCTCACCGAGCACCGGTCGAACCGCACGCAACACCGTCTCGCCCGTGATCGACGCCGGAAATCGATCGGGAACCAATTCCACATGGACGGACCAATCGGCCTGCTGGGTTACGCGAAATTGTCGAACCCCGTGAAGTTCGCGAAGGGGATAAATAATGGACAGCGCATGCTGGATGGTGCCATCGGGACGGCACAAAAAGTCCGTCGTTCGCCCTTGAACCGCGTCCATCAACGGCAACCCTCGTCCGCATGGACACCGACCCGGTAACAACCGGCCGCGATCGCCGGTGCGGTATCGAATGAACGGCATCGCGTACGCCTCCAGATGGGTTACAACGATCTCGCCGGTTTCCCCCACGGAAACGGGTTGACCGTTGCGAACGATCTCCACATGCACGTGCTCTGAAGTCACATGCCGGTGGCCCGATGGGCATTGATGCGAAATAAATCCGGCGTCACGACTTCCGTAGCCATCGACCACGGAAACGTTGAAATAATTTCGGATGATCTCGTATTGATGGGGGTGACAGGTCTCGCCGGTAACGAACACCGCTCGAAGCCGGTTGTTGCGCATGGGGCGCTGGCGCCGCCGCGCGTGTTCCACCCACAGAGCGATGCTGCTGGGATAGCCATACAGGGCGACAGGCCGAAATCGATCCCATGCATCCCAATACGAATCCATCGATTGAGGAGACATGTCGAAGGCATTCAATAATTGGTGACGATACAGTCCGTCACGAAGTCGCTTCCAACGGTCAGTTCGCGTTTGTTCGATGGGTGAACCCCACAAGAAAAGTTCAGGGTCACCGAGCTGCACTCCGAACCAACGATGGGCTCGAATTCGGGCGGCTTGGTCGCACGCTTGCCGTCGGCGGTCAACAAAAAACTGGACCGGTTCCCCACTCGACCCCCCGGTGCTTTGTGGAAAGATCCTACCGGGCGTATTCTTCCAAGTCATTTCTTCGATACCGCCTCGAATGTCGGATTTTTCGAGCAAGGGGAGATTGGAAAGAAGTTCAAGGGAACTCTCGCCGCCAGAAAAAATTCTCTTTGTCGCGACTCCGGCGTCTCGGAATTTTTTCGTGTAATGCGGAATGTGGCCCCAAGCGTGCTGCAACAGAGCCCGGAGTTTGACCTGTTGGAGATTTCGCAAGTCGTCAGGCGACCACCACTGTGAATCGTCCAACTCCTGATTCATTACTCGTGTGGCGCGACCCAGAAGCCACTCGTGCAACGGAAAAACAATATGTCGAGCAAACCTAGACTTCATGCGCGTAGTCGAACCCCATTTCAACTACGAATCGGAAGTTATCGGTTCCAACTAAGCTTAATTGACTAGAGCAGTTATCGGACTATTGTGGCGCCTCAACTGATATTCCGAACGAAAGTCATATATTCTTTCGGGTCCATCAACGAATTGAGTTGTTCGGTGGAATCTATCTTGATTCGAACCATCCACCCCTCTTCAAAGGCGTCTTCATTCACCAACTCGGGATGATCGGCAAGCGTAGTGTTGACCTCGACAATTTTTCCGGTGACCGCGGAAAATATTTCCGAAGTCGCTTTCACAGACTCCACCTCTCCAATCACATCGCCGACAGTGATGGACTTGCCAATCTCCGGAAGCTCGACGAAGGTAATATCCGTCAGCTCATCGGCCGCATGTTGGGTAATCCCGACCGTAACCGTCTTGTCATCCAATAGAAACCATTCGTGGGTCTCGGAATATTTTCGATCGATTGGTGCCTTCATCGGTGACCTCCGCAAACTCTTTTTTCGAAATTCAGCAATTGCCGGCAACTCGTCGATTCGCCACGAGCGAGTCTACGCCAGCGGAGCTTAGCACCACCTTTTCCAGCCCGCCAGAGGGAGTTTTTCAATAAACAGGCGAAGGGCCCTTGACGAATTGGGCGGCCTCGAAGCTGGCCGGGCGGGTTTTTAAGTTAACATTTTTACCCAAAACTGGTCTACTATTGGAGTCAAGTGGCGGGCGGTCAGTCCGCCGTAGGAGGGAGCGGGGCGGGGCTTCTTATTGTTTGAGTCGTGGCCGAACGGTTTTTACGATTGCGTTGGTTCGTTTGGCGTGGGGAGATGATTTCGCGTGTGGCAAGATGCCAGCGGAACTTTCACGATCTTTCTACGACCCAATGAAACCCTTTTGCGCGATCCGGATGGTGCGCCCATTGTTTGGGAAAGCGGCGGCTTGGCAACGGTCACGGTTGAAACCCCGTGAACCGGCCCAATACAGCCCAAGCGGAATGTGGAAGGAGAACGGAAATGAACAGAGGAGCTTCGGAGTTCACTCTTGTTTGCGCGCTGATTGGGATCATCGCGAATGGTGTGACCGGATCGAATACCGTTGAATGTCGTCCATGGCCCGGTTCGGTCATTCAGGGCGGAGGCGAAACGGAATTGGAGTGCTTCTTTGTAAGCACGCAGTCCACGGAGGTGTTCGGTTATCAGCTTGATTTCCCTTGCCTTCTTTTGTCCGCAAGCCCATCGGGTGGAAATCTTATGGCTGTGGACCTTTTCTACAGTACAGCCGGTAGTCGGGACGGTACATATCCCCTTTTCCTTTTTAATCCAACGGGTGTAACCACGAACGAAACTCTTTGTACGATTCGTGTTGGCGCATCCATCATTAAACCAACTGCCGTTATTCCTGCAAACGATGAGCGATACGTGGGTACGATTCGATACGTCGCTTCAGATTGCGCCATCGGCGAGTTCCAAGGTGGTATTGAGAACTTCAGTTCTCCTCCGCTGCCAACGGACGGCACACGATTCGGCGGCCCCTTCGGCTCATACCTTCCGCTTACAGGTGTCACAGCAACGATCATCGTGTCCGACCTCGACGGCGACGGAGTTGGGGATACCTGTGATCCCTGCCCGGATGACAATCCCGATGATTCGGACTTCGACGGTGTTTGTGATTCCATCGACAACTGTCCAGCTGCGGCCAATTCAAACCAGTTCGACTCGGACGGTGACACCGTCGGCGATGTGTGTGATCAGTGCCCAGGTTTGGACGATTGTGTCGACATTAACTATGATGCCGTTCCAGATTGCTCTCTATTGATCCCCACGGTTTCGACGTGGGGTCTCATTATTCTCGCGTTGAGCTTGTTGACCTTGGCCAAGGTGAATCGGCGTCAAGGCCGGATGGCGTGAAGTGGATTCCATGAGTGGCAAGGTGTCGGGAGTGACGGGACCCCGGGAATCGCTATACTCTTCCCCATGTCCAAGCGACCCTTTG
The DNA here is from genome assembly GCA_038043045.1 of Planctomycetota bacterium. Classification (GTDB taxonomy): domain Bacteria; phylum Planctomycetota; class Phycisphaerae; order UBA1845; family UBA1845; genus JBBTCX01. The sequence continues at coordinate 2,971 of JBBTCX010000101.1, read as the reverse complement.
ACGCGGTGTTTCTCGACTTTTACGGCACTCTCTCCGCCGGCGATCGACAGGCCGTCCACGATGCCTGCGAGAAAGTCGTAGACACCTTTCGACTTCCTTCTACCGTGGATGAACTGGCCGTTCAATGGGGCGAGCGATTCTTCGCCACCATCGAACGAAGCAATCACGATTCGTTCAAGACGCTTTACCAATGCGAATGCGAAAGTCTCAAGGAAACGATCGGCCCCACCGTCGGGGAATTCGACCCCGCCCCCTTTGTCGAAATATTGGAAACCTACTGGCGAAATCCGGGACTTCACGACGACGTGCAAGAGACCCTAGCGAAACTCGATCTGCCCACCTGTTGCGTGTCAAACGCTGACACTGCGGCTCTTCACAATGCGATCAACACCCACGGCCTTACCTTCCACGCCATCACCACCTCCGAATCAACCCGTTGCTACAAACCTAGACCGGAAATTTTCCGCAATGCCGCCCAAATAATGGACGTCGACCCCAAACGCGTGATCCACGTCGGGGATTCATTGCACAGCGATGTCTCGGGCGCCGCCAAACTCGGCATCACCACTGCTTGGCTTTGCCGCTCGGAACGAATCCACGACATCGGCCAAGCCAAGGCCGACCATACGATTCACTCCCTGTCGCAACTGCTCGAAATCATCTGATGAACGGGTTCCGACCCGGGGTATTCGCACCTACGCGAATACCGGAGCGAATCGATCAGGGCGGAGCAGTTGCGGCGGAGCGGTATTTTACACATAATAGCTCCTAGCCAGGGCCAGGGGTTATCATTGATGAAAATATTCACGTTCCTGATTATCGTCGTTGAAATGGCATGGATGGCCTTTCCGAATCACGCTAGGGGCGGCGAACTCTTGGTTCTTTCCGTCAGCCCAGCCGCGCATACGGTGGGCGTACCGGTGGACTCGGCCATTGTAATTAAATTTAGCGCGCCCGTCTTGCTGTCTTCCGTGCAACTAGGCCAATCTTTGAATGTCTTTGGAAAGTGGAGCGGGTCGGTGACGGGAACAATCAGTTTCTCCGACGACGATAAAACTATTACCCTGAACCCGTCCAAGCCGTTTTCTCATGGCGAAAGCGTCATGGTTTCATTGTCTCATGGTATTTCCACGCCGAAATTGCTCACCCTGCGTCCCGGCGGATATTCCTTTCAATTTTGGACCAACGCCCGCTTGTCGCCCCGATTGTTCACGTTGAACGAGGTTTTGACCACCCGAACGATCCCCACTGAATCCAGTCGGGCCTACGGCGGAATCGCATCAGACGTAAACGGCGATGGCTTTCTCGACGTGACCATTGTCAATGAAGACACCGCCGACCTTCGCGTATTCCTCAACAAAGCCGACCGAACGGGCGATTACTTTCCTTTTACCCAACCGACGTTTCCAGTCAACAACCGAGCAAGCCCGTCGGAACCTACCGACTTCAACCGCGACGGCATCGTCGATATTTGCGTGGCCAACATCAACACCGCGACGGTTTCCATTCTTCTGGGCGTGGGCGATGGAACGTTTGCGGCTCAACAGGAAGTCACCGTCGGATCCTTCCCGCGAGGAATTGCCGTGCTCGATGTCGACGGCGACGGCGATATGGACATCGTCAACACCAATTTCGGGGCCAACAATCTCTCGTTGCTTCTGAACAACGGGTCCGGCGTTTTCGGACCGGCGACATTTTTCGAAGGCGGTGGATCGGGGGAATGGGCCCTCGCCGCCGCCGATATGACAAATGATGGCATTCTGGATTTGGTCGTCGGGCTTCGAGCGGCAACTCTCATTTCCGTGCTTCAGGGCAACGGCGATGCCACCTTCACCCTCGTGGAAACCCAAAGCGCCGACGGTGCCGTCTGGATGTTGGTTTGCGGCGACCTCAACGGCGACGGGAACGAGGACGTCAGCGCCGCCAACAGCGGTCAGAATCGAAGCGCCATTCTCTTGGGCGAAGGTGCCGGGCAATTGAGCGCCCCGGTTCGATATTCAGGAGAGGCCTTCCCCATCGCCACCGACTTCGGCGACCTCGACGGCGACAACGACCTCGACTGGATCACCGCCAGTTACTCCGGCGATTGGTCTGTCTACATTAACGATGGATTAGGCGCGTTCACCCGCGTGCAACAAATTCCATCGACCCTCGCGGCCTCTTGCGCGCTGCTGCTGGACTTCGACAACGACGGCGACCTCGATTTGTCCCTCGTTGACGAGGAGGCCGACGAACTCCGCATGATGAAAAACAGTGGGACGGCGCCTTTCGTGGGAGATAGTGACAACGACTGTCATGTGGCGCTGACGGATCACGCGGCGTTCTCCACCTGCATGGCCGGGCCGGCTTCATGCGTGTCCACCGCTTGTTTGCCGTTGGACTATGACGACGATTGCGACGTGGACGAATTGGACTTCCGCGCCTTCGCGGCGGCATTCACGGGCAACGGCTCGTTCCTACCGGGATGCACCCCATAGATCCTTTCGATTTTCGGAATCCCTGTGAGGACCTCGATCCGTGCGAGCCGTCATTCAGCGAGTCTCTCAAGCGTCCGTGCAAGTCGATGGCACTTTTCGAGCCTCGACCGGACCCGGACTACTGGTCTACCTCGGCGTCGGGCGCGATGACGGCGAACCGGACATCGCCTTTCTAACTGACAAAATTCGCCACTTACGAATCTTCTCCGACGAAGCCGGGCGCTTAAACCTCGACGTGATGCAGGCCCGCGGACAGGTCCTCGTGGTCAGCGCCTTCACCGTCCAAGCCGACGCTCGTCACGGTCGACGACCCTCCTTTGACGATGCCGCTGAACAAGATCGCGCCTTTGTGCTCTATCAACTGTTCTGCGATGCCCTGGCGAAGACCGGCGTACCGGTGTCACAAGGCGTCTTTGGCGGCTACATGCAGGTCCACGCGGTCAACGACGGCCCCATCTGCATCCTGCTGGAATCCCGAAAAGCGTTTTGATTTC
>JBBTCX010000100.1:0-12990 GCA_038043045.1 Planctomycetota bacterium | reverse complement strand
GGCTTCTCGGCCATTGCACCGAATGTGGATTTTCCGATCCCGTGCGTGCCGTACAGCAACGTCCTTCGCGGCGCTGGAAGAATGCCGCGTTGAACTTGGTTAAGAAGGCTGACCACGTCGTGTTCTCCTTTATATTCATCATTCAAATCGTCCGCGTGACCGATCGCGCCGAGTGCGCCGCTGACCCGCGCCGGCAGCATGCTGCCGCGCAGCCCCTTGCTCCTCTCAACTGCGGCCCATCCCCGCGGTGAATTTCGAACGCATTGCGGCCGAACTCCAGGCGAAGGTAACCCGTGAAAATGCGGCACAAGGCGCGGCCCACGGCACTCCGTGCATCAATCACGCAGGTGCGCTCCAGGGCATTGACGGAATAGGATGTTTCCAGCTTGACGGCGGACTCGCCGAACAGACTCTCCACGGCCAACACGGCCAGGATCAGCGTGTCCTCGGCCTCACGCATGCTGACCGACCGCGAGAACGTGTAACAAACAGCGTTTTTCTTCATCGGGTCACTCCCGTTTACAACGGCCTATACTGGATACATACGCAAAGCGCCGGCGAGTTGTCGCGCGGACTACAAATATTTTTCAAGCCCGGCATCAACAAAGCGGGTTCGCACGGTACGGAGGGCGCGATAGAGCACGCGGCGGTCTCGACCCCATGAACGGGCCACGTTGGAGATCGATTCTTCCATGAGGTCCTTGCATAGTTGCCGCAATGGGCTGGGCAGCTTCGCCAAGACCTCGGCCACATCGAGGCGAAGCAACATGGCCTCAAGCGCGGAATGAACAGGAAGGCCGCCCCGGGTTCGGACTTCGTCTTCGTCGAAGTCGTTGGCGGCAAGCTCATCCGCGCCATGGATCGGCATACATCGGCGGGCATCCCGCTTGGCGGCCCGCAAGGCGCGAACCATTGATGCGGCTTTGTTTTCGATGATGCGCGCGACGAACGTCATAGCCGACGCGCGACGGGAATCGAACCTCTTCCAGGATTCGAGAATGGCCAGCAAGAGGTCCTGTTCCAAATCCTCCTTGTCGAGGAGACGGAATTCAGGCTTTCGGGAGAGCTGGCGGGCTTTGTGACGGATGATTCTATTCGCATTTTCAAACAGCTTCGGGTCGAGACCCATGTTGGACTCCTCGAAGCCGAGGAGCGGGTGCCCATGGGTGCCGACCGAACGGAAGCGCGCAGGGCCGCGCGACGGAGTCGCGAGAGAATCGCCGTGTCGGCGACACCCTCAACAACTCCGCTTCGCGGCCGTTGGGTTGAGCGATATCAGTTACGTATGATGGACTGTCGGTTTTGGGTTACTGCGAGGCGACGCGCTACCGCCCGCAGCGCTCCGTGACGATCATGCGAAACGGCAAGCCGTGCCGGACTTCGATGCGCTCGATAACGCCGTCGCCAATCTCGGTGATCGCGTCGAACAACTCGCGCACCTGGGCCTTCAGAACGAAGTCATCCGGCGACGACTCCGGCCTGATGCTTTTCTCCGCGCAAAACATGATCTCGCGTGTGCGCTTGGGAGGCGGATCAAGTACCGGCTCGCCGCCGGCGATTGGCAACTGTTCGATTCGTCCGAAATTCAGCGCCTGCATCATTTCCAAAAGGCGTTGACGGCCTGAGGACAGCGATGACTTTTTGGTCAATTGAGACATATTTCACTTCCTTTGCGCACTCGGCGCATGAAAGCGACCCTCGGAAGATGGTCCGGCGAAGAGTCCTCCGAGGGTACGCCCACCCGCCGAGGCGGGTCGAAACTCATGAAATAACGTTCACGCCGGACCATTTACCCTTGCCTGTCGAGAACTCGCCGGCGGAAGGCGGTTCATGGCCTTGGGAATTAGTCATGGGCGTGTAAACGCTTGTCCTGAAATGAGTTACGAGACAAGAAAGTGGATGAAATTCTCCGGTTTTTTTTGCGGCTACCCATCGAGTTTTCGCTGGGAGCGTCGTTTGGGGATCATGTGGAATTTGAATATTTTTCTATTTGACCTGATCGACATTCGGCACTAGTTTGCAACCCGATGGCATCTAGAAGTGGCCGAAAACCGGTCACCGAGATTACGGGTACCCAGCAACGCACCTTGCGGGAGATTCTGCGTTTCACAGCTCACCACGGGTTCCCGCCGACGATGGCAGACCTCGCGGCATCCCTCGACATTTCACACGCCAGCGCCCATGAGCAGGTTTGCCAGCTCGAGCGTAGGGGCTACGTGCGCCGTGAGCCCAACAAGGCGCGCGGTCTGGTCGTCTTGAAACAACCCGTAGATGACGTTGAGAACTTGGTCCCGGTGCCGATCATCGGCACCGTCGCCGCCGGTGTGCCAATTTTCGCGGAGCAGAACCGCGTCGGTGAAGTGCTTGTCACAAGCAGTGTTGTCCGAACAGGACACTGTTTCGCCCTGCGTGTCACTGGTGACAGTATGACCGGCGCCGGCATTCGCGACCGCGATCTTGTGATCGTACGGCAGCAGCCGGTGGCGGAAAGCGGCGACATTGTCGTCGCGCTGCTCGGTGACGACGCGACCGTCAAGCGTTTGTTTATTCAGGAGCACCAGATCGAGCTGCGATCGGAGAATCGCAAATACAAGCCGATGTCTATCGGAGCCGAACACGATCTTCGCATCATAGGCAAAGTCGTGGCCGTACGCCGCGACCAGAATGATAACAGCCAAGGAAGGGGACATGGCAATCGCGGAGCGCATTAAATGGCGACTTTCAATCTTCGACGCTTTTCCGATCAAGACGGCCTGAAGACGATCAGACCTGACCACCTGCTGGCCCTCTTGCGGCCGCACGAATCGTTCTTCGGCGCGCGGAAAGTGAACCTGCCGCCGGACAGCCATGTCGACGGACTCGACTACAACGCGCTCGTGAGCGTTTTCATGACGCCGGGGTCGGACACACCGAAGGAATTGGCGGATGCTCTCTTTCTGATCCACGAAATGGCGACACCCGAGGGCATGGATGCATTGGTGGACGAAGCGGCGAAGAACGGCGTCGTGCTGAACAGAAGTCCGCCGTCAACGCCTGCCGATTTGGCCGTGCAGCTCTATATCCTGCGGCGCGATCTGGTCGAGCGCAAGCACGCGGAGCTGTATTTGCTGCGGTCGCGATCCTTTGAGCACTTCCAATCGACCGCGAAGAGGCCGCCCAAGTTCAAGGCGCCCACGGACAAGGTCCTGAAAGCGCTCGAACAGGATCTGGATGACTGGTTCGAAAGTAAGCACCGGGGCCGAGGCTCCCGTGTGTTCTGCTTCCCGCGAGACGAGGGCGTCTGGTTCCACGTGCGACATGGCGAACCGTACAGGCGCGAGGGGAGCATCGAAAACGGCGAGTCGTCCAGTGTCTTTTATCGCCCCGCGAAACACGATAACGTCGTGTACGATCCGACGATCGGTGAGATTCAGATCAACGCCCGTTCCAAGGGTGAGAAGGAACTCTACCGCACCAAGTTCGGCCTGCACCTTTTCCGCAACGAGGACTTCTTTCCAGGTAAGTCGAAGTACACGTTGGAACCGCTACGTAGGGACAACATTGCGTCGCTCGTGTGCACGGACATCGACGGCATGGAGTGGGTCAAACTGCGCGAAATTCAATACTATTTTGGCGGAGCGCTTCACGAGATCGAGACGCACAAGGCCGACGATGTCTTTGATGCGTACAGGGCGCGTGGGCGGCGGATGCCAGCCCGCCTTCGAATTTTCCGGGCGACGTTTCAAATCAAGTTCGCCGATTCCAAGACGCCACGATCCGTCGTCATTCGGTCTTCGAACATCGCCCAGTACACGCGCGACGCGGATAGCGCCCTAGTCGAGGAATGGCTCACCAAACGTGGGTTCATCCTCACGGAAAGGGAAGACGAACACGAAGACGCTTAAGCAGTTTTGGCACGCTCTTGAGGGCGTTCACGGCCTTGCAACCGTAGAGGCCGAATGGATGAGACTGGCCGGTTCGGAGCACGACATGCTGCGAATGTTTCTCCGGCCGAATGGCAGTCTTGCCGCCTCCTATTTGTGCACTCGATGTGGCTGCGCCCACGAAGTCATCACTCACAACGAAGTCGACATCGTCGCCGTGTGCCGATGCGAAGCCCAATGTTCAAACATCCCGCTCAAGAAACCAGACACCATCGTGTACGAGGTGAATCGATCCGCCCTCGGGAAAGCGGTGGCTGCCGCGTTGAAGATCACCGCCGACGAAGCACCGGTCAACGGGCTGCATCAGACTGCCCGCATCGGCTTTTGTTCTCCGTTCGCGGGCTACCGTTTTCCCGTTGTGCTTACGTTTCAGTACGAGCCCGAGGATATGAGAGTCACGGTCGAACGGCTCGAGGCGACGATGGATACAGCGTTCGTTCTCCTGGCACCGACTGCACAGCTCATGTCCCCCCCGGTCGAAGACCTTCTGAAACGCAAGAACGACCTGTTCCTTCCGCTCGTGGAGGTACTCGAGCTGGCTGATGCGGGAGCGTTCAAAGCTAGGCCGCGACAGGATGATTTGTTCGCCAAGTTTCGGTCTCAACATGTACCGCAGGCCGATGCGACGTCAACGATGGTCTTCTTCCCCACGCCGGCGGATGCGAAGTGGAAAGACGTTACCATCCGCTTTGTGGATGGACACACAGTGTTCGTGAAGGTGAAGGGAACGACAGGCAGATACTTGTACTCCGATATGGGCATGATCGACCGGCGAAAGGCAGCGCCGGACAGCCAGTGGCAACTGCTCACAGCGTTTGCGGAGGGTAATGGCATGTTTACTTGGGATCACCCAACAGCGCACAAGAAAAAACAGAAACAGCGAGAAACGTTGGCAGCCCGGTTGCAGAGGTTCTTCCGGATTGATGACGACCCCTTTGTGTACGTCGAAGATACGAAGGGTTGGCAATCGCGCTTCACTGTCGTGCCGGAGACGTAACCAACGCCGCACGAGTTCTCGGTTCTGTCGTCCGTCTTTTCCCGATCAATGTGGACGTCTGTCTGCGCGTACTTGTCGCGCCTGCCGTTCGACTCGCAAGAAGGGCTTCCCACATCCGTCGTTTCGTTCGCCAGTCAACAATCGCCGTAATCGGCCGCAAGTCACGCTCCCCGATCGGGTCGCGGCCCTTCGTAGTGCGGGGCAGGAACAGAATCTCTTCCTGGATGCTCGGGGCGAGATGGAGCAGGTTCATGATTTGTGTCATCCGCGCCCGAGTGACGTGGCCGAGACGGGCCAGCTCGGCATAGTCTGTCACTTCGCCGCAACGAATGAGTTCCTCACAACGAATAGCCAGGGCCATCAACCGGGTCACGCGCGGGACCGACCCCTCGGGCAACTCGAGCTTTGACGGCGCTTCGCCCGTTACGATCTCCCGTCGCCCGGCGGACCCGCGTGTGAAGTGGACATCGAACTCCACCGTCAAGCCATCACGCATACGCCACCTCCGTTTCCTCGGTCCGTGGGAGAACGTATGGAGACCCCGTGGCCGCGCCGTTCTGTCCGAGTGTTCTGATCCCGTTGGCGTGAAACGTCACCGAGATTTTGCCCTTGGCGCCGTCGTACTCAACGCGCTGGATCAGCAAGCGCAGCACGCGCGCCTGTTCCCGAGGACTGAGGGAATCCCAAAGCGGCGTAAACGCCGCGAGCCCCGAATCAACCTCCTCCTTGCTCACTGTGCCTCGCCGTGCTCGTTCGACCCGATCGCGCAACTCGATTGGGCGTCGCTCGGCCTTCTGGAGATGTTCGTGCAACTCCGCCAAACGTACGGCTGCGTGGCTATTGGTAGCTGCATCGACAACGACTTGGTTGATCTCGGTTTGAATCCGACCGATTTCTCGTTCGACGATCTTTCCATCGCGCTCCAACGACGCCGTCTCCTCCAATGCCTGCGCCCGGGCCTGCTCGAGAGTCATCGCCATCACCGCCGGGTCTTTCCCGATAGCCCGAATCTGTTCGACGACGAACCGCTCGATCTCTCCGGCCGGCACCGACTTTGACGGGCACGCATGCCAGCCCTGTTTCTGAGCCGTGCAACAGGTGTAGTAACGATAGCGCCGATTGCCCTTGCTGGTGTACGTGTGCATCATCGCCCGGGCGCACGGCTTGCAGGACAGCAGTCCTTTCAGCAGCCCGCCGTACTTGTTGCGAACGTGCATTCCGCCCGCGCGACCGTTCGAACGCAGCAGTCTTTGAACGGTCTGAAAGAGTTCCTCGTCGATGATTGCTTGATGCTCGCCCTTGTGGACTTCGTCCTTGTAGCGCACCATTCCCCGATACACGACGTTGCTCAGCATTCGAGATAGGGTCGTCTTGTCGAACGGACGGCCTCCGCATTCGTGGCCTTTGTGGGTCGTCCAGCACTTTGTTTTCCAGCCGCGCCGGTTCAATTCCGTGGATGTCTGAATCAGCGATTGTTTTTCGACATACAGTTCGAAGATGGTGCGAACTCGCTCAGCTTCTTCCGGGTTGACGACAAGTTTTGAGCCGTGCGGGTCTACGTTGTAGCCGAGCACCGGCTTCCCGCCGACCCATTTCCCCTTGCGCCGGGCGGCGGCGATCTTGTCCCGCGTGCGTTCGGAGATGATCTCGCGTTCGAACTGAGCGAAGGACAACAGAATATTCAGCGTCAACCGCCCCATCGAATGCGTCGTATTGAACTGCTGGGTCACCGAAACGAAGGAGGCCTTGTGCTTCTCGAACGCCTCCATCATCCGGGCGAAGTCCAGCAGCGAGCGGCTCAGCCGGTCGACTTTGTAGACGATCACGCAGTCGATGCGACCGGCTCCTAGGTCTTCGAAAAGGCGTTTCAGCGCGGGACGTTCCATGTTCGCACCGGTGTACCCGCCGTCGTCGTACCGATCGGGCAGGCAAACCCAGCCCTCGTGCTGTTGACTGGCGATGAAGGATTCGGCGGCTTCGCGCTGAGCATCGAGTGAATTGAACTCTTGTTCCAACCCCTCTTCGGTACTTTTGCGCGTGTAAACAGCGCAGCGGACGTGCTGCCCCACGCGCACTTTAACGTTTCCATTTCCATTGCGTTTCATTCGGCGGACTCTCCGGCGGGTTTTTCCAATCCGAAAAAGTAGTACCCGTTCCAATGCCCGCCGGTGATCTTGCGGGCCACGGCGGAAAGGGAACGGTAGACCTCGCCGTTGAACTCGAAACCTCGGGGCATAACGCGCACTTGAACAGTTTGGCCTTTGTACGTGCGCTTCAACAGTGTGCCCGGCATCGGGAGTCGATCGTCTTTCGCCACGCGAAACGGTGTCGTGTTCGTTCCACCGTTATTTTGCGCCTCGGCGAGCGCAGCCGGAGGTCGGATGCGCAGGTCGGCGTCGTTGGCCAACTCACGAGCGCGGCGGCGAGCACGCTCGGACAAGTCCCCCTCGTGAATAGCCTGGAGTCGCCAGGCGATGCGCTTCACCAGGTGCTGTTTGTTAAAAGACCGCGCCGCTTCGCCGTAGACTTCGGCGTAGCGCTCACGGAGTTGCGTGACGGTCATGAGGTTCAATTCCCTCACCGCCGCGTCTACGTCGATGGACATCATCAATCTCCGCGCTCTCGCGTTGTAAACACGGATTCATCAGGGCAAGACCGCGCCCCCAGATCAAGGCCGATTCGCAAGGATTCCGCCGGAATCTCGCGGCATTCAGGCTCAACCGGAGGAAATGCCCGTAAGCGGTGAATCCCCTCGGCCAGGATGGCGGTCAGCTCGCGCAGACGTTCGTGAGGAGAAAGGGAGGACGGATCGTCGGGCGCGGGGCGCATGGGCGTTGTCTCCGTAGCCCACGCCGACGTGCGCTTTGCGCCCGGCCGATCGTCCGGCGAAGTTGTCGAAATCTGCCGCCGACTCCACGCGGCGGTCTATCTGATATATACGCAAAGAGAGTTCGAGTTGTGGCTGGGGTCCGAACGTAACCCTCCTGTTAACCAAACCTGGGTGTTAACCGAGAGAGCATGAGAGTTCGAGAGTTTCACGCGGGGCTGCGAATGTAACCTTAGGGGTTGCATTCGGGCAGGTGAATGTGGCGTTGCAAACAGAGAGCGTGGCCAATGGATGGCTGGCGCATAACTGCAGATAAAAGCCATAGTTACGGCAATTCTCGCCGAAACAGATTTTCCGCCATGCTGTTAACAAAAAAGCTATCGAATTTCGCGGTAGCACGTTGACCTCCCCGAATGTAACCCTGGCAGCAACTCTCGCGCCGATCCTATGGCACTCTCCACATTGCGCTCACGTTACCGCCGGGCCAAGAACCGACTCTTCCTGTTGATCGACCTCGGCCCGCGCGTCTCACAAAACGCTTCGGGGCGCCGCACACGAACCACCGCCGTCCGACGCTCCTAAACCGCACTGAACTCTTCTCTCAAGTCCTTGAGAATGCGGTTGATTTCGGCGATCACGTCGTCGGCAGGCCGCGCGTTGCGATCCCCGACCTCAAGCCGTACATGGAACCTCATGGCGATTCTGGCCTTCGCCTTGACTTCCAGCAATTCCGGGATCAGATCACCGAGATCCTGCATCTGTGACGGTTCGAAGTCCGCCTCCGCGACGCGAACGTTCGGGGGCGTCGGGCCGCCTCCGCCGGTTCCGCCGCCAGTCCCAGCGGCAGTAACCTTGATCTTCACCGTATTCGCCGCAGACAGATCGCACGGCCACGGCGCGGATTCGTCCGCCAAGGCGATGAACCGCGCCTGGAGCGATCCACCGATCACGTCACACACGGTCTTCCAGGGCAAGGTGTGGCCCGCCTGATGCGATAATGCTGTGGCAATGGATATAGCGGTTGTACCACCATCCTTCCAGGCGTTAGGTAAGTTCTCCGGTAAGATCGCCGGCGCCGAAATCAGCGCCGGCGGCACGCGCAATGTGGCGCTGGGAGCGAGCACACCAACTGGAATCGGCTCGGCCAGCAAACTGGCAGGCCCCGATAGCAGCCACACCTTTCCCGTCGCCACGGCGTCCTTGATAGCGGCATCGACGACCTCGGTGGCCGCCTTTGGCACGGGTTCGGGTTCCTTGAAGCCGCCCTTGTCGACCTGCACTACTGTCTTGCCGCTAAAGTAATCCATCACCGCCTGTGCGGTGATCTCGTCGCCAGTCCACAGGTCGGGCAACGTTTTCGGCGCGAGCAGTTCACCGGGAATCTCGCCCAGTTCACTTGCATTGGGTAACACCAGCTCAATCGCCGGGTCATTCATCACCGCATCGTCGGGTCGCGTGCGCCACCAAGTGCGAAACGTGCGATCCGGGCGCGTGAGCTTCAACACGAACGTACCCTGCTTACAACCGTCGACCAGCGTCTCCACGATGGCCTGCGACTTCAGCATCTTGGGCAGGTGTGGAAGCTGAGCAAACGCACCGGCCAAGTCCTTCACGCGTCGGCTCGTTTCGCCGCCTTTCCAGAGGTTATACGGGCCATCCGGCAGCAGGGCCTCGGCGGTGATCGCCGTGTCCTGCACGCGAGAGCGGGAGTCCTTCTTGATCGTCTCGAAATGCGCATCATCCGTAACGGTGATTTTGAATGCATGCACGTCGTCCTTGTCCGAAACCGTAACGACGATGCAATATGCCTGTCGGATTGACTCCGGCACGCGAGCCTTGGCCTTGTCGATATAAATCTTTAGCGTTTGTAATCGCGCATTATCGACCGGCCCTTTCTGTTTCTTCTCGTCCTCATTCTTGGGAACAAGGTCATCCATCACCCTTTCCCACGCCAGATAGTCTCGGACGCGTGCATGGGCGACCTCAAGACCATCCTTCGACGGCGCCAAGAGAAGTACCGCGTTGCGAAACACGCGGGGCTTGTCCGGACCGGTCGTCTCATCGAGAAACCGCTTGGCCTCGGAGCTGGGTTTGCCCGAATCCGACGCGGCGCTGGGTGGTAAGATCGCATAGTGGAAAAGGCCATCATCTTCGATATCTCTGGGCTTGGTGGGCAGCGTATGAACTCGCACGCCTGACGCCGAAGCGCCGCTAGTCAGCGTCTTGGCCTTGCCGATCTCGTCGACGAGCCGGGCTTTGACCAAGTCGTCGGAGATCTGCGCCGCAGCCGCCGACTGCATCTGGTTCAAGTTCGGGCGATTGCCCAGCCGCCACTCGGTTGGCAATTGTCCTTCCTTTTCCGGCATGTTGGTGTCGTCGAGCCAGTAACTACTCCGCGCCCAGCGGCCCAGACCTTTCTCCAACTCGATCTTGTCTGGCCGGCAGGGGCCGATCAGCAGCATCAGGTCGCGGGTCCTGGCACTGCGGCCGGTCGGCTGGGAGTGGAGAAATGTCGCCATCACCGCCTGCTCAATCTCGCGCAGTTTCAGCCCAACCGACTCCGACTGTACTTGGCGGGCACTGCCCAATTCATTCTCGACGATGCCGGTCCACTTCGTAGCCTGGCCGTCTGTGACGATCGTGTCCGCGATGGCAACCAGCTCACGTGCCGCTTCGGAGAGACCTGACTGTTTCGGCGGGCCCAAGAAAACGGATGGTCCGACCAATGGGCTCTCGTCCCAGTTCTCCGCATCACGCAACGCTAGTGCGAAGGTCCGCAACACACCGCGAGTCTTCTGGAATCGCTCGATGCCCGACGCCCACTTGGCGTAGAAGACCTCCGTCAACTCTGGGTGGAACGGGTAGCTCCTTATGTAACGCTCTTCGGCCGTCGCGCCCTGTTTCGCTGTCTGATCATCTAGCGTGGTAATGCCTTTCAGCGCCGCAATCACATGCTGGGGCCAGGTCCCACGATTCTCCACCGACTTCGGGTCGAAGAGCCGTCGTCGTAGCACCTCGGCCACGTCGTCCTTTTCAACCGGCTGCACAGTTTCCTCACGCTGGCGCTGAAAGATATCGTACAAGTCTGAGACGATCTTTTTGCCCAACGGGTCCGCCTGGTCTTTCGGCTCGCTCGACAGCAGCGACGCCACGACGCAGCACTTCGGCACCTTCGCCGCCGCCTGTGTGAGGTACTGGAAGAAGCCAACCAGGATATCCAACCACCCCGATTCGGCGTGGCACTTCACCTTCGCATACAGCAGCACCTCGTCAATTAACACCAGCGTTCCCATCCCAGCCTTTAGCGGAAGCGACAGCAGATCCGTCAGCGTGTTCTCCGCAGGCGGCGTCTTGCGCTCCTCGGCTTTGCCGTCTGCATGAAGCAGCTTCAGACCGTCGTCGCCGGCGACCTGATAGGCCAGCACGCTCCACGGATTCTTAAGTCGGCGCATGGCACCTTCCGGACTGCGAACCTCCATGCCCGTCTCGACGTCCAGCTTGTCAAAGCACAACGCCACCACGCGCGCCTGCGAGGGCGTTTGGCCGATGGTCTCGGTGAACTCCCGCACGGCCGGCAGGTTCGGCAGGGTCGCCGGATCATTCACGAGGTGACGCATGGTGATCAAGGTGTGCGTCTTGCCGCCGCCATAGGTCAGCTCGAGTTGTCGCACAGCCTTGTCGTTCTTCCCGGCCAGGCGCAGCACCACGTCCCGCACTAACTTGCGCAGATTGTGCGTGGGGAAGGTCAGGGCGAAGAATTCATCGGGCTTTTCGTAGATCGGCCGCTTGCCATTCTGCATCATGACCTCATATAGGTCCGCGGCAAACAAGTGTAGCGGCAGGTCGCCCGAGCGCAGGTCGTCCCGTAACTTCACGACCTCGTGCCAAGTCTTCCAGGGTAGCTTTGCCATCGTTGAACTCCTCGCCAAATAGGTACCAACCGCCGTCTAGTACCTAGTTATCGCGCACAGTACCTATTTCCTTCGCAGCCGCGCTCGGATCGCACGCCTCGTCGTCAAAATCTCTCGGCGCAGAGTCTCCTCGTCCGGCAGATTCGTCAGGTACTTCGAGGCGAACACCCGCGCGTTGATTCCGCCCATCGCGTATTTCACCACAGCGTCGTCTTTATCGCTGCACAGAATGATCCCGATCGGGTCGTTTTCGCCCGGTATCGACAGATGCGCCTTGGCGTAGTTCAAATACAGATTCATTTGCCCCGCGTCGGCGTGTGTGAACGCACCGGTCTTCAGGTCGATGACCACAAGGCAGCGTAGTCCGCGATGGTAGAGCAGCAGATCGATGCGATACCAGGTGCCGCCGATGCGGATGCGCTTTTGCCGGGCGACGAACGTGAACCCGCCCCCGAGTTCCAGCAGGAACCATTCCAGGTGCCGAACGAGCGCATCCTCCAGGTCGTTTTCGCTGTACTCATCCTTCAGATCCAGAAACTCCAACAGATACGGGTCGCGCACTTCCTCGTCTGGCGTAACGACATCCTCAGTGTGGCGCTGCCGGCCGCGTGCCAGCATCGTCGCCTGACGCTTCGACCGAGTTGTCCGTTCGAAGAACTGTGTGCCGATCTGACGATCCAATTGTCGAACCGACCATCCGCCACGGATCGCCTCGGTCTCGTAGAACGCACGAGCCTGGGGTTTTTCGACCGCCATAAGCCGAACATAATGAGACCAGGAAAGTGGGAAGACGGAGACCATCGCCATCGACCTGGATTCCGCAGACACCGTCTGCAATATCGGCGATTTGCCCGACAGCGCCGGGCAATTCACCCGCGCTTCGAATTGTGCAGACGGTGTCTGCACGATCTCCCAGCCCAGATAAAACGTCCGCATGTAATCGAGGTTTCGTTTGGAAAATCCACGGCCGAAGCGTCGTGTCAAATCCACGGCTAGATGTTGTAAGAGTGCCTCGCCGTACTCTGCCCGCACCCGACCTGCCTGTTCGTGCTCCACGATCCGCCGGCCAATCTCCCAATAGGTCGTTGTCAGGACGCTGTTGATCGACCGCGCCGCCGCCTGACGCGCAGTCTCCAGCAGCGAGGAGATGCCGGTGAGCAGCCCGCCGTATTCCGCCCGGGTGGCCCGGATGATCCCTGCTTGCCGTTGCGCGGCGCTCCGTTGCGGAGATAGGGCGGCGACTTTGCGACGTTTCATTCTTCGGCTCCTGCGGTTGCCGGCGCCGCCGTCCATTGGCCTTCCTCATCGCCCAGTACCCGTTGGCCCGTCTGC
>JBBTCX010000099.1:0-4191 GCA_038043045.1 Planctomycetota bacterium | reverse complement strand
TTGTGAATCCGTTGGCGTTCCACTGTCCAATCCGGAACGAAGAGTCTCCCGAATCCAGTCGACCACGCTTAGGTTTTTCGGTGCGGATTCTTCCTCGCTAAGGCCCAACGTCCCGGCCAAGTCTCGAAGCTCGATACGTCCACCTTCAGATATCTGGAGGGATTCCAACCGCCCGGCCTGCGCGTCGAACCGCGCGTCGACGACGTTGGCCGTGAAGTCGACATCACGCGCCGTCAAGCGAACCTCCCCCGGAATACTCAACTTGGAATACTCCAGGTCAAAGGCAATCTCCGAAACGCGAACGTGGACCAACTCGGAAGGATCAATCGTCGATGGCGCGGAAGTCGATCGCGCCAGTCGTTCTTGTTCCGTCAATCGATCGATTTCGATCGAAACATCACCGATCAATTGCCCGCGAACCGGATCAAGCCCGCCGCCGGCCTTTCGTCGAACTTCGAGAATCCCCTTTTGGGCCGTCACCCGAAGAGCGTTGCCGGCGTTCGTCCGCATCCGAATTTCCGGCTCCACCAGCATCAAATCGTTGACCGTTCCAGAAATCGGCGTCCACGAACTCACCATGATTTCGAAACGGGCTTTGGTTCCTTCTTGCGAGTAAAAAGTGAGCTTTACCTGTCGACCGGGCCCGATCGTCGCCGGACCGACATTAACCGACGGCGCATGGGGATCATCCGGCGGGGCCGAACGATCTAGGGTCGTGGACGGCGTCGCCGGAAGACGCGACCGATGGAAAGCCTCCGAGTCGTCTTCCTTTTGGCTGTACTGATAAATTGAAAAACAAACCAGCAGAATCGCCAGCGTCGCCGATGCCACCACCATCGTACGAATCGGACCTGAACCTCGAATACGAAACGATCGCGCGGTGTGCCGCGAGAAGGATGGAACTTGATTCGGTGGAGAATTCATCATGCTGAGAATTCCGAAGGACACCAACGACCCTGCTTCCGAAGAATAAACTCCACCACCTCGGCCACGGCGCCACATCCACCCGAGCGACGCGTTACATACTGAGCCGCTCGCTTTACAACGGGAACCGCATTGGCCACGGCGATGGGAAACCCACATCGCCGCATCGGCCCAAGGTCAGGCAAATCATCTCCCATGACCGCGATCACGGCGTCACTCGAACTCCAAGTCGATTTCAATTCCTCGTACATAGCCGTTTTATCGCCCACGCCCGTGTGACACCAATCGATCCCCAATTCCCTCGCCCGCGATTCCACCAGCGAACTTTTCCGACCCGACACAACCGCCGCTCGCCTACCGACCTGTTGCCAAAGCTTGATCGCACAACCGTCCTGCACATGGAAGGCCTTTCCCTCCAAAACATTCAACGACGAAACCTCGCCCCCCACCGGCCAAATCCGACCGTCCGTCAGAACTCCGTCGACATCGAGCACGAGAATTTCGATCGCTAGTAGTTTCATGCGACCCACCGAGCGGGCCCTGTGAGTATCCCAAAAATCGCGTGTTGGGTCAATTGATCATAGTCTACAAACTTGACAATCTCTTACACGATAGCGACTCTGCCCGCGAGGGTTCGAGACCATGCGCGTATTGTCGGGAATTCAATCCAGCGGGAAGCTTCACCTGGGTAATTACCTAGGGGCCATGAAGCAACACATCGAGCTTCAGCACGACCACGACTGCTTCTTCTTCATCGCCAATTACCACGCCCTCACCACCGTGACCGATCCCAATCTCCAACGCGAGTACACCGTCGACGTGGCCTTGGACTACCTCGCCCTAGGTTTAGACCCCAACAAAGCCGCCATTTTCCGCCAATCCGACGTGCCCGAAGTCACCGAACTCGCCTGGATTCTCTCCACCGTCACCGGCAAAGGACTCCTCGAACGGGCGACTTCCTACAAGGACAAAACCAACAAGGGAATCCAGCCGACGATGGGCCTATTCACCTACCCGATCCTCATGGCCGCGGATATCCTCATCTATCGAAGCGATGTCGTCCCCGTGGGGAAAGATCAGGTTCAACACATAGAAATGGCCCAAGACATGGCCGGGTATTTCAATTCGACTTTCGGAAAAGAAATTTTGAAACGCCCGGAAGCCCGACTCAACGAGGCCTTGATCGTTCCCGGATTGGATGGTCAAAAGATGTCCAAGAGTTACGGCAACACCATCAACCTTTTCGACTCCGCCAAAGAAACCCAAAAGCGTGTGATGAGCATCAAGACCGACAGCACGCCCGTCGAAGCGCCGAAAGATTCGAACACATGCAACGTTTTCGCCCTCTACAAACTCATGGCCAACCCGACCGAAGTCGCCGAATTGGAACAGGCCTATCGCAAAGGCGGAATGGGTTACGGTGATGCCAAGAAACGATTGGCGATCGTGATCGAGCACGTCTTGGGACCGGCCAGAGAAAACCGCTTAAAATTGGCTGCCGATCCTGATACAGTAGAGGATATTCTGACGACCTCCGCCCGCCGTGCCCGGGCCGAAGCTCGAAAAACCATGGCCGACGTACGCGAGGTCTGCGGATTGATGACCTCGAAGGACACTCATCGATGAGCGATTACCGCGTCAACCTCAAAGCCTACAGCGGCCCGTTGGACCTGCTCCTGTTTCTCATCCGACGTAGCGAGGTCGACATTCATGACATCCCCATCGCCGAAGTCACGCGACAATACATGGAGTACATCCATGTGCTCAAACACCTTGACCCGGATTCCGCGGGTGAATTCCTCGTCCTTGCGGCCACACTCATGGAAATCAAATCCCGCGTACTTCTGCCTCGCCCACCGATCGAGGAAGAATCCGGCCCGCTCATCGACCCTCGCTCGGAGCTCGTCCGTCAACTCCTCGCCTATCAGGAATTCAAGGAAAAAGCCCGCTATTTGGAAGAGTCCGGAGACATTCACTCGCAACGGTTCCCTCGCGCACCGGTTCTCCCGCACGATCTCCGAGAAGGAAAGGAACTCGAAAACGTCGATGTCTGGGACCTCTTCCACGCGTTTCAACGCCTATGGGATCAAGTTGGCAAAACCGGCCCGGTCCACAAAGTTGAAGTCGATGAAACGCCTCTCTCTCTTCATGCCGACGACATTCTGGACTCCGTGGATAAAGCCGGCGGCGCACAACCCTTCGACATCATCTTCACCGGTCGTCGCCGCGCCGAAATGATCGGAATGTTCCTCGCCCTCTTGGAACTCATCCGCCAAAAACGCATCCGCGCCAGCCAAGACAGCCCCTTCGGACCGATTCTCATCCACCTTCTCGATCGCTCCTCCCTCGGCCCGATTCCCGAAGAAGAGGTATGGCAGGAACCGATCGAATCCATCGCCCAAAAAATCGTCTCAAAACCCGCCGACGAAGTTCTCCCCGCTTGGGACCAAGACTTTTCCAATGAAACATCAAGCGAATCGTTTCGTGAAACGTCGGACGACTTCGAAACGCGAGCTGATCCATTGGCCTTGGATACCTTGCATGATTCAAATGCCGAACTCACCGAGCCGTCCTCTTCCAAACCGTCCCCCCTCACTGGCGGGACTACAGGGGGGTAACGAAAAACGATGAATGAAAAGCTCGTTCAAACGATAAACCAACACCCAACGGAGCGAATCAATGCAACCCAGTGAACGACTAGCCGAACTGCAATTGGTCTTACCCAAAGTGGCCGCGCCCGTTGCGAACTACATCCCCGCCAACCGCAGCGGCAATCTAATTTTCAGCAGCGGCCAGGTTCCTTTTAAAGACGGAAAAGTCGTGTACGTGGGTAAAGTGCCAACAGAAGTCACTCTCACTCAAGCCGCCGACGCCGCAAGAATCGCCATGCTCAACGCGATCGCCGCCTGCGCACAAATCGTCGGCGGGGTCGATGCGATCTCTCGAGTCGTCCGCGTCGTCGTCTTCGTCAACAGCGATCCGACCTTCACTGAACACCCCAAAGTCGCCAACGGAGCCAGCGACCTCCTCGTCCAAATCTTCGGTGACCAAGGCCGCCACGCCCGATCCGCCCTCGGCGCCGCCGCCCTCCCACTCAACGCCGCCGTCGAAGTGGAACTGACCGTCGAAGTGCGATAGACGAAAAAAAATTACGACCCCTGTGAGATTTCGGTTGATTCCCCGACATTCCTTTCTTGCAGGCTGAAAGCCTACCACAGGACAGCCCTGGGCAGAGCGCAGCGCCGCCCAGGGTTAACTCCCAGAGCC
>JBBTCX010000098.1:0-5089 GCA_038043045.1 Planctomycetota bacterium | reverse complement strand
CAGTTCTCGACCCCGCCAACGCGGTTCATTCAACCCTTCTGCGAAGGTTGGGTTAGTTTTTGATTAGACGCCTTCAATTTGGCACGTAAAATGCCAGTTTATCGGACAATCTAGGACGCAGGCGAACGCGCAAGCATGTTTGCGTGGGATGTTCTGCGTGCGAGATAGCGGCGTTTCAGGCGGCGAAGCGTTGCGGAATCGTAGGCCGAGCGGGCTTTGTGCGGCCTACGAAAAACGGTGCTACGCGAGCATTGAACGATGCCGTCGACCTCCCGATTACACGATTCGTTTCGACGAGTAGATCGCCACGAGGGAAATGTCTGCATCGGCTTTGCGGATGGATGGTCCCGCGGCATGGGCCGTCATTGCCCAATCGAAGTCGACGACATGGTCACCATGCTGAGCGCGATTGCGGGTGACCTTGTGTGGTCAAGCTCGCACACGTATGCAACGCCGAAAGAAGCATTTTGCGTCTTTGAGTCAGCGGAATGACGCTGCGTGTCTCCAGACAAGAGGAGTGAAGTCGTGTTTCATGCACTGTTCAGACGCCGCAACCTTGCCAAGGTGTTCTCGATCGTTGTGACCCCTATGGAATTTGGAGAAAACTCATGATCGTTCTTGAACTTTTCAAAACCCAGCCCTCAATCGTTCGGAGCGCTTTGGCGGCATTGCTTGCGACCGCCGCGCTCTCGATCACGGCGCACGCCCAACTCAGTTTCTTGCCGGGAGACGCCGCCGTCTCGCCCGTGGTCACCGACCAGACCGCGCCGGCCATTTCACGCGGCAGCGACAGCACGCTCGTTGTCTGGACGGACAACCGGGCCGACCCGACCGGTGCCTACACCTGGTCTGAGTACGAAACATCACGCGATATTTACGGCATTCGGCTCGATAGCGCCGGCAACGTGATGGATGGCACCGCACTCGCCATAGTCACGGGCCGTGCCATTCAAAATTATGCAAAAGTCGCCTGGAATGGTACAAGCTGGCTCGTTGTTTATCAAAGCGTGGATCTGAACGGTACCGGTTATTATTACCAAGACTCGCTCGAAGCCGTCCGCGTGTCGTCCACCGGCCAAGTGCTCGATGCCCAACCGATCAAGCTCTACGGGTTGACTCCCTCAGGCAGCGGCTACTGGGACATCGGCTCCGACGGCAACAATTGGGTCCTCGTCAACCAGGGAACTTCGGCTGGTGGAGACATCGTCGCGATCCGCATCTCTCCTGCCGGTGTCCTGCTTGATCCGCCGAATCGCGCTCTCGTGCCAGCCACTTACTACATGCGTTCAAACATTCAAGTCGCTTATGCCGGCGGTGTATTCCTGATGACCTTTAGCGACGGTGGCGCGTACGACACCAAAGCCGTACGCTTTGATGGCAACCTCGACAAGCTCGATGCTCAACCTATCTCTTTGCTTCCAACGTCGCTCAACGCCCTGGCCGGAAGCGACAGCGGCTTCTATGCAGTCTGGAATCGACAAGAACCCGACTTCTCCGTGCACGTCGTCGGTTCGCGCCTCACGACGGCAGGCGTGATGCTCGACGGCAACGGCGCAAACCTCTCCGGAACGAAAGAACCGTACTCCTATTCCATAACCGCCGCGACCTGGGACGGCATCAACTGGCGGGTGACCTGGGGTGAATATATCACGACTTACGTCGCTCGCGTTGACTCCGCCGGCACGGTCCTTGATCCCGGCAGTGTCGCGGTCCCCGGCGTACCAACGGGACCGATCGCCGGCACAGGAACCGGATCGCTTCAACTGGTCTGGTCCGCGGCCACCAACGGCGCCTACGGGGATTACGATGTCTTCACTGCGAACATTGCGCCGAACAATATCGCCGGGCCCAGCCAGACGCTTTCCCTCGGCGCTCCGCAGCAGTTGCGACCCGATGCTGCCACGAATGGCGATGGGTACATGTTCGTCTATCGCAGCAGCGCGAATCTGATAACCCGAATACTCGCTCAACCACTTGATGCCGCCGGGAATCCTCTCATGGCAGAGCCGGTCCAACTCGATGCCGGCCCAGCGCTCAACGGTCCGGGCAGTCCAAGTGTCGCATGGAACGGTTCCATGTATCTCGTGTCTTGGGCAAACGCAGCAGGCATTGTCGCTCAACGCCTCATGCCCGATGGTACCACGGTGGATGCCAACCCGTTCATCGTCATAAGTGCGGGCTTGGGTGGGGCGAACGTCGCCGCCCTCGGAAACAATTTTCTCGTTGTCGGGCGCAAGCCCGGTACCTATTCTCAATATATATTCCCGGCCGCCGCACGCGTCAGCGGTGACGGAACCGTGCTCGACACGAGCCCGTTGCTGCTCGGTAATTCCTATTTGCGAACGGCCCCAGCCGTAGTCGCTTTGGCGGGACGGTGGCTGGTGGCATGGCATCGCAACACCTCGCATGACAGTCCCTATGCCAGCAGCATGGGCGCGTTCGTCGACGCCGCCGGCACTGCTACTCCAGAGTTCACAATCCACGGCTCGTTCTCCACAGCAGGCGGTAACGGCATCTTCGAAGTCGGCCTGGCATCCAGCGGCAGCACCGCGCTATTCGTCCAATCGAAAGAGTTGACCAGCGGCGTAGAAAATGACCTGCTTTGCCACACGATCGATGCCGCCGGCACGGTTGGTCCTCAGATCAATATGACTCCGTGGTCGGGCAATCAGTACAAGCCGCGCGTTGCATGGGACGGCGCTAACTTCATCGTCGCCTATCACGACCAGAAAAATCGACTTGCACTGTGGACCCTCGATCAACTCGACGCGCGCAGCGACCTGTTCGCGATGCGCGTCAGTCCGACGGGTACGATCATCGATCCGCAGGGATTTGCCTTTAGCGCCCTCCCGACAGCCGAGACCGACCCGACCGTCGAGGCCGTCAACGGCACCTTGTTCATAGCCGCAGCGTTGATGCTCAACGACGCGACGTTTGCCAACTACCGGATCGCTTACGACCTCCTGCCCGGCGATGGGCCGGTCGCGGTCATCAATCCGAGCGAAACGAGCGGTGACGTGCCACTGACCGCGAACTTCACCTCCACGGGTTCGACCGGAGTTTCCTACGCGTGGGATTTCGACGACGGCGGTACGGACAACGTAGCGAATCCGTCCCACACCTTCACCGTCTCCGGTGAATATCTTGTGACCTTGACCGTAACGGACGACGTCGGCAGGCAGACAGTGCAGGCCCAGATGATCAACGCTACCGCGCCAAACCAAATCCCCGTCGCAATCGCCACCGCCAATACCTACGCCGGTGTTTTGCCTCTGGACGTGATATTCTACGCGGCGGGTTCGTACGACCCCGACGGCTTCATCGGCAACATCGAATGGTTGTTCAGTGATGGCGGTTCCTATTGGGGCGCGACGGCCTATCACACGTTTTACGATCCGGGTCCCCAAACGGTGACGCTGAATTGTTACGACTCCCGCGGCGGTGTTGGCACGACGACCCTGATCATCAACGCCCCCGGTGTGAACCTGCCGCCAATCGCCATCGCCAACGCCACGCCGACATCCGGCTACGCGCCGCTGGTCGTGCAATTC
Source organism: Planctomycetota bacterium (assembly GCA_038043045.1). Lineage (GTDB taxonomy): Bacteria > Planctomycetota > Phycisphaerae > UBA1845 > UBA1845 > JBBTCX01. The sequence continues at coordinate 1,538 of JBBTCX010000098.1, read as the reverse complement.
AGTTCCGATGGTTCCTTTGATGCCGACGGAACCATCGTCCAGTATCAATGGACGTTTGGCGACGGTTCCGGCGTGATCACCAGCGAGGAGAATCCGGTCCACATCTACACTTCTTCCGGCAGCTATGTCGCCACGCTCACCGTCTGGGACAACGACAATGCGAGCCGCAGCGATACCGTCAACATCGATGTGTATGCGGCGCACCACGTCGAATACGGGCTGAATCTGTCCCTTGGGCCGATCTACATCGAACAATACGAACAGGGCGAGCAACCTGTCGGACCCATCATCCGCGAATCGGTTCAAACCGGATACGGTCGCGTAGCTGGTGAAGCCATCGTCGGGTTTGGGGTGAATAAAGCCCGCGTCGACCTGGCCGGGACGAACCCGAATAACCCATTGTGGTTCGAATACGGTTTCGCCACCTCGCGGTATTGGGATGTGTTCCAATTTGACGATCCGCAACTGGATGGGACTCACGGGTTTTTTGACATCACTCTCTATGTGGCGGGTTCCGGTTTCGTGAACATGAGCGATGGTTACCTCATGTCACTGGATACTGAGTTCAACGCATTCTGGCACGCCGTCATCAACGTGTCGGTGGAGGGAGTGACCGACCCCTATGGCGGTACGATTCAATCCATGTACTACGCGGGGGATTGGTACAAGGCGTATGACTCCACGACGTTGGAGTATTCCGGCGACCCGCTCAACACCTATCAGCAGACGGGCACGGTGGAGTTTATCTACGGACAACCGATTCTCCTGGATACCTTCCTTCAGGTCGATACGCGGTTTGATAACCAGACCTCTTCGGTCAGCGGAACTCTGGACACGGTCATCGACCTTGGAAACTCCAGCTACTGGGGCGGTATTCGAAACATTCGAGATGCGCTGGGAAATCCCGTCATCCCCGCAGGGTATTTCTCCAGCTCGGGGTTCGACTACCGCGAGTCGGCGCTACCTTGCGTTCCTCGACTCCATGGTGACGTGTCCCCGGCTGGCGGCGACGGAGTCGTCGACCTGGATGACCTCATCGTCCTGCTGAACGAGTTTGCGAATCTCTCGCACACGATGGACGCAGACATTTACCCATGTGGCACTGGAAACGGGATGGTGGATTTGGATGATTTGATAGCCTTGTTGCAGGCCATAGCAAACGATCCGGTTTGTTCGGATCCGTGCGAGTAGGCTCGATCTCGAATTGGGTAGGAGGGTGTTGCGAGATGCCCTCCTACCGCACGACCGGCGGCCGCAGCTCCGAATGCTGCACAGAGTACGTTCTGGCCTCGTTCACCGAATCGAGCGTCACTGCTTTGGCACTGCCGATTTCCGTGTTTCAAAACAGCAATCGCCGATGGTCACGCACGTCACTTCTTCGAAAGCACATCAAGTTCGACGACTCCCAGAAAATTCTTGCGACGCTTCTGACGCGATAGTCCATTGGTGTCACTTCCTGACAACAACGCCACAATGGGAAATAGTCCAATGTTGTGGATGAGTGCATGGTCAGGCGGCGGCTTTTTTGACTCCGTCGG
>JBBTCX010000097.1:0-16181 GCA_038043045.1 Planctomycetota bacterium | reverse complement strand
CGAAAGGATTTGGTCGACGGCGTGATCGACCCCGATGTGCTATGGGCTTGCACGACCTGCCGGGCATGCGAGCAGGAATGCCCGGTGTTTATTACCTATGTCGATAAAATCGTGGACATGCGGCGGTATCTGGCCATGGAGCGAGGCGAGTTTCCCACGCAGTTGCAGGCCGCTTTTAAGGGATTGGAGACGAACGCGAATCCGTGGAGTTTTCCTGCGGAAGACCGCGGAAAATGGGCCGACGGGTTGGAGGTCAAAACGATTGCGGAACATCCCGATGCGCCGGTGCTTTTGTGGGTTGGATGTGCGCCGTCGTTTGACGAGCGTGCCAAGAAAGTGACACAGGCCACGGTAAAGCTTCTCCAAAAAGCGGGCGTCGATTTCGCCATTTTGGGAACACAAGAGCAATGCACCGGAGACCCCGCAAGGAGGGCGGGCAATGAGTATTTGTTTCAGATACTCGCGCGGGCGAATGTGGAAACACTGAACGGTTGCGGGGCCGAGAAGAAAACCATCGTTACCTCGTGCCCGCACTGTTTTAATACACTGTTGAATGAGTATCCCGATTTTGGCGGGAAGTACAACGTGGTGCATCATTCGACGTTTTTGGCGGATCTTGTGAACACAGGGAAACTGCGCCCGACGAAGCGCGTCGACGCCCGCGTCGCGTATCACGATTCGTGCTATCTCGGGAGGTACAACGAAGTGTATGATGCACCACGCGACGTGTTGCGAAGTATTCCTGGCGTGACTTTGGTCGAACCGACGGCGACGCGTGATCGCGGAATGTGTTGCGGGGCGGGCGGGGCTCAAATGTTCAAGGAAGAGGAGCATGGCACGGAGCGAGTCAACGCGGTTCGCACTGCTCAACTTCTCGAAACCAAGCCCGACACCATTAGCAGCGCCTGCCCCTTCTGCATGCGCATGCTGACCGACGGTTTGGCGGAAAAGCATCGCACCGAAGTGCACCAGCTTGACGTGGCGGAGATATTGTGGTCGTCGGTTTCAGAACTGTAGAATACACTCGAAGGCGAGTGTTGTTCGGAAAAGAATGCACAATGGAGGTGAATCCGTGACTCTTGCACGACGAATGGCTCAATGGGCCAAAAATTTGCGATACGAAGACCTCCCGGCGAAAACCGTTCAGGAAGTGAAGCGACGGGTGATTGATTCGATTGCGACGTGTTTGGGGGCGTATCAATCAGCCCCGGCCAAGATCGTCCGTGAAAAGGCAATGGCTGTTTCCGATCCCAACGCCAAGGCTTCGGTTTGGGGCACGCAACATCGCACTCTGCCGGAACTCGCAACGTTTGCCAACGGAGCGATGGTGCGATACCTCGACTACAACGACACGTATTTGAGCCTTGAGCCGGCGCATCCTTCGGACAATATCGCGGCGACGGTGGCGATCACTCAACAGACCGGAAAGACTGGAAAAGACCTTATCCTCGCGACGGTGCTCGCCTATGAGATTCAGTGTCGACTATGCGACGCCGCCAGTCTTCGGGCCAATGGGTGGGATCATGTCACGTACGGTGCTCTTTCCAGCGCCCTCGCCGCCGCTCGATTGTTGGATTTGAGCGAAGATCAGATGGAACACGCCCTGGGATTGGCCGGGGTTTGCAATATCGCCACGCGGCAAACGCGCACGGGTCAAATTTCGGATTGGAAAGCTTGTGCGTTTTCTAACGCCGCGCGAAACGGGGTCTTCGCGGCTGACCTTGCTCGACGTGGCATGACCGGCCCAAATGAAATCTTTGAAGGGCCGAAAGGACTGATCAAGCAACTCAGTATTCCCGGTGTGCGCAATCTCGTACTCGGCGAACGCGGCGATTTCATGATCGACAAGACGTACATCAAGTATTGGCCGGCGGAGTATCATTCCCAATCCGCGATCGACGCGATGCTGCAAATGAGGCCTAAGGTTTTGGGAAAGAAAATCGAAAAGATCCACATTAAGAGTTTCGAAGCCGCGGTCAGCATCATCGGCAGCGAACCCGAAAAACGCCGACCGACTTCGCGCGAAACCGCAGATCATTCGTTGTTCTATTGTTGCGCCGCAGCGTTGGTTGACGGCGACGTCACCTTGGCCACGTTCGACGATCATCGGCTTTCCGACCCAAAGCTCCTCGACCTCGTTGATCGCACGGAAATCGTGGAAGACCCCGACTGCAATGCCGGCTATCCCAAGGGAATTCCTAATGACATCATCATCACTTGCGCCGATGGAACAAAGGCCAATAAGCGCGTCGACTTCCCGCGAGGCCACGCCGGAAACCCCATGACCGACGACGAAGTCGTGAAGAAATTCCGCACGATGGCCGCCAGTGTGATCGACGACTCCACGGCTGCAAAAATCCTCGACCAAGCGTGGAGCCTCGACAAACTCGCGGACGTCACGTCGCTATTCGCGTTTTCGACGAGCAATCGGTCATAGGCGTTTGATCGCGGAAGCATCCAGATTGCCGGACTGTTCGGGTGGCGCGTCGATGAATCATCTTGTTTCGCGCGCCACCTCCGGCGTTGCGTCCACCGGTTTGGTTACTGCGGGAAGGTGAAGGATCTCTCGCGCGCGGTCCAAAGCCTGGTCGATGTTTTCCAGCAGATTCTCTTCCCCGACAAGCTGATCGAACCCAACTTTGATAAACGCAAACAGCGGCTGCGCATGAACCCCAGCCAGCAACATCGTAGTACCCTGATGATGACACTTGTGGAAAAATTCCTTCAGGGCGTGTAATCCCGTGGCATCGATCGCCGGCACGCGACGCATGCGCAAGATAAATACCTTCGGCGGCCTCTCCAGTCCCGCCAACGTGTCCTTCAATCGATCCGCCACGCCGAAGAAGAAGGGTCCGTCGATTTCGTAGACTTCAACACCGGAGGGAATGTTTCGCCAAGCCAGGGCATTCGGGTCCTTTCCTTCCGCCAATTCATCTTCTTCCGACGTCCCTCCGGTCAAGGCGCTGATATTCGACACGTCGGCCATTCGCTTCATGAACAGCAACGATGCCAACACCATGCCCGTTCCCACCGCGACGGTGAGATCGACGAATACCGTCAGGCCAAACGTCGCCAACAATACAGCGGTGTCACTGCGTGGCGCTCGCAAAATATAGCGAAAATGCCCGATCTCGCTCATGTTCCACGCGACCATCATCAACACGGCGGCAAGCGTTGCCAACGGAATGGCACTCGCCAGCGGCGCCAGGAGCGCCATGACCAGCAAAAGCGTGATGACGTGAATGATCCCCGCCACCGGCGTTTTGGCCCCGCTCTTGACGTTGGCCGTCGTTCGAGCGATCGCCCCCGTCGCCGGAATTCCCCCAAAAAGCACCGATCCGATGTTGGCGATGCCTTGCGCAACCAGCTCACAATTGGCCTTGTGACGACCACCGGTCATGCCATCGGCCACCACCGCCGACAAGAGCGATTCAATCGACGCCAACAGCGCGATGGTCATCGCCTCCGGGATAAGCTCTCGGGCCAGCGACAAATTCAACGGCGGCCAGTGCGGCGCCGGCAGTGTTCGCGGAATACCGCCAAACTTGCTTCCAATCGTTTCCACGTCGAGGTGCAACAACCAAACCGCCAATGAACCGACCACCACGGTGATGATTCCCCAAGGCAGCCGTGGAACCAATTTCCGCAGCCCGATAAGAAGTGCCAATGATCCGGCACCAACTGCAAAGGTCGTCCATTCAACCGTTGCCGCATGGTCTACGTATGCTCGCAGTTTCTCCAAAAACTCCGCCGGTACCGACTCCATCGTCAAACCGAAAAAATCCTTCAATTGCGACGAAAAGATGATGACCGCAATCCCCGAGGTAAAACCCGTGGTTACGGGATAGGGTATGTATTTGATCATCGTCCCTAACTTGGCCACCCCAAGTAGGATGATGATGATTCCGGCCATGAACGTGGCGGTCGCCAATCCCGAATACCCATGCCGCGCCGCAATGCCATATACAATGACGATGAACGCGCCCGTGGGTCCGCCGATTTGAACGCGACTTCCGCCCAGCGCGGAAATCAGAAACCCCGCGATCACAGCCGTGTACAACCCCACCGCCGGTGGCGAAATACCCGCTTCCGCCGCAACATGGTCAGGAATGGATGCGATCCCAAACGCCATCGCCAACGGCAGCGCAATCACCCCCACCGTCAGCCCGGCCAGCAAGTCATGAAGAAAGGTGGAACCGGAATACCCTTCTCGTAGGCATACGATCGATTTCGGTAGGAAAGGGTGTTGACTTATTCGTTTAGGCAAGACTGTCGCGGTCTCTGATTCAACTGAGCGGTTCATTCTCTGAATCTCTACCATCTCGCCGAATTCCATTCCGGCAAGATGTGATCTCTACTTTCCGCCGAAGACTTCGCTGAACAAGCGGGTCATATCCTGCCACGATTGACGATCGGCTTCGGCGTTGTAGGCCACGCCGTTCATGCCCCGTTTTTCGGCGTCCGGCACCGTAAAACTATGCACCGCATCAGGATAGGCGACGAACTTGTAATTCACTTTTCCGTCGTCCAGTTTGGTACGAACGCTCTTGATCGTTTCTTCCGGAATGAAGGTATCCTTCGCACCGTGGCAAATCAGAATTCGGGCCTTGATATCCTTGGTGGAGTCGGGAATCGGAAGTGAACCATGAAAACTCACCGCGGCAGAAATATCGGCTCCGCTGTAGGCAAGCTGCAAAACCGTCGATCCGCCAAAACAATACCCAATCGCCGCGATTCGCTTCGGGTCCGTGAACTCGCATTCACGCAACACCATCAACCCCGCATTCGCTCGACCCAGCCACGTCGCCAGATTCTCACGGACTTGCCCGGCCATTGCCCCCGCTTCTTGGGGATGATCGGTCATTTTCCCGTCGCCGTACATATCGACCGCAATAGCGACGTAACCCAACCCCGCGAGTTGCTCAGCCCGTTTTCGGGCATAATCATTCAATCCCCAAAACTCATGCACGACCAACACGCCCGGCCTCTTTTCCTTGTTCGCATCGTCCCAGGCCAAGTGACCTTTGAGCGTCACTCCGGCATGGTCATAGGTCACCGTCTTGGTCCTTACCTCCGCGTTGGAAACCGTTGCCCCGGGAAACAAAATCAAAAGGAAGCAAACAAGACTACGCATGGACACCGTACTCCTCATCGAGCCTTCACACGGGCAGCCGCATTCCGCACTGCCTTCCCACGGAATACCCCATGGAACTTCTCTTCGGCTTTTGATAAAGAGTCTAGGGATGCATGTCAAATGCTTCGGCGGATTTGTCATCCGCCCGATGAGGCGTGCAGCTCGTTCCCCGGACATGTCGCTTGCGGAACGATAAGCCTTTGTTCCCGCCGAATCTCCTCGACGCTATGTCGATCCAGCATCAACTCAACGTATTTGCCGTGAAACGCTTCAGATTCATCCTTACGGGATATATGACCATACCCCAACGTGTGCCCCACTTCGTGAGCACAAACGTTGGAGAAAACCGTCACCCACTCATCAAAGCCAAGCTCCGCACGCGAGAAAAGTTGCCGCAGGCTCTCGCCATAGATGAGGGCCTCGTCATCGCCATGTCGATCGCACGGATCATATTCACCCTCGCCGACGTTCGAACCCCCGTCGGGTTGATTCGCCTGCGTGAAATAAACCACCGTCGCATCTTCAACCGCCCCCTCACCGTCAGCGGTCTCAACCGAAATGGAATAGGGCAACTCGGCCAGGATTTTCAAAACCTGCACACGAACGGCCTCTTGAAACTGCTCGCTTCGATCCGCCAACGTTCCACCGCCGACGATTCGAAAGTCACCGTACTCCATCCCCGGAAAAAATACGTCGGGATAGATACGGCTTACCCCACCGTCCCAATTCAGTAGAATTAAACGTGTCGTCGACGGCCCAGCAGCCTCTTGCCCATCGACCCTTCGCGACGCACCGGCTGCAATCCCATCAATCTGCGCTTCCATTCCACAACCCGCGACGAACATCGCAGGAATCAGAATCGAAACCGCGACCGAGCGTCGAGGGTCAAGAATCCGCCTTGTGGCTTGTCGACCGATATAAAAAAGCGATTGGCCTCTCAGGCTCTTTCCCCTCCCCCATCATGCCGACCGACGAGTCGTCAAGAATCTGCCGACTCCACCGGTTCAGGCGCCGCTGATGAGAGGTTATTGAAGGGCGAACGACGAAAGTCAATACGTCCGATCTTAACGCAACCCCCGTCTCGCGTTCGATTCCCGATTCCAATAAGATGGAGTGCAGCGCGCGGATGATCCGTAATTGTTATGCGGGCCATCGAGTTGCCTTCCCCTCTCCCTTCCAGGGGAAGGACAGGGTGGGGGTCAAAGGGTGGCAACTGTAGGTTTCGGGTTATCGACCCGACGCAGCTTTGAACAGACCCGCGAGTGATAACGAGCGGTAACTAGCGAGTCGAACCATAGACCGGGTTTTCGCAAACACGGTGTAAGACGTCCCAAGTACGGACCCCAGTTGATTAGACTCTATGCCCCATTACAACCACGTACATCTGGAAGCCTTTGGTCACGCCATTCCTGACCACGTCGTGACATCCGCTGACATCGAGCGTGAACTAGCCCCTGTGTACGATCGCTTTGGTCTACACGAAGGACGCTTGGAACTCATGACCGGTATCCAGGAACGCCGCTTCTGGGACCCTGGCACGCCTCCAAGCCACGCCGCCGTCATCGCCGGTAAACGCGCCCTCGAGAATGCAAACCTCACCGGCCCAGACATCGACTGCCTAATCTACGCCGCCGTCTCCCGCGACTTCCTCGAACCCGCCACCGCCTCCGTCGTCCATCATCACCTTGCCCTACCCCACAAATCCATGATGTTCGACATCTCCAACGCCTGCTTGGGCTTCATCAACGCCATGCAAATCATGGCCAACATGATCGAACTTCGTCAGATAAAAAGCGGCTTGGTCGTCGCCTCCGAGAGCGGCCGCCAACTCGTCCGCACCACCATCGACCGACTCCTCCAATCCAAGACCCTGACCAGACAAGAATTCAAGACCGCTTTCGCGTCTCTGACCATCGGCTCCGGCGCCATCGCCTTGGTCATGACTCACGATTCCGTTTCAAAAACCAATCACCGCTTACTAGGCGGCGTCATGCGAACAGCCACCGAAAGCAATCATCTTTGCCGCGGCAGTGAAGACACCGGGTTCGCCGCCGAATCCGAAATGTTCATGAGCACCGATTCCGAAACCCTCCTCCAACACGGCTGCGCCCTGGCGAAAGAAACCTGGTCCGACTTTGCCCGCACCATGGAATGGTCTGCGGACGATGTCGATCGAGTTTTCTGCCACCAAGTCGGCATCGCCCACCGCGACGCACTCTACGACGCCGTCGGGTTCGACACCCGCAAAGACTTCTCAACCTTCGACCGCTTCGGAAATGTCGGCTCCGTATCCCTTCCCCTCACCATGGCCCTTGGTCTTGATAACGATCCACCCACCTGCCCCACCAAGATCGCAATGCTCGGAATCGGCAGCGGGCTAAGTTGCGCCATGCTCGGCGTGCATTGGCAGCCGTGAATATGATTCTCCTGCCGTCCGAAATCAGAAGGCTCTATCCGTTTCACCACCATTTCCTCGAACTCGACGGTCCACGCATGCACTACGTCGACGAAGGCAGCGGCCCCCCGATCGTCTTCCTACACGGAAACCCCACGTGGTCCTTCTATTTCCGCGATCTCATCGTCGGGTTGCGCGATCAATACCGTGTGATCGCTCCCGACCACATCGGGTGCGGACTATCCGACAAACCACGCAATTACCCCTACACCCTTTCCACGCACATCACCAACGTAGAAAAATTGCTTAACCATCTCGGACTGGAAAACGTAACGCTGGCCGTTCACGACTGGGGCGGCGCCATCGGCTTCGGCTGGGCCGTTCGCCATCCACAAAAAGTGTCACGACTTGTCATTTTCAACACCGCCGCATTCCTCGGCGGAAAAACCCCATTCCGCATCCGCATCTGCCGTTGGCCGATCCTCGGCGAAATCGCCCTGCTCGGATTCAACGCTTTTCCCCGCGCCGCCATCACCATGGCCTGCCATCCCTCCAACCGCATGACCCCAGACGTGCGCGCGGGCTACCTTCACCCCTATCGAAAAATCACCGACCGCGTCGCCATCCTCGGCTTCGTCCGCGACATCCCGCTTCATTCGCGCATCCCCAGCCACGCGGTCCTAAAAGAAATCGAATCCAATCTCCTCCAATTCCGTGACCGTCCGATGACCATCTTCTGGGGCGAACGCGATTTCTGTTTCACCACCAAATTTCTCGACGAGTGGACCGCCCGTTTCCCCACCGCCGAAGTCCATCGCTTCCCCGACGCCGCACACTACGTCGTCGAAGACGCCCACGACCGCATCCTCCCGCTTCTCCAGAATTCCCTCGCCCGTTACACTTAGACCTTATTTGGACTTGACGATGTTAGCATCCAATGACCCGTCCCCCTTTGAAAGGGAGACTACGGGGGGGTGAAAACCGACAATTACGGGGCGATCGCATTATCGTGACGAAACTCAAGAAAATTCGCTTGTTGACCTCCCATAACACTCTCGCCTACCCTATGGAAGGGGTTCACTCTGTTGGACATACTGAATTCGAAATCATCGCGGTTTAGGAATCGTAGGTCAGGTCATCGACCCGACTTTTCATTCCTACTTGTTTTGCTCCTCGGCTTGAGGCTCTCGGGTACAACTTCACTCGCCGACGGAATCCCCATCACCACCGAGCATGTCGTCGGCTCCTTGGTGCAACCCGTTTTCGTCACCACTCCGCTTCAAGACAAGGTCAACCTCTTCATCGTCGAGCAACGCGGCACCATCCGCAAATTCGATCGCACAACCCAAATCACAACCATGTTTCTGGACATTCGAACCCGAGTCGTCGGTTCCCTGGAAAACGGCCTCCTGGGCATGGCCTTTCACCCCGCTTATTCCCAGAACGGTTTCTTTTTCGTCTATTATATCCGCAGGGCAATACCCAACGAGATCGTCGTGTCTCGCTTCACCGTTCCACCGTCCTCTGATGTGCCCGATCCGTTAAGCGAGCACATTCTCCTGGTTATTCCCAACGCCCTCGCCCGACATGTAGCCGGCTGGATCGGCTTCGGTCCCGACGAGTACCTTTATGTTTCCATAGGCGATTCCGTCGGCAACCCGCAGGACCTCGGCGCCGGCTTCGGCGGCAAAATCCTTCGACTCAATGTCGATCAGGGTGACGACTTTCCCGCCGACTCCCAGCGAAACTATGCCATCCCCCCGGACAATCCCTTTGCCAACGAAATCGCCGGACAGGAAGTCTGGGCCTACGGTTTGCGGAATCCCTGGCGATGCAGCTTCGATCGCCTCACCGGCGACCTCTACATCGCCGATGTCGGATCATCGGATCGCGAAGAAATCAACATGCAACCCTCTGGCACTCCCGGTGGACGAAATTACGGTTGGCCTTGCGTCGAGGGAACCCTCTGTCGAAACCAACCCAACTGCGATTGCAACAACCCCAATTTCACTCCGCCGACATTCGAACTTCCCCGCGACCAAGCCCGCGCCATCATCGGCGGATATGTCTATCGAGGCCGCTGCGCCATCCCCGAATGGCAAGGGCGCTACCTCTTTTCCGATTTCTCCGACGGCAAGCTTAAGTCCATTTTGATCGATGAAGAGGGCGCCGACTGCCTCCGCATTCATGACCTACTCAATTCCGTATCCTCCCTCGGCGAAGACTCCGACGGTGAAATCTACCTGACTCTGCATTCCGGCTCGCTTCGACGAATCATCCCCCACCCCGGCTGCAGCGACTGTGACATGAACTCCGTCTCCGACGCCTGCCAAATCGCCGACGGAACCAGCGAGGACAACGATGAAAACGGCATTCCCGATGAATGCGTTCCCACGGTCCAAATCATCGGCAGCGATCCGCCAGACGGCGCCGTCGACGCCCGCCAACGCACCACACCCGACGGACTCTCGTCCGAATGCGACCGCGTCCAACTAACACTGAGCGATTCTCACGTGGGCACAACGCCGACCAGTTTCTGCGTTCGCCAATCGGGAAAGTGCGAGATTCCACCGAAAATCTCAAACATCTTACCGACCGGCGAAGACCCGATATTCACCGTCCAACTCGAATGCAATACCGACATCTGTGTCTGGCGAACGTTTTCTCACCGCCAAGCCGCCGAAACCATTCGCATAGGCATCCTCCCCGGCGATGTGACTGCCAATGGCACCGCAGATTCTGATGACGTGCTCGCCCTTCTAGATTCCCTGAAAGGCCTCTCCCCCCGAGACCTCTGGTCCATCGACATCGACCGCTCCGGAAAAGCAACCGTCTCAGACGCAATTCGTCTCATCGACGTCCTCAACCGCATCGGGGCTTTCGGCCAATCTCCTCCCTGCACGCTTCCTCCGCCATAACTTTTTCAAGTCGTGTTAGCGACCTTGGGCTGTTAGAACCCGAAACGTCGACGGCGTACCAAAATTGCCTTCCGGACGGCCTAGAATGCCCGGTTGAATCACGATCGTGGAAGGTGGACGCGTAGTGGGATTTCGACCATCTAATTGTTCATTGACAAACGCCGAACTCGCTCGACCGGACAACCCGACCAGCGACGATCCCCCGCCGGGGGCCATCACCCCGTACCCGCGACTGTTTTCCGCGTTGAATTCCGCGTCCGTGGTCGAGACCGAAGAAGTGTCAAAGAATGTCACCGCCCGATCGAAGATATTCTGCTTGATCCACAAATTGGCGATCGTCGAATCCGTCACGTATTCACCGGGACGAACCACGCGGCTGGAGCGTTTTTCGTCGCGCACTTTGCGAATCGCTTCCACCAAGCCATGTTGCGAAAGGGAAATGTTGAATCGACCCGTGACCGGCTCAACTTCCATCTGCCAACCTTCGGTCCCGCGCTTCGCCAACGTCGCCACCGGAGAATCGACGATCACATTCGCCCGGATTTCACCCTCCGTCGATCCCCCGCGAACCGTACCGTAACCCAACCCGACGCGCACCACTTCGGTATTCGCGCTGCGATACAATTGATCCAAACTCGCGTGCGTCGCGCTGCGCAAACTCATATACGTCGTCTCGCCAAACCGCACGGTTACCGAAGATCGCAACCCAGTTCGAATCTGCGCCCCAGCCGACAATTTATCATCCACCTTCACCGCCGACCAACCGTCTTTCTCAAGAACGGAAACCCCCGCCTTTGCGAATTCCACCGTACCCTTCACTTCGGTCACAACGGCCTCAATCGCGCGTTCAACCGTCGCCTTGTCATTCGACTTCTCTTTCACCACCGTTTCAGTTTGTGGCTTCGGTTCCGGTTGATCCTGCCCGATCGCACAAGTCACAAATGCACCGGCAGCCAGCACGAACAAATTCCAAACCAATGTCTTTCGATTCATCATCACGTCGGTTCCCCCTAAAAAATCCCCGATAACCCCTATCCGCTCGCATTCTAGCACGATTCCGCTCACTTGTCACCCCTTGGATCGCACCAGGACTTTCTGCTTCCCCTTCACCACAACCCCGATTTCCAGCGGATTTTCCCCGCTCTTCTGCAAAACTCCCATCACCTCGCCAACTTGCCCGGGACGGACGATCAGCACATAACCAATACCCATGTTGAACACCTTGAACATTTCCGCCCGCGTGACTCCAATTCGCTGGAGGAATTCGAAAATCGCCGGCGCGCTCCATGTCGATGAATCAACCACTGCGTCGCAATCTTCCGGCAAAACCCGGGCGATGTTCTCCTTCAAACCCCCGCCCGTGATGTGAGCCATCGCGGTCACCGATTGGTTCGACTTGGCCCGACCTAACACGTCCCTGATCGCGCGAACGTAAATTCGGGTCGGACGAAGCAACGCTTCGCCAAGCGGTTCTCCCAATTCGTCATATTCCTTCTCCAAACGGAGACGCTTCTTCGCAATCAGTTTTCGAACCAGCGAATACCCGTTGGAATGCACGCCGCTCGATGGCAGTCCAATCATCACATCCCCGACTTTCACATTTCTACCGTCAATGATTTGATCTTCACTGACCACGCCGACCGCAAAACCCGCGAGGTCAATGTCGCCTCGCTTGTAGAGATCGGGCATTTCCGCAGTTTCCCCGCCGAGCAAAGCGCAACCCGCTTCTCGACATCCTTCCGCAATCCCCTCAAGCACACTGAGCAACCGTTTCGGATCCAGCTTGTGCGTGGCCAGATAATCCAGGAAAAACAACGGTTCCGCCCCACACGTAATGAGGTCGTTGACATTCATCGCCACCAGGTCGATGCCAATGGTTGACAGCCGGTCCATCTTGACCGCCAACAACACTTTCGTGCCGACCCCATCCGTGCAACCCACAAGAATCGGTTTTCGATAGCGACGTTTCGTTGAACTCCCGTTCGCCTCAAGACGAAACAACCCCGCGAATCCACCATGCCGCCGATCGCACACTCTACGCCCGTGCGTGCTCTGCATGGCCCGCTTGATCGCCGCCACCCACCGCGTATTGGCCTCAATGTCGACCCCGGCTTGCTTGTACGTAATCGTGGACATCCTGCTCCTTATATCCAACTTTCGTCGTAGCGTCGCCCGATTGTAACGCCAGATTCTGGCTTGTTCGACCTTTCTTTGATCCGCCGCCATTGGATAGCCCGCTATCCTCGCCCCCTTGCCAAACTCTTCACCCGCGACTATTATTTCAATAGCTTTTGAAAGGATTGACTATGTCGCCGACCGCTCTCGAATCCGCAAAAAACCTCTTCATCCGCCGCTGGGGTGAAATGGCCGCCAGTTGGGGCATCAGCCGCACCATGGCCGAAATCCATGCTCTGCTTTATCTCTCCCCCGAACCGCTCTGCACCGATGACATCATGGACCGCCTCGCCGTCTCACGCGGCAGCGCCAGCATGAACCTCCGCGAACTCTCCAACTGGGGCCTCATTACCCGCACCCATCAACGCGGCGACCGCAAGGAATACTTCGAAGCCGAAAAAGACGTCTGGCTCATGTTCGAAACCATCACCCGCGAACGCCGCCGACGCGAGGTCCAACCCATCGTCGAGACCATCCAACGCTGCAAAACCATGATCGATGAAAACAAAGCCGCACTCTCCGCCACTCAACGCCGCGAAGCCGAAACTTTTCAAAAAAGCCTCGCAAACATCGCCGAATTCAGTGAAATGATGAACGCCATGTTCAACTTGATGGTCAAAGCCAGCCGCTCCGGCCTTAAACCCGCACTGAAACTCCTCGAAAAACTGGCCGGATAAAAAAAAGGCAAAAACCAAAAAATATTCCGAGACGCCGCCAGAATACCCTAGTAACAGTGTTTCAACGGAGGTTTGTTATGAATGGCTCACAAATGATTATGAAACGGTCGATTTCCGCTCTTGCCGCGTTTTTTATGGGAATTACGCTCACGGCCACAACGGCCATTGTCTGCGGAACTTTTATCGTAATGTTTACGCTAAAGGTCGCCGAACGGAAGGTGGACAAAGTCCTTGGCCTTGCCGGAAGCGCGGTCGAAAACCTCCCAGCCATGTTGGAATCATTACCGCCGGCCCTGCGCGACGTCTTCAATGACGAGCGTGACCCAGGCTATACGAAGAATATCGAAACTTCCGTCACCTTCGTGCCTGCTGAATCCGGCGAAGGGTTGCGACCCGTGCTGAGCGTGACCAATCGCGGGGATCGAACGGTGACCTTGCTTGGCGTGCATGTCGTCGCCTTGGATGCGAACAAAGCACCGCGTCGAGAATGGAGCGAAGTGGTGGCCACTCCGCTGGCGATCGAAAACGAATGGCGCGGCGTGCTGATGCCCGGCGCGACGAGACATGTCATCCTCGGAAACTGGCGATCCGCACCGTCAGGCTTGTCACCCCAACAGGTGACGGCCTCTTGCGAAATCTCCGAGCTTCGCGTCTGGAAGGGAACCAACGTCGTCACCACGAGCGCGTTAAACCACTGAATCAACCTACCTCTTACAGCATTTGAACTCCGCGCGATCCGCTTTTGGACCGGACGCGCTTTTTTTACGTACAGCCCACTCTTCGAATCCTCCACGCTTCGACTGGCTTCGAATCAAGTGCCACTGTACCCGCCCTCACCCCCCAAACAGTTCGTACTTGTCGGGATACTCTCACATTGATATTCTGGTTTAGACGACTTTGAGATTGTCAGGCTTGCGTTTTTGGGCCGTAATAGGTGGTCGCGTTTTCTCGGAGGGCGATACCATGTCAACGCTCAGTCACCCCTCCAGAACTCGAACGAATTGGGTTCCAAGTAGATTTGGCCTCGTCAATCCAATTTGTCTATTCTGGTTCTTTGTGTCACCTGTTGTCATTTTTGGGCAAAACCAATTAACCGGCCCAGCTCCCGCCGTCCTTTACGTGGACTCCCATGCGATCGGAACCCAAATTGGAACCAGTTGGGACAACGCCTATACCGATTTGCAGGACGCCCTCGCTACCGCAGCCTTACTCGTACCCAACAGGCCGGTTGAAATCCGCGTCGCCTCCGGCGTATATCGTCCCGATCGTGGCACCGGCGATCGCGCCATGAGCTTTGAATTGATAAGCGGAGTCGCCCTTCTCGGACAATATGCCGGAGTGAGGGCCGCCAACCCAGACATCCGCAATCTGCGGCATCCGCCGTCCACCTTGGAAGGTGACCTAGACGCTTCGGGGGACGACGATGAAAACAGCTACCATGTCGTCACGGCGGATCGCGTCGACGCCACGGCGATTCTGGACGGGTTTCTCATCATCAACGGCCATGCCAACAGCACGGACCGTCGCGATGATCGAAACGGCGGCGGCCTATTTATCTACGAGGCATCACCCACTTTTCGCAATTGCATTTTCATCAACAATCGAGCCGAGCTTTCGGGAGGAGCCGCGTACGCGTACTTCAGCAGCCCAACCTTTGAGGATTGCCAATTTCGCAGCAACCACGCCGCAGAAGCCGGCGGTGGAATCTTTATGAGTGGGATTGGGGAAATCACCCTTCAACGTTGTTGGGTCGTGGACAATTTCGTCGAGCCCGGGCTTGAAGCTCAATGCGATGTCCCTCCTTTTTACGGTGCCCCCGGTGGGGATGGTGGCGGGTTGTACCTGCTTCGTGCCGATGCAACCGTTCTTAACTCGGCCTTTGTACATAATCGCGCTGGCCCCGGCGGCCGCGGCGCAATCTGCCCGGAATTCCCTTTAAGAAGCGGAGATGGAGGAAACGGCGGTGCAATCTACACCACCAGTCCTCCACCGTACCTGATCATTCGCAATTGCACGATCGTCAACAACCAAGCCGGTCAGGATGGCCAACCGGCTTGTGATTCACACGGAAATTGCGGCCCGGCTGGAACTTTCGGGCGGGTCGGCGGAATCTTTTCCAGCTCCGGTGAATTCGTCGTTCATAATTCCATTCTCTGGAATAACATCGACCGCGACGGAATGACCGAGTCCGCTCAACTCCTTCCCAGCTACGGAGTCGAATTGAATTACTCTTGCATTCATGGATTAACGGGAAGTCTTGGCGGGCTCGGCAATATCGGCGTGGATCCAATGGTGTCTCTCTTGCCCGAAAGACTCGTAGCCGTGGTTCCCGGTTCTCCGGTCATCAACACCGGCGACCCAGTTCTTCTTCCTCTCGTGGGGATTAAGGCAATCGAAGGCCAACCGCGCATCCTCTGCGGCCGTATCGATATGGGAGCGTCGGAATTCAAGGACTGCGACGATTTCGTTCACCTTTGGCCGACCTGTTTGGGCGGCCCCGGAAACCCGCCCGCTGGCGACTCGTGCGCCCCAATCGATTCGAACAACGATTCGTCCATCGCCCTCGATGACTTCGCCGCTTTTCAAAATTCGTTCAACAAGTAACGGCCGAACTGCGCCGTGATTCGACCCAACCCGGCGCCGCATGAAAAGAAAATCCCTCACTTGACATCCCTGAACTTCAACCTATAGTTAGGAATATGTACGGGAAGCCAACCATCTTGAACTTGAACGCGCGGGCGGGTCGAGCACAACCCATTCGATATTCGCTCCTCCGCATTTCTCTATTCATGAAGTGCCAATGCGTGACACAACAAAAACAAAAAAATAACCAAACGAACCCATCTTTCAGTGTCACTGAAAAAATGACGCTTATCGGACCG
>JBBTCX010000096.1:0-7502 GCA_038043045.1 Planctomycetota bacterium | reverse complement strand
GGGGATCGGCGTTGCAGGAATCGGCGGCGACCATCAACGACAGCACGGCCTACACCATCAGTGTCACGCAGCGGCAGCGAACGGTGGATGTTACCCTCAGCGGTCAATCGTCGGCGTTGAGCTACGGCTCCTCCACCGATTTCGGGATGGGCAAGAGCGGCATGTACTCCGACAAGACCGGAGTGAAGTTCGACAACTTCAAAGCCATTGACGCCTTGTCCACGCCCCCGGCGGTTCCGCGCATCGGGGGAAGCGCCGATGTCTCGCTCTCTTCGGGGCAACTGTTGGTCAACGGGGCCACACGCGGCGGGGAGGCCGTGGTGGAGAAGTTCACGGGTGGGGACTACCTGGTTCAAGTGGTGGTGGATCAAAACGGCGGGACGAAGGCCGAAGTGTGGATTCATTATCAGGATTCCAACAACGGATACAAGGTTGAGTTTTTGGATTCGGAGATCTGGTTGAAGAAGGTGGTGAAGGGCCAGTGGACGACCATCCGGGCCTTTGCAGGTGGAGGGGCCGTCAATCAGACCGTGCAGGTTCGGTGGAGTTACCCCTGGCCTTATCGTCGCATCACGGTGTACGTCGAGGGCGTTCAGCAGTTCTATGAAGACGACAGCACCTTCACCACCGGCGGAGTGGCACTGGGTGGCACCTCGGCGTTGTTTGATAATCTCAAGATCGGCACGAGCGCGGACAACGATCTTGATGATGTCGGCGATACCATCTTCGTCGATGAGTCGTTCGGCTCGACGGACACGACGGTGACGTACGACAAGGCCGGGAATCTCATCGACGACGGTTCGTTGCAGTATGTGTATGATGCGTGGAACAGGTTGGTCAAAGTGCGGTCGTCGAAGCAGGGCAACGCCGTGATTCTGACGGCGGAGTTTGATGGCATCGGAAGGCGCATCGAGAAAGTCGTGACCAACACCGGCACCTTTGACGCCACGTGGCGGTATTTTTATGATGGGCAGAAGATCGTGGAGACACGCAATGGCAGCGGCAACATGGTGCAACAGTTTATTCATGGCACGCGATACATCGATGAGTTGATCCAGATGCGCTTGAAGGACAAGGGCGATTTGTATGTGCACCAGGACGCGAATTGGAACGTCATCGCCTTGACGGACCTGGGCGGCAGCGTCGTGGAGCGCTACGTGTACAAACCGTACGGTGAAGTGACCGTTCATCAGGACACGGGCTACGGAGATCGGGATGGGGACGGCGATGTCGATTCCACCGACAAGGGCACCGTGGGTTCCACCTGCACCGGCACCGTCTCCGGCGCCTGCCGCATTTTGGACCTCGACTTCGACGGCGACTACGACTCCACCGACGCCACCAAGTTCGATGCGTTAACCCAGGGTTCCCTCCGCACCCCCGGCCTGAAATCCTCCTCCGTCAACCAACCCTTCGCCCACCAGGGCCTCCTCTTCGAACCGGAAATCGGAAGCTACCAAAACCGCCCCAGACAGTACCTGTCGAACACGAGAAAGTTTGCACAGCGCGACAGTGTACGGTTCGCGATCCGCGAAGGCCTTTACGAATATGCTAAGAGTTCGCCAATCAATCTGCTTGATCCCACTGGTCGTTCCGCAGCCCAACCCGGCGCATGCTCACAACTTTGGTGTGGCGAAGTTTGCTCTCAACTGGGGCCTAATTGTGACAAAACCATTGACCAAATAGGGGGAGCAGCGGTAAGTGTTTGTTGCACGTATTTCAACACAGCAGAGGGCCCCTTTGTAGACCCTGTTTTGTGGAAAGTACAGACCTGTACAGGAAACCTGTACAATAGTTACCCTGCGGACCTGCGTGCTTGTACTGATGAACATGAGGCGTACCACCGACGCACGATGGGGTGTGCATGTCCCAAATGTTCGCCGCTTGCATGCGGTTGGCAAAATCGCCATACGCATGCAGACCAAGAGTGCGAGGCGTACAAGCGCACGTATAATTGTCTAGTTAATCGCAATAGCACACTTACTTACGCGTGCAACGTAGCACTCTGCATTGCGCGACAGCTATGCAATTCCCAAGGCGATTGGACCCCCAGTGGTGGAGATGCGTGGTCTTATAATCTTGCGATACAAACGTGCGGCGTCCCGAACCCGCCAGACGGTGGAGGTTGCGCAGGGCCAGTGCTCCCCACGGATGGGCAATAATCTCTGTTTTTGCGAAACCCGACTCGCTTGTAAGTGACAGGGGTGTAACTGCTTGCTGTTGAGACTCTCCCGAGAAAAGCAATGGTTCAAGTGGCCGAAAACGCGTTGCTTATGAATGCTTTTGGCAAACATGGTGTGTGGCGTTGGCAGCTGCGGTTGGGGCGTATCACGACATTCCTGAGCTTGGGAGGATTCCTCGGCTTTTTGGCCCTTATGGTTTACACGTACCCGACACATCGGCGCAAACCAAGCATATACGATGTTGGGCGTTGGCAAATAGTTAATGGGATGTTCGGACATGCTCTTTCCGTTAGGTATCGCGCCGATAACTTTGATGTTGCTGCCGACTCTTTGGATGGTAGCTTGAGTTTGAGAGTCGGTTGGCCCACGACTTACTTTCCCGCTAAGAGAGATACGTACATCCCTATAATCGGTTTTCATTTGTTGTCCTACGGCGGCAGTCTGCCAACGATTCTTCCCAGCCGTTTTTGGCCGGAGTGGCGATTTCATCGTTGTTTCAGCGTTGCCATCCGCCTCTGGTTCCTGACTTTACTTTTCGCAATTCGTCCATTGTTAGTCTTGATCCGAACCTTGAAAAAGCGAAATCGAAAACGCATGGGACTCTGTACACATTGCGGATACGACCTCGCAGGCTCGGTGTCCGGGCGCTGCCCGGAGTGCGGTGCGGTAGCACAATCGTCGCCATCAGATTGACGCCCAAATCTTGGCAAAGGCACGAGCAAGGAACAGATTTTTCGATATCCGTAAGGAAGGTCAGTCGTCCAAGCAGGGCAACGCCGTGATTCAGACGGCCGAGTTCGATGGAGTGGGAAGACGCATCGAAAAGGTGGTGACCAAC
Source organism: Planctomycetota bacterium (assembly GCA_038043045.1). Classification (GTDB taxonomy): domain Bacteria; phylum Planctomycetota; class Phycisphaerae; order UBA1845; family UBA1845; genus JBBTCX01. Next base: position 4,481 of record JBBTCX010000096.1, on the reverse strand, counting down.
ACCGGCACGTTTGACGCCACGTGGCGGTATTTTTACGATGGACAGAAGATCGTGGAGACACGCGATGGCAGTGGGAACATGGTGCAACAGTTTATCCACGGTACAGGGTACATTGATGAGTTGATCCAGATGCGCGTGAAAGACAAGGGCGATCTCTATGTTCACCAAGACGCCAACTGGAACGTCATCGCCCTGACGGATCTCGGCGGCAGCGTCGTGGAGCGCTACGTGTACACCCCTTATGGCCAGGTGACCGTTCATCAAGACACGGGTTACGGCGATCGAGACGGAGACGGCGATGTCGACTCCACCGACAAAGGCACGGTTGGTTCAACCTGCACGGGTACGGTCTCCGGGGCATGTCGCATTTTGGATCTGGATTTCGACGGCGACTATGACTCCACCGACGCGACGAAATTTGACTCGCTCGCGCAAGGATCAATGCGCACGCCGGGAAGAACGTACTCCGCCGTCAACCAACCCTTCGCACACCAGGGCCTCCTCTTCGAACCGGAAATCGCCTCCTACCAAAACCGCGCAAGACAACTCCTACCCAAACTCCAACGCTTCGCCCAACGCGACCCTCTGGCCACACGACCCGCCGCTTCCAGCGGATACCAGGATGGATTGAGTTTGTTGGGATACGCCCGATCAAACCCCGTTTTGTTTAGGGACGCTGCAGGCAACGAGATTGACATCATTGGCACTATCCAAACGTGGGGAACATGGGCTGGGGTTGGATTGCAGGTAGCCGGAACATGTGATTTTAGTATGGGTAAAATCTTGAACGAAATGAGCGGTCATTTTGGCTTGAGTTCGGGGTATGCCTGGAGTTATCAACATTGCCTATTCCATTGTGCGCTTGTCGCCCACTGTCGTCCACTATTACAACCAAACTTTGACCGATATAACTATTCAATCCAAATTGAAACCGTAGTGGAGGACGCCGAACTAAATATCTGCAACAACACGGGAGACGACGGGGAATGTCGAAGTGCATGGCAGGCGTCCGACTTCTGCGATAACCAATTGGGGCGGGATTGCGCGTCACGCGTTAGTTACCCGCGGTGTGGCCCTCAATACACTTGCAAAGATTGCTGCAGAAATAAGCTTGGAGGCGGAACTATGTTGAATACGGACCAGAATCTGAAAGAGGGGAATGGCACTTGCAGGCCTTATGGACCCGATCACATAGACTTCCCTGGACCTACTTCGAGGCCCTGCCATGCCGCGCAATTTTGTGGGGGCGCTCCGATCGGGGAGACATGGGGTGTTGAGGCAACATGGTGCCAGTATTGGATGCCCTGAATTCGAGTTATTCGTGACACTGAGAGAATCAAATGGTTATTTTTCAATGGCTTTACATTGCTTTAATGATTCCGCTTCAGAATGCTTCGTCGGGATACTTAAGAGATTCATGCGGGTCTCTTTTGCCGCTGCCCGAAATGCGTTTGATTCGAGGTGGAGAATTCATGATGGGTACCGAAGCGAAACCGTCGGACGTGGATTACCACGAAGATGAAAGACCAAGATTGGTGAAGGTGGATACGTTTTATCTTGGCCGATTTCCCGTCACAACCGAACAGTTTTGTTTGTTCCTCAACGACCATGTTGGAACCAGGTGTTCAGATTACGGCGCGTTTAGGAACATCGAATTCGTCGAAGGACGGTATCGACCGAAAAAGGACCACGATCGCTGCCCCGTCAATGGCGTGAATTGGATCGGTGCCGCTGATTTCTGCACCTGGATGTCCAATTCCACGGGGCTACCATTTCGACTTCCGACGGAAGCAGAATGGGAATTTGCGGTGCGGGGAGTTGAACTGAGATCTTGGCCTTGGGGAAATGAGGCACCGCCAACTGGGCTCGAACGAAAATCGGACGCCTACCGATCGATGATTTTCTTCAATTTGCGGGGATATAGGTATTATCATCCTGGTGAATTACCGCCCGAGGAATCATCCTGCTGTGGCTTTGCACCAGTCGGAAGCTTTCCGCGTGGTCAGACCCCGGATGGAGTTTACGGATTGATGGATCGGAGCATGGGCGAATGGTGCTCGGATCCTTATTATGTGAACTTGGATGATGACCACTTCGTTGAAGGTGACGGCGACTTTGGTCCCACCTATGTGATTCGCGGCTTTCCAGAGCGTTTCAAGAACTTGGAGAATTGGCGAAAAGAGCAGGGCGGGATGTGGAGACCACCTTGGGGTGCCTCGAACAAACACTCATCGCGTAGCTGGACGCGAGTTGGCGGTAATGAGCAAAGGACCACAGCCACTTTTCGACTGGCAATGGATTTCGAACCCCCAAAATGATGTTATATTGGAAGCGCCTATGGAACTGCGAGAGAATGCCCTTTCCCCCTCAAACTGATCCAGCCGTTGGGTTACATTTCGGCGGTGGATTACGAGGAATTCCCTGGACCTACTTCGAGGCCCTGCCATGCTGCGCAGTTTTGTGGAGGCGCTCCGGTCGGGGAGATATGGGGTGTTGAGGCAGCATGGTGTAAGTACTCGGGCCTCTGAATTCGAGTTTTTCGTGACGCGGAGAGCTACAAATGGTTATTTTTCAATGGCTTTGCATCGCTTCGACGATTCCGCTTCAGAATGCACCGACAGGCTACCTAAGAGATTCATCCGGGTCTCTCTTGCCGCTGCCCGATATGCGAATGATCCGAGGGGGAGAATTCATGATGGGCACTGAGGCGAAACCATCGGCCGTGGATTACCACGAAGACGAACATCCGAGATTGGTCAAGGTGGATGCATTTTATCTGGGCCGGTTTCCCGTCACAACCGAACAGTTTTGCTTGTTTCTCAACGATCATGTTGGGACCATCTGTTCAGCTTACGGCATGTTTAGAAACATTGAATTCGTCGAAGGACGGTATCGACCGAAAAAGGACCACAATCGCTGCCCCATCAGTGTGAATTGGATCGGCGCCGCCGACTTCTGTACGTGGCTTACCAACACCACGGGGTTACCCTTTCGACTTCCGACGGAAGCAGAATGGGAATACGCGGCGCGAGGAAAAGAACTGAAAGCTTGGCCTTGGGGAAATGAGCCACCACCAACGGGGCTCGAACGAAAATCAGACGCATATCGATCGACGATTTTCTTCAATGTGCGGTCACATCGGTATTATAATCCTGGGCAATCACCTTCCGAGAATCCGTCTGGCTGTGGCTTTGCTCCCGTTGGAAGCTTTCCGCGAGGACAAACACCGGACGGAGTATACGGATTGATGGATTACTGGGACGGTGAATGGTGTTCAAACCCTTATGATGCGAACCCGGACGACCATCACCTCGTGGGAGGCGACGGCGACTTCGGCCCCACTCGAGTCATTCGTGGACACCATCAACGATTCAAGAATCTGGAAAACGCTCGTAAATTGCCGTGGGCTCCGCCATGGGGAGGTTCACCGGCACACAGCACACGCACTTGGACCCGTGTCGGCGGTTATGAGCAAAGGACCATAGCCACTTTTCGACTGGCGATGGACTTTGAACCCCCCAAATGAATTTGTTATCTCCGCGACATTGGACTGCCAATGAATAATATTTGTGTCGGCCCTTTGAAAACCACCCTTGGCTCGGCCGTCCCACGCGCTTCGCGGAATCGCCTCGTCGACCGTTCGCTTCGCAAGGCGCGATGAGTCGAGGGCAAGTTCGACGAAGACGACGGCACCTGAAGGGCCTGTTTGGTGACCCCGACGCCGGCAAGGGCCCGGATCGTTGTCCAGCGGCCAAACGAGTACACGCAAGCGCCAACTATCCGATGAACTGAATCGTCGAATCACAATTTCATATCGAGAAATATGCTGCAATCCTATGAGCCAATTCACCCAGCAAATACCATAGGCCTACACCCAATAGTGTGGCTAAAACTCCCCGCCTATTCGGTTTCACCAGACTCGACAGGATCATCACAACACACACAATGGTCAAAAGCCATCCAAAAGCAATCAACCCAAAAAACGTGTGGGTCTTGAGCACCGAACATAACGCGATCGGTCCAAGCCCTCGATAATACCTATTCGCAGGCGAATCCGCGAATAGGACAAACACTACCACATAGGCCGCAATCAGTGCAGGAAGAAAAACGTGATTAGCGCCACGCATCTTCCAACTTTGCATTGTCTGCACAGGGTTGAGATCGAAAGGAAACCCGCACTCGGGACATACTCTATCCGGGAAACACTCAACCAGGACGTAATGGCAACGTTTACATTGCTGGCCAGGATGCTCGTCGCACGATGAGCTCACCATGTGTTTTGAATCCGATTGCTCATTCTTCGTTACAATCTCCACAGTTGTTGCCGTTGTTTGGAGGACGTACTTCACGATAAATGTGTGTTTGGTGGGTACGCTTGCACTCGTTGTACGTAGCAACATCTTCTATTTGATGTGGTAGGTAGGGGAGAGCATGTCCCGTAAATAGTTGAAAAAGAGCGGTTCTCCTTCGGAGCCTGCCAC
>JBBTCX010000095.1:0-17460 GCA_038043045.1 Planctomycetota bacterium | reverse complement strand
TTTAACTGTGTAGTATTGGAGATACTGCAGACCGACCACCAGCCGCGTGGCCTTGGCCGGAGCCCCCATGTCCTCGGTGTAGCAGCTGGCAAAAGCCGCCTCGAACCGACCCCAGTCGATCTTCCCGGACAGCCGCACGAGTTCATGAGCGGGATGGAGTAGCTGATCGAAATGAGCCTGAAACAGGTCAAACGCGTCGCGATTCAAGGGCTTGGGCTGCATGGAATCCGTTCCTTATCTTGCAAGATTCCGCGGGTCCACCCGCAATTTCCTGGCAAAGAATACCCGCCCACGCATACGATTTCACCCGAAAAATCCAACGCGCATTGAATTTTTCAGGGACGACTAATTAAGATTCAACCATAACCTTCTGCAAATACAGAAATTGCAGATGTACGTTTGGCGAAAAAAAGACCCTCCGGCGGGCTTTCACCAGCCGGAGGGTCTTACAATTCAGGAATCTAGTTGAGCTTGCCTGGCTTTACATCACGCAAGCTTTGACTGGCGTCGGCCAAAGTAGACCTTCGCGCCAGTAGCCAAAAGCAACGCGAGTACGATCAGGCCCCATTCCGACACGGTCGGGATCGAGGTGCAATCGTCATCGTTTAATCCGTTGCAGCCAGCTGGACAACAGCCGTCGCCGTCGATGCACGCGGTGATGGTGACGTCCGCCGGGCAATCGCGACCCGCTCCATCGCATGACTCCGCCGGATCACATAGACCGGCCGAGGCGCGGCACTCGGTTCCGTTGAGGAAGCCATCGACAGGGCACCCTGGTCCAGAGCCGTCACAAACTTCGTCGACATCGCAGATACCTTGAACCGGACCGCACACATTGCCCGAGGAATACGCATCATTCGGGCAATTCGCGCCGCTACCGGTGCAGTTTTCGGCCACGTCGCATGGACCTTGTAACCCACGGCAAACTTGGCTCGACGGTGCAAACCCATCGCCCGGACAAGCCGCACCGCTGCCCGTGCAATTCTCAGCCACGTCGCAATCGCCCGCCGATGCACGGCAGACCTGGGAACTCGGTGCGAAACCGTCATTCGGACAGGCCGCACTGTTACCGGTGCAATTGTCCGCTACGTCGCAAGGTCCAGCCGATGGACGGCAGACCTGAGAACTCGGCGCGAACAAATCGCTCGGGCAATTGGCTGCGAACCCCGTGCAGTTTTCAGCAACGTCGCATGGACCAGCCGAAGGATTGCACACCTGTGATGACGGAGCGAATTGGTTCGATGGACAATTCGCGCCGGACCCCGTGCAGCTTTCCGCTACGTCGCAATCGCCGGCCGAGGCACGACATTCTTGACCTGACGGAGCAAAGCCGTCCGTCGGGCAAGCACTATTGCTACCCGTGCACGATTCGGCCACGTCACACAGACCTGCTGACGGTCTGCATTCCTGGCCGGAAGGCGCCAGTACGTCCGCCGGACAATCAGCAGACAAACCGGAGCAGTTATCGGCCACGTCGCAAGCGCCAGCCGAGGGTCGACAGAGGACCGACGAATCCGCAAAACCGTCCGCCGGACAATCGCCACTTGCGCCTGTGCAAGCCTCGGCTACGTCGCAAGGTCCAGCCGAAGGACGACACGTTAAGCCATTGGGAACGAACGTGCACAGAATCGTGCAACATCCGCCGCCGTCGCATTGTTCATTCGGAGCGACGATGCCGTCGCCGCAATCGCAGGCATTTCCGACTCCGTCGCTATCGACGTCTTCTTGGCCCGGATTTGGGTCACTCGGACAATTATCGCAGAGGTTGGCCACCCCATCGAGGTCCGTATCATCACATAGCGTATCATCGCCGAAATAAGTGCCGCCGCCGGCGAGGCAATCCGCCTGGGTCACGATGGTACACACGGCACCATTGCAGCACGCACCCGTCGGAACCGGACAATCGCCGTTCATCGTGCACGGGGTCCGTGGTTTGTCGAGATTCACATCGTCATTGAAATCGAGGAAGTGGTAGCGGCACCAATCGTTGGCATAATCCAGTGCTCTGTAGATGCCCGCCGGGAAGAAGGTGCCATCCGGCCCGAGGATCGTCGCGCTGTCATACACGAAATCCGTGGCCGGATAACCCGAATCGACCATGGCCACGATGTCCACAATCGCGCCCAATCGTGGGGCCAATTCCAAACCGGCGTCATAGCCACCGACGTTGTCGATGTCGTGATCGGAAGCCAGAACGATGTTCGCTGGGTTGAACGCCGAGAACAGATAGTACGTCTGAGTCTGATTCTCTAGGAAGTTGGTCGCGCCCGTCACCAGGTCGACATTGGCCACCGCGCTATCCCCGATGACGAAATACCCATCGGCGGGGATTGAGTAAGCGCTGAGGTCCACAACAACGTCGAGCGTACCGCAGTTAAAATCGCACTCGCCTTCGACCACGATCAGCACGAGATTCTTCAACGATTCGCCCGGGGTTCCGACGATTTCGATGTACTCCTGATCATCCGTACCCGCATGACTGGCGAAGATTTCGTTCAAATGAACATTTCGGCATTCCACGCCGAGGAAGGTCCCGGGGTTGCCCACGTCTCCGCTGCCGGAGGTGTACGAATTCTGAGCATCCGCGACGAACGACAAGGCCCAATCATAGATCATGTCGGCGCCGATCGCTTCCATGCAGGGCCAGCCGCTGGCACCGCTGGCTTCGATTGAGCCGGGGAAGTTCGTCGTGCCATAGGTCAACCGTTCCACCAGGTTATTCACCTGATTATACAGGTTGATCTGGTCATTGAGATCTAATATTTCCGTGTTTCCACCGATAACATCCACGCCCGATAGACTCCAGGTCGTGTTGAAATTCGCGGCTGTGTCCGTCGTCAAAATCACCGATTCACCCGGATTGACGATGCCAAAAGCGCTCAGGTCAACGGTGCCCGGAATATTGCTGCTGTCATCGAAACTCCACCCGGTCATGTCCACCGCGGCGATGCCGACGTTGGTGAATTCGATGTACTCAGCACCGGTACCGGCGTGCATATATTCCGTGATGAAAATCGTCGACCCGATGTCGCAGGCATCGCCGAAGCCGTCAGCGTCGGAGTCTTCCTGCCCTGGATTGGCGTCCATCGGGCAGTTGTCGCAAGCATCCGAGTACAAGTCGCCGTCGGGATCGCCGCCGCAAACGGTGTTGTCACCTTGATACGTTCCGCCCGCCGTGAAGCACGCCGGGAATGAAACGATCGTGCAACTTGTTCCGTTGCAGCAAGCACCCGTGATGCCGGCGCATGACACGACGACGCCCGGCGATCCCACGTCTTCAGGACCCGTGAACTCCGCCGTCACGGTCACCGCATATGCGCCGTCTACCCCAATGAGCGATCGCTTCCAGAAAATGCCGTTGTCGTTGAACACTCGGTCCAAGGCGCTACAGATGACGTAGATGCTCGGACCATCGGGAGTGTCTGTCGGCCAAGCACCTTCGTCGTCGTAATTGGCCACGTCGACAATGACGCCAGCCGCGTCGCGCAAACTCAGGATTTCGTCAATCGCACTCGGACTGTTTCCAAGTCCGTTCAACCCACCGGTACCCCAACCTGTCAAAGGGAAAATCTGATAGCCTACGCCCCAAGCGGCTTGGAAGTCGGCCACTTGCTGATCGCTGGGGATGATGACAATGGCTTCACCCGCCGCGATGCTGGCCGCTGGCAGAACGCCGGTCATTCCATCTTCGTCTTGCAACCGCCAGCCGGTAATATCCACGGAACTTCCGCCATTGTTGTAGATTTCGACCCATTCCACGTCATTGGGCGACGCTTCGTCGCTGTCGGGGTTGTACATGATTTCGCTGATGATCACCGACGGACCGGCCGGGCAACCATCGACCGCGCAGGTCGTGGCATTGCCGACAAAAACACCGCCGCTCGCGGTACAAACGGTCTGCGCAATGCTGTCCGCGCAAACTCCGCCCGTGCAGCAGGCACCGATCGCCGGCGGCACGCACAGCGGATTCAAATTGACGCAAAGAGTATTTGCCGTGAATTGCAGGTTCGCACCTTGGCAATTCGTTTGAAGAACCCCATCGGTGCAGATTCCCGTTAGCGTATCGCAACATGCCCCGGTCACCGAAGGACAATCATTCGCCACACCCGGTGTGGAGGGTCGCACCGCAAAGCTACCCGTTCCGTCCGGACATTGGCTTAGCCCTTCGGCAGCGACTGAGCCGGTGTCCGTTCCGATATCGGAAAGCAACATCCCGGCGGCGACACCACCGACCGCAGTGAACGAGCCTTCATAGGAAAGGGCATCGACCACGGTGGCACCGTTGGCGAGAACCACTCCGTCGGGAGCACCATTTTGAACCGAGTTACAGGCCGTAAGGGTCTGATCAACATTGGTTACGCCCGTGCATCCCACGACGTAATATCCATCCACGGGAATGGAACCCGTAAGTGCCACGGTTAGATAGACGGCACCGCCGCTGCCGTTGTAAAACACGAGCGACCAGCCCGAGAGACTCAGCCCCCCGGGTCCAAAGAGTTCCACGAACTCCGTTGCGTCCGTTCCCGGCTGATCGTAATCAATCTCGTTGATCACGACTTGCCCCGATGCCGCCGAAACACCGATCAGCGACATGATGCCAAGAACTAGCATGGTCCTTCCGAACCCTGCCGCTCCCGACCCACTCTTATTCCAACTAGCCCTCATCCCTTCATCCTCCTACGTTGCCGTCTTTTGGGGGTCTACCACCTGGACAATCGTACTCTACTTACTTTTCCTCACTAAACTTTCGCATCCGGCAGTTTACTAGAAACGCCCATGCCAAAGCTACTCTCCTTTAGAACTACTATCCGCTCCGCCGTCCTTAACCTTGGCTATCCGAAAACGGGCCAACACCGCATTGTGATCCGATCCGGTCGTGTCCGGTGAACCATGAACGATGTTGTAGGAACCCTCCACAAACCGCTCCGCCATCGCCGGCGAAGCCAAAACAAAATCAATCATGGTCAGGTACGGCGGTTGGTTGTAGGTAATCCGCTTGTCTTCGGGGATTCCCTGGAACAAGGATCGCATGGCCGACACGCCGGTTCCCACGATGGTCTTCAGCGTCGGGCTATCCCACACGTCGTTGAAATCTCCGCACAGCAGGATTCTCGCCTCCGGCTGCTTGGACAGCCGCTCATCGAGCACTTGGCGAATGTACGCCGCTTCGGCTCTGCGAATCGGCTCCGCATATTCACGACCCTCGAAATTGCTCTTGAGGTGCACCACCCACATCTCGAACGACGGAGCCCCATGAGGCAGGATTTCCACCGATAGTAAATCTCTTTCAAAGTTCGTCTTGGATCCCTCGGACAGGGAAAAAGCCACATGACGGTGAGACCGCACGATGCCCAAAGGAACGCGCGAGATCAAGGCCACATCGATCCCGCGAACGTCGTTCGCCTCCATCAGTTCGACATACCGATAACCCATGTCAGGTAGGAAAGTCTCCAGGAATCTCCGAAGAATCCCGCGATTTTCCACTTCCTGAAGTCCAACAACATCGGCGTCCATCTTGCGAAGGGTATCCGCCAGCCGTTCCAACTCCTCACGAGGTTTGGCTTTGGTCGTCTCATCACCGACGTAAGGATCATCCACGTCGTCGAATAGATTCAAGACGTTAAACGTCGCAACGGTAATTGTTTCCTGTGAGATGAAGCCTTTGACCGGCGGTAGGGGCTTGGTCTGTGGTAAAGCGTCGAGAATCTTCACCTGTGAAGGATCGCGCACATATATTTGCGGCCGACCTTGGTAGGTAGAAACAAAACCTCGAATTTGTACGAGCTTTCCTTCGTACATATCTTTGAGCGGGGCAGAAAAGTGAGAAACAAATTCATCGCGAACCACACCCACGAATTTGGCCGGCTTGTTGGAATCAAAGTTGAGGAAGTGATTGGATTTCGTGGAGGTGACGGAGATCACCTTGCCAAATACAAACGCGTCCCGATCGACGATTTGCCCGGCTTCTTCCCAACTGATCCGAGGACGACCTTCATCGTCGGCTATGGGACTGGGGTCTGGGAAAGCCACGTTCGCGCTGGTGAACAACGAGAGCGAAAGGCCTAGGACAACCCAGGTCCTCTTGGTCGGGCGGTTCTTGGGGGGAAGAACGTACACCAACATGATCCCTTCAACAAAAGCAGCCTAATTTTCAGCGGCGAAACTGTTAGCCGCCCAATTCAACCGCAAGTACAAATCGAGTTTCCCGCGATCGCCTCCAACATTGAAATCAGATCATCGACATCAACAAAACCATCCCCGTTACACGGGGCAATATCCGCTTCGGGACAATCCGCCAAGTCGACGAATGCGACAAGCAAACACAACAAATCGTCCACGTCCACCACCCCGCTGCCATCCGGCGGCGGCACAATGTCGGCGTACAACCGCGTGTTCGGATCGCCTGTGCAAAAACCTTCAGAACAAGCGTCGTTTATTGTGCAATACTCATTGTCGTCGCACGGCGTCGTATTGAAGGAGTTCGAACAAACGAAACCTATGCAGTCGTCATCCGTGCAGGCATTGCCGTCGACACATTGTGCGGCCACCAAACACTCCACGCACTGATCGCCCGCTTCATCACACTGTTGTCCGGGACAAGGATTGGCACCAGGCTGACACCCGGTGAGCACGTTGCAAACCTCGGCACCGTCGCAGAATACAACGTTGTCGCATGCCACGTCGTCGGGGACGTTCATGCAAACTCCCACCACGCACGAATCGTCCGTGCACGCGAACCCATCGTCGCAATCACCATCCACGAAACATTCCGGAGCGACGGTTTCGACAAACCCGGGTGAACCGACATCCGCCCCGTCGAAATCGACCGTAGGAATACAAACATAGGCGCCCAAAAACTGATCCGCCGAGCGCGACCAGTTGCTTCCTGAATCGTTGGCCGTTGAATCCAGCGCACCGGGAATCAAAAAAATGCTCGGCCCATCCGGTACATCCGTAGGCCAAGGCGCGAGGTCCTCAAAATTGACGGTATCCACAACCTGATTCAAGTCATCTCGGAGCGTCAATACTTCATTGACCGAAGTCGGATCGTTGGACAACCCCGCCATCGAGGTATTCCAACCCGTCAACGGATAGACATCAAATGTATTGCCCCAAGCCGCTTGAAAATCCACCACCGATTGGTCGCTGGGGATGAACACCACCGCCTGACCTGCATCGATCATCGTTCCCGGAGGAAGAACCCCGGTCGCCCCATCTTCATCTTGCAAATACCACCCCCCGATGTCTTGAGCGAGAATACCAGGGTTATAAATCTCCACCCACTCGACATCGTTCGGACCGGACTCATCGCTCGCCGGGTTGTACATAATCTCCGAAAGGATGACGGCCGGTTCGGGCACGAGGGGCAACATCAAGTCTAAAATGACAGGTCGATGGTCCGACGCATCCCCACTGGCCGATCCCGGTCCGCCCAGTCCTGGATAACCGGCCACTTCCGGCGGAAACCACGCCAGCGGCAGACCGGCTGTGTTGAACACGACCGCATGTCCCGCTCGCAACGTGGCAACACTGTCTTGCCAGGCGACGTAATCCAGCTTGCTCGATCCCTGGGTGTTGCGCGATCCATTGAACGGGTTGGTCGCGGAGTCAAACGTGGCGTCGGTACGATCCTTATCCGTGCCATCCGTGCCGCCGGTGAATTCCGCCCGAGTCAACCATTCCGCCGGACCTTTGCGCCCGTTGTTCAACTCGTCTTCGTTCCAGTCCCCGCCGATCACCACCGGCGTATTGGCATCTAGAACCATGGTCGCCGGAGGGCTATCGGAAATCCGCCCATTCGGATCGGGAGTCGCAGTGCCCGCACCGTTGAACCAAAAGTCAATGACATAGGCCACGTTCTTGCTGGCGGCCAATCGTTCGGCCAAATCCGACGCGGCGCCGCCCGATTTTAAATGGGCGCAGCCCAGCACCAGATTGCCGAGGTACGTCGCATCGGGAAGATTGATCTCGGCGAACATAAATCCACGAATCCCCCCGTCACCGCCCGCGGCATAACCCGCCGGGGTCACCACATTGGGTGTATCGCTGATTTGACTCTTGCCATCCCCGGTAAGGTCAACAAACGGGTAGCGACTCAAAATGACATTGCGATTGAACGCATCCGTCTCCGCACTGACAAAGATAAAAGGCAGATCGTATGACGGGGCGTATTTCTGAACCCACGCGGTAATCAGGGTGTTGCCATGAAACGGGTCGTTCCCTCCATGAAGGAACAGATTGATCGTCGTCGTCAATGTAGCCACACTGTCCACGCCGCCGCCCGTGCCGTTGCCCGAGTTGTCCGCTGTTTCTTGAAGGATTAAAACATCCGGTTGCATGGCCGCGACAATGCGAGCCAGCGCACACCAGTTGTTCCGATCTTCCACTTTGTCGTTCGATGAGCAAATCCCGTCCTGAACGTTCCACGTCATGACCCGAAGATCGTTGGTGTCCGTCTTGTGCCACTGCCCGGCACTTGGGTTCCATTGGGCGAAGGCCGACCCCGGCGCGAACGCGCCGACCGTCACGAAAAACAAAACACCCGCCCTAGAGGCCATTCCCGCTCCTTCAACCCAATCCCCGGTCACCCGCCTAACAAAAGGATGGAACGTGGGGTTTCAACTCCCCACGTCCATCCAAGAACATCCTCGCGTCTTACCGCATAAAGTCGCAGCACGACGGTTCATTGGCAAACGCACCCAACATCAAAATCAGATCGTCCACGTCGACAAATTGCCCCGCACCAAGGGGACAAGGTGAAATATCCGCAAGTGGACAATCCAGAATGTTCGCAAAAGCGGCCAACAAACAGAGCAAGTCGTCGACATCCACAATGCCGTCTCCAAACGGAGGCGGGAAAATATCGGCGAACAGAGACTCATAATTCACGCAACCGACGCCGTTGGCGAGAGGGTCACCCGGAAGGCAATAGTCTCGCGTGCAATCGTCGCAATCGACGCATTGAGCGTCCGTTGTACAATCCGGCGCATCCATGGCACCGATGTAAAGCAGGACGTTGTAGTCTTGATCGGTTCCGCCGTTCACGCTGCAATCGTCGAAGTCGCCGTCATCATCCGCGTCGTAAATGATTTCCGCCGCAAGGACCAATCCACCCAGCGTCCGGGCATCCCTGGTCAGTAATCCCGTCGTGCTTCCGTTCGCATGTCCGACTTCACTGATATTGCCCGACCACGCCGTGCCGGAATCAACCGAGTTGTTGTCCGCAATACCCGTGAAACTGATCAGATAGTCTCGATCCGAATTCTGTCCGTGGAACACGTCGCCCAACTTGAACACCAATTCCAACCGGTATCCAAACACCGCCGTATCATACACGGCGCGCAACAACGCATTCGTAAACGGCCCCGTCACGCCGTCACATACTCCAGCCGTACACATTTCGATCGCCGAGACGAAATACACGTTGCCCACCGAGTCGATCATCGGCGCCGAGACCGACGGTCCCAATGGAGAGCCGCCCGTCACTCGGTCCAACGTTGTCATACGTGCAATCGTCGTTCCCGTCGGACCATTCAGAATGGCCTTTCCGATTCGGGCGTTCGGGTCGGCGACCCCAAAGTTGCCGTTGAAGTTATAACCGGCCATCGTCCATGTGGTCGTTCCGGTGGCACAATCCACCTTCGCGACGACGATGTAGTTGAATTCGTGGGCAAGACCGTTCGAAGAATCCGGTTGGTTCACGTGGGCCGCAGCCAACATATTTCCCGCCTGATCGATACCCAAAGCGATCTGACCATTGCCGCCTCGAAACGCCACTTGGCTGTGGTAATGATCGTGCTCATTATTACCCGCCGCATTTCGCAAGCTAAGCCCGAATGACGCACCCGGACCCGGATCGGGTACATTGTCGAAAATAGCCGCAGGCAGAACCAGTGCTTTGGTTCCGGTAATGGCTGCACCGGCGCCCAATCCAAAAACGTTCATCACTTGCGTAAACACCGCGTCGTCCTTGCCGAGGATCGCGCCCATACCATGAGTGCTCGCCAAATTCGCACAATTCTTGGCCGTATATCCGATGTTGCCTCGTTGCCCGTTGGTTACGGCGGCATTTAGGTGAGTGCCCGTGGATCCAATGAGCCCAAAAGACGTTCCGGAAACAAACTGATCGAGAAAGTTCGAGACCATCAGCATCGCTGAACCAAACACCGACTCCGGCCCGATGTTCGGGGTATTGTGCGAGGTCGCGGAGTTTCTCACCAACCACTCGGTCGTGGGCGGAAGCGTTCCCTTGTCGAACTGTCCGCCAGCCACAAAATCGCCGCTGATCACGTTTCGTTTCGTCGGATCACGACCAGCCAGATTGACCCGAAACACGTTTTGATTCGCTTCCGGTGGGGCAATCAAATCATTGGGGAGGAAATTCGTCAGTCCGCACGCCGCCGCTACCGGATCAAGATCAGTCACGGTACCGCCGTCCGCCCGGAAATGGAGATTGCCGAACTCGTCGATCGCTCCGATTCCCATCTGGGACAGATTGGCCGCGTTGTCGCAACCGTTGACGGCGGCCATGATCCGCGAAACGTACAGTCGTTCCGGATTCGAAGGGACATAGCGAACAATTCCCCCGACGATCGCGTTGTAGTTGTTGGCCACATCCGTCGTTGAAAACTCCGTGAACATCACCCCAAACTGATTTCCCGTCAGGCACGAAGTATTCACGATCGCGGGCACGTCGCTTTTGGTAACGTCGTTGTTCACGCCGAACCCCGGTCCGGACCAAACCGCATACCCCGCACCGATGGCCACATTCGTCCGGTGGCGACGGCTTATCGCCTGCGCCGACGTGAGACTGCCGTAGAAATCCTCGTTGGTCTTGCTCGATTTGATGATCGGGGCGATACCAAACGTCGTTCCCCAGGACGTTTGAAATGCCGTGAGATCAACGACGTAGTCGTTTCTTTGCTCATTGGTCGCTCCATCATCCCACGGGTCAACGGCATCGCCGACCTTATCGATGACATCGATCCCATCCACTTCACAAGCCCGTTTGCCCACGCTGTCCTGCGCCGATGCCACGGCGCCAAATGTCAACCCCACAACCGTCGACCAAACCCATATCGAATTCTTCATTCCTCTGCCTCCAATCGTCTTGCAACCCTGTCGGTTCCTTGCTGAAACTCTTTTCAAACCACTGTTTTTATAACCATCATCATTCGCGACGTTCGCCCGCACCTCACCTTTAGGATCCCATTCAAGGAACTTTGGTCCCCGCAGGAACCACGGTCATCCCTTCGCTGGGCGTTCGCACTTCCGCGCCGGCCGGATACCAAAGATGCAAGTCGCGCGAGTCTCTATCGCCCAAGCGCGAAACATGGCCGTCAAAAAACAACGCCTCGATCGTACCCTGATTCTTTTCCGCAGTTCGGGCTCCACCACTCGGGCGCCCATGACGGTAGGACAGCGAGAGATTACGTCCTAGACTCGGCGATCCCTTTACAACCTGGCGACCGCCGTAGTTCAACGAACCTTGTCCGGCCCGCACGCCGTGCTCCGTGGACGCGGACCACCACGCTCCCGTGCAGGTAAACGACCCGAAAAGACTCGGATACGTCGTAATATCGTGATCCACCGTTCCCGAAGCGGTGACATAGCGCGTCCCCTCCGCTACAGCGATCTTCCGGGCAGGCGATCCAACTCTGCCAACTTGCGAAACGAAGTCCCGAACGCGCACCTCCCAATTGCTAGGAGCCACCATGGCCCGGAAATCATCGCGCGTGTCGGCCACCCTCCCAACCACTCGAGACGCCTCATTCGATCCCCAATACTGAAAATGAACGGGCATCAAATAGCTCATCGCCGACCAAGGATTGATCGCCAGGAAATCCGATCGATCCACGGGTTCCGCACCGCTAAATGGGTATAAGATTGAATCCACTGATGCTTGCGATGGACAACGAAATTTCGCCGTGATCTGATGAAACCGCTCCGCCCGATTCCCCGTGACTCCGCCGTCTTGACCCAATATCGGGGAAATCCAGTCCCATTGCTGCACCGGCAATTTGGAATTGTGAAGCAATTCGGGCCTGGTCCGAATTCGCTGGCTCAGGGTACGCAAGGCAACCCCAGTGGTGTTGACCCCGGGTATCCAGTCCTTTTGCTCGGTCGAATAAAGAATGAGACCGCGCCCCAAACCGGCGAGCTGCGATCCGCAAGCCACAGCCCGAGCTTGCTCTCGCGCCGCGGACAAACTAGGCAGCAGAATGGAAATGAGTAGCGCGATGATCGCAATCACCACGAGCAACTCGATCAACGTGAAACCGGCTGCCCGATGGCCTCGCACCATCCATCCTTCAGGGCTTCGGTTTGATCTCCAGGGTCTCGGAATCCACATGCCGATTAACCTCCCCTAAGTCGATTACCACCTTTCGATAGGAATCATCTACCCGGACCACGCCCTCCTCCTCGTAACAAGGCACCAACGTTAACTCGCCCGTGTCTGGATTCTTCACCGGCAAGGTCTGAACCTGTGACCGACTCAGTGAATACATCTTGCCCGATGCAACGCAAACGAGCATAATTCTTCCAGGCAAAGGACTGGATCTCGCCCCACGCCACTGCCAACCAAACGCAACAGCAGCAGCCACCAAGCACATCGCGGCGATATAGTGCCCACGTCGAAGCTCCATCTTTTCAGATTACTCCTGCCCTCCTCGGACAAAGGAATCCAGCGCGGCCGCCTATCCCAGCATCCCAGCAAGTTATGGGCCACACCTTGTCAACCAGGGATTGTTTTTTCGATAGAACCAATCCCTTCGTCACATCATTGGATTCTCGTCGCTTTCGTCCGAAAACGCAACTGGTTGAGAGTGAGTTTTTGGTTAATTTTTGAGTCGCAGCACAGTGAAGCGGGTATTTCCAGTCTCGGCACGCATGGACCAAAGTCACCTTGCCATCAACACCCACAAACCAACACGACCAAACAGTAAACCCGAACTTATGAACCCGAAGGAAGTTACGACTTTATACTGCCAACACTCGGGTGTAGCCCATTCCTTGCTACATGCACGCTTCATAAATTAGTCTATTTCAAGAATCGATCACCACAATGTCCTTAGCCTCAAAACCAATTCGCATTTCCTCGTTGTCCGACGGTAGGCCTTGAGGGCTCATCTCATTCACTTGAACATGCTGACCACCCGCCAACTCAAATACGTGTTGGGCCACGGGACCCAAATAGACCGACCGAACCGGCTTGCCAAAGACAACATTTCTTGCCTCATCCCCGGCCTTGAGAATCTTCATCGATTCAGGCCGGATCGAGCAGGTCACGTTCTGACCTGAGAACAAGTCGTCTCGGACGGCGTCAACAAACATGGAACCATGCGCGGTGACAATCCGCCAAGCGCCATTCCTATCAGGTTCCACCTTGCCTTCCACGAAATTCGTCTGACCCAAGAAACCAGCCACAAACCGACTCGTCGGCTTTTCATAAAGCTCACGAGGCCTACCCACCTGCGACAGGCGACCATCCTTCATCAATGCGATGCGGTCCGCCATCGAAAGGGCTTCTTCCTGATCATGCGTTACATAAATGGCCGTGATATTCGCTTCGTGACAAATTCTCCTGATTTCCGTTCGCATGTCTTGACGGAGCTTGGCGTCGAGATTGCTCAGCGGTTCGTCCAGCAACAAAACGTCAGGTTTCACGACCAAGGCACGCGCCAATGCCACACGTTGCTGTTGTCCTCCCGATAACGCCGCCGGCCTGCGATTCGCCAACGCTCCCATTTGGACCATCGCTAATGCCGCGTCCACGCGGCGCTTCTTTTCATCCGACGGTACTTTTCGAATATCCAACCCGAAGGCCACATTTTCCGCCACCGTCATGTGCGGCCAAAGTGCGTACCCCTGAAAAACCATGGCCGCGTTTCGCAATCGCGTCGGCATCCGGGTTACCTCCCGATCCCCGAAGCGAATTCCCCCACCGCTTGGCTCTATCAACCCCGCGATCATTCGAAGCAAGGTCGTCTTTCCACACCCCGACGGACCAAGCAAGAAGAAAAGCTCTCCGGCTTGAATCTGCAGCGTGATGTCATCGACCGCCGTCGTGTGGCCGAATCGCTTGGTTACGCCTTGTAATGATACCGGTACCATGATCGGCACCAGCATAATCCGATCCCCGGCCTTGTCACCATCACCTACCCTCCTTCCGATTTTTCCTTCTCTAAAAAAAGACTTGACATTCGTGCGGCGATATGCAACCCAATGGTTATGTATGGGCCCCGACGACATGGACGCCGTCTTTCAGGTTCTTGTCCACAGGGACAGGAGACGCGTATGGAAAGAATCATCGCACTAGCCGCATTATTCATCGTTGGTTGGGCCCTGGCCGCACCCGCCGAGGTCGCCGACCCCATGGCGAGCTTCGCGCGCATGGTCGGCGGCGAGTGGCGGCTGACGGCTCCGGGGATGATGTCTCTGATGCTCGACACTTGGCACTGGGGTCCGGGCCAGCACTCGATGCGCGTGATGACGCATGGCACCAACACGGCGGACGGCAACAGACCATGGCGCGAACTTCAGGTCTTCTACTGGCACCCGGGTCGCAAGAAGGTCTGCCTGCTGGGCCTGAGCCCTTTCGCGAGAGGCGTGAGCGAAGGCACGATCAAGTTCGAGGGGGAGACCGCGGACGGCGTCTTCGACCTCTACCAGACCGGCGGTCGCCGCAAGATGGGCCTGCGTTGGACCTTCGACGGTCACGACAAATACCGCGATGTGCTGTTGGAGGCGACCGGCCCGGAAGGCCTTAAGTGGATGAACGAGTGGGACCATGTCCGTTCCAAGGGCCCCCCCTCGTTGCGCCCGCCCACCACCGAAGAGGCGCCGAAACCCTCGGAGCGTCTGAAGGCTCTCGAATCGTTCTTGGGTCACACATGGGAGGCTAAGGGCGACTGGGGCGCCGGAGACGCCTTCCACATCCAGTCGACCTTCGAGTGGGTCCCGTACGCCGATGGTATCTACGCGCGCACGTTTGCTCCGACCAAGGGCGGCGAGCCCATGCACCTGCTCGACGCGTACTTCTACCACCACACCGGAACCAACGCGCTGCGCTGCCTCGCGCTGTCGAACCGGGGCGGCGTGTACGAGGGCGACCTGATCGTGCTCGACGGCGGTGCCCTGCAACTCGACCTGAAGGGCTACGAAGGCGACCGGGTCGTCCCTCACGTCGCGCGTTTCGACTTCGAGCAGGACGGGACCCTGCGTCATCGCGTTTGGTCCGTCAAAGGCACCGAGCGCACGCTCATGCTCGACGTCCACCACAAGGAGCTCGAACCGAAGTAGGACTAACCTGCACGTTTCGGAACAGCCGCGAGCTGCTCGAGCTCTCCTTTCCTACAACGCCCATTCCCCCGCCTCGGGGCAAGATTAGTGTCGGCGGTCCGCCTTCAAGGGTCTCCTGAGCATGCCGAAGTGGTCGCGCAAGTCATAAACCCATCTACGTATGTCGGCCCGTGTGAGTGGTAGACATGGCCGCACGAAAACTACCAACGGAAATGACTCTCACCCCACTTCTATTCTGTTTTTCTTAAAAAAAAGACTTGACAATCGTGCGGTGATAGGTAACCTAATGGTTACGTATGGGCCCCGACGACATGGACGCCGTCTTTCAGGCTCTTGCCCACAGGGACAGGAGACGCATGCTCGATATCATCAAACAACAACCCGGATGTTCGATCCACGACGTTTGCGCCCATTTCCGCGTGAGTCGCATCGCCGTGATGAAAAATCTTCGCGTCCTTGAACGGGCCAAGCTCATCCACTCGGAAAAAAAGGGGCGAGTGCGGAGTCTTCTCGTCAACACGGTGCCCATTCAGATGATCCACGATCGATGGACCACGGAATTCAGTGCGTATTGGGCCAGTCGAGTGGCCCGGATCAAATACAAGGTCGAAACAAAGGATAAACCTCATGGCCGGAACTGAACGAGCGGTTTTCAAGGTCCTCATTAAAGGAAAAATCCAGGACGTGTGGCGTGAAATCACCAAAACCAACGAGCCGCAAGGCTGCATGTTCAACGCCCAACTTCACACGCCCGGACTGAAACCTGGCGCGCCGATTCGAATGCGCACCAAGAACGGCAAATACACCTCCGTGGTCGGTGACGTCATCGATTTCGACCCGCCGCATCGATACTCGCACACCTTTCGATTCACGCACCTCGACGATCCACCGTGCAAAGTCATCTACGAACTCAAGGAAGTGAAGGACGGCGTCGAATTCACCTTGACCTGCGAGGACATGTCGACCGGCACCAAGACGACGAAGCAGATGAAACAAGGTGGCACCATGATCGTCAACACTCTGAAAGCGATTGTGGAAACCGGCAAGCCTTCGCTCGGTATCCGAATGCTGTACGTTCTCTTCAAAGTCTTGGAACCCACATCCCCGAAAATGTGTCGGACGGAGAATTGGCCCTATTCGTAGCGCGTTGATTGACAAAGTGTTCATTTGAACCGCGAGTGCCAACGAGCGGTCAAGGAGAAAGAAATGGCAAAATCGCCGGAGGAAATGCTCGCTTCGATGATCGAGAATCTCAAGGAAAAGACCGGAAAAACCTTGGACCAGTGGCTCAAATTGGCCGCCGCGACCAAACTGGACAAACACAAACAACTCGTCGACCACCTCAAAGCCGAACACGGCGTCGGTCACGGCTACGCAAACCTCATCGCTCAAAAGGCTCTGCAGCCAGAGGCGGATTCGGCATCCGGCGATGACCTCGTCGCCGCACAGTACGCCGGACCCAAAGCTGATTTGCGACCGATCTATGAAGCCTTGATCGGCGCGATCACCCAATTCGGCGCTGATGTGGAAGTATCGCCCAAAAAAGCCTACGTCAGCCTTCGTCGCAGCAAGCAGTTTGGCCTCATCCAGCCGACGACCGCGACTCGCGTGGACGTGGGCATCAATCTGAAAGGGGTACCTCCCACCGACCGACTTGAAGCCTCGGGAAGTTTTAATGCCATGGTGAGTCACCGTGTTCGGGTGTCCAGTGTAAACGAAGTGGATAAAGAACTGGCCGGTTGGTTGAAGAAGGCTTACGAGTCGGCGTGACCCATCGATTTGAGCGGAATAATCATGAACCTCCTCCGGTTCAGCGGAGCTTGGGGTGTTGCCATGGGTGCACGGCGCAAGAAGCAATGAGAAAGAGTGCATGCCAAAACAAGTCTGCGCCACGGGTGGAATGCAATCCGGGTTTGCCGGGAACCCGCGCGGC
Organism: Planctomycetota bacterium; assembly: GCA_038043045.1. GTDB lineage: Bacteria > Planctomycetota > Phycisphaerae > UBA1845 > UBA1845 > JBBTCX01. Next base: position 224 of record JBBTCX010000095.1, on the reverse strand, counting down.
CCGACCCCGCCGCCACCCTTGTTATGCTGGGCAACCTGGGCCGGGCGGGAGGTTAAAGTGTAACTTACAGATGGATTCGTATGAAATAAAAAGGCTTTTTGTCAAAGCTTCTTTTGCTAGTAAGTCGTTTGTGGATAATGAGTTAAGTTCGTTTTTGGCGTGAAGGGCCATTGGCGATTTGCCAAGGGGTTCGCGGGGTCGATCGGCGTTTTTGATAGCGGGAA
>JBBTCX010000094.1:0-1019 GCA_038043045.1 Planctomycetota bacterium | reverse complement strand
AACTACACTGTGGACAATCGCCTTTACCGCCACAAGCGCATTTGCGTTGCAGTCGTAAGAGCGCCTGATTGCTCACGAACGGGGATGGGGCGCGTTTCGAGGCGGCGGAATGGGCAACCGGCTTTTGCGCGGAAGCGGGAACGGGGGCCGATTTACTTGCAACCAATGCCATTGTGTTCACCTCTGAAATATGTTACAGCCCTTGAAGTTCTCCAAAGGGTGGAGCGAAACATTGCTAGTTCTTCTGATGAACCTCACCACCTCATCCCCCTCGAACTTTTCACGTTCCCCGGTATGCGAAAGACCTTGGAAGATCAAATGATCTCATAGTGCCATCCGTCTACCAGTGCGAATGCCAGCTCAGTGTTGGAGGCCGGCAAGCTGTGAAAGGACTCACCTTGGCGCGTGTCACCGAAGTGGCCTCTCGCTGAACCACCGTGCTCCGCCGCTATGTCGTTCTCCGTCGAGCTCGTGGCATCGTGGGCGGGTCGATTTCCTTTGCTTCCGGTGTACGTCTGGTTCAGCCGAGCGTGTCCACAAAGCTCGTGTCCGAGGATTCGCCAATTGTCCGCGAGGATGGGCTGACCTGATGGATCGAACACTCCGAAGGCCAGTGCCGATCCTGTGGTCGAGGGCATGCTAATGGTTGGATCGGTGCCGGGGATGGTGTGCGGCCCAACCGAGGGCATCGGCACGATGCGAGTTGTCCCGTCGTGGAGTGCTGTCGAGGTGTCTGCCGCGCTCACGTTATGAACATCGATCGAGTAGCGCCGCGCCGGATCGTTCGTTACATCGCAAAGGCAATCGCAGCTCTGTGTGCTGCTGCTCTTGCAATCCGAGACGATCGACGAAGCGTTGGCGGAAAACTTTTCCGCCGGACATAGGAACTTGAACTGACCGAGAATGTCGTTGACTGCTGCGCTTGGCGATACATCAACCAGCCGTTGGACAGACGGCGGAGATTTCTGCTGCAACACATGCGTCAATTCATGGGCGAGCAGTTTCAGTCCGCTGTTGGT
>JBBTCX010000093.1:0-4318 GCA_038043045.1 Planctomycetota bacterium | reverse complement strand
GTTTTCTTGACCTCATCGACGGTATCAATCTGTACGACGACTTCGGGAAAGTGCGCCGCATCCAACCAATCAGGCCCAACCATGTGTTGATCGCGCAAATCCATGCCGGTTTTAAGGTCCTCGATTCGAACTGAAAACCGACCCGAAAAGGACTCTACCTTTTGGGGATCAAACGAACATTGGCCGGCCACGCGGTTGCAGACCCCCGTGAAATCCTCCAAGTTCGACTCGCTAAATACCGTCACTTGATTGTTGCCGGCGCGATCATCGGCGTAAAAGGTCTTCGGTCCGGCGGCTTTAGTCTCCAGCGACGTGGAAGACTGTCCAGCAACCGCGTTGCTCAACCCGAGCGCCGCTGATATCAAGACCGAAACAACCCGGCAGTTCATCGTGCGACCGGATGTTGTTGTTGGGAATCTGTGCATCGTGTGTGTTCCTGTCCGACGTCGATACGGTTTCCGGATCGAATCCTATTCTTCACTTCCATCACGGCCAACACCACCAAGGACAATACGACCGTGGCCGTGACGACATCGAACCCGACATAGTACCCGAAGAATGGACCGGGCACGAGCCACGTCTCGCTGGAGCTGTCACCGAACAACTCATTCACCACTTCCGTCTCGACGGCCCGACTGGACTTGGTGAAGATCTCTCGGCCGCTGGTCACCCAAAGAAGGCAGGAAGCCGCGACGGCAAATAGCAGAAACAGCCGTAAGCGCGCCATGCTTCGTCTCGCTTCGGCCATCCTGCACCTGATTCAATTCAATACGACGGCGAATCACGATCCCGGTAGGAAATGCGTCACTTTCCGCACACGGTGATTGTACGTGTCGGAAATCCACATCGATCCTTCGGCGTCGAAAACCACGCTGGACGGTCGGTCCAAGAGACAAACTGCCGCCGACTCTTGGTCGCCCGCAAAACCCGCAGCCCCCGTTCCCACCACAGTGGTAATGATTCCCGACCGATCAATCTTTCGAATGACGTTGTTCCCCGAATCGGCAATGTACAAATCCCCAGCCGGAGAAAAACGGAGGTCGTGCGGCGAGTAGAGCTTGGCGTCCGTCGCGAGACCGCCGTCCCCTTCCATCCCAGGTTCGCCCATACCCGCGAATGTCGTGATCATCCCCTCGCGGTCAACTCGGCGAATGACGTGGTTGTTCGTGTCGCAGATAAACAAAATGCCCTCTTCATCAAGCCGAAGGCGCGTCGGACCGTTCACCTTGGCGGAAGTTCCAAGTTCGCCGTCCCCTGAATATCCGGGGGACCCGTCGCCCGCGACCGTGGTAATGATTCCACCTGCAGCTACAAAGCGAACGACGTGTAACTCCGCGTCGGCAAAGTAAAATCCGCCGTCTTCCGTTGGGACAACGCCGAACGGTGCGCCCAATTTCGCGCTTTTTGCCGGACCGCCGTCCCCGTCATACCCATAATCACCGTTACCCGCCACGATGCTGACGCGATCATCTGTCCCCACTCGAAAAACAAGGGCCGCATGGTTGCCGGCAACGTACAAATTGCCGGCAAAATCCGTTTCGATGTCACTTGCATGGTGCAAGGGCGTGGCACTTGCCAAAGCGCCATCGACCGGTGCCTCTTCAAATCCCGTCCCGATAATGGTTTCGATCGTTCCATCTTCGTCAATTCGTCTAACGCGAAAGTTGTTCCAGTCCAAAACCAACGTGCGACCAGCCGCATCAAACGAAACATCCAACGGAAGATAGAGCGATGTGTCCAGAGCGGACTTTCCGTCGCCGTCAAACTGACTCAGCCCAGTTCCAACCGTCGTGCAAATGACCCCGGACTCAAGGCATGCTTGGTCGACGCCCGCAGGTCCGTTAGGCGTCGACGTGCAACTCAAAAACATCGACAATCCGCTCATCCAAACGTAAAAAGAGCACTTCACAAGGAAGAAACGTGATGTCATGGCAGAGTACATTGGTAGTCGCGTTGCAAGCACTCCGTCACGCGATGACAGCCGATGCACGACGCTTTCGTGCCTTCGACCACCTCGCGACCAGCGAGCACGCGCTGCCACTGCCAGTCGCCGTCATCAGAATCAAACCCCGCCGATTCCTTGCGCATCACACGCCACTGCACCAAACTGGCATCATCCGCGCAATCGACGCCTTCATATTCCTCCTTGAGCAGTACACTTCCCAGCGGAAGCGGATTCTCGTCATTGAGATACGCCTCCCGAGCGACCTCATTGGCCAACACTCGGATCATGAATCCACTATGCTCAATGCTGAATCGACAGTCGCGGACCTCCGTGAAACTCGTTCGGTAGTTCGCCGGAAACACCGGATCGATCCCATTGCCTCCATCGCCGTTGATGGACGGATCACACGACGCGGCCACCAACAGCGCTGGAACAACGAGTATTCGAATCAATCTCATTCTAGGTTTACCGCTTTACCTTCCGTACGCGCGAGTTAAACGTGTCGGAGATGTATAAATCTCCGGCAGCATCAAACGCGATGCCGAACGGCCGATTCAACGTCGCCGTCAAGGCCGAACCTCCGTCGCCGCTATACCCTTTGACTCCGGTACCCGCGACTGCGGAAATCGTCCCATCGCTCAAGTTAATCATCCGCACGCGGCTGTTGTTCGTGTCCGCAAAGTATAGGTTGCCATCCGGACCGATTTCTATATCTTGCGGGAAACTAATCATGGCCAGCGTTCCAAGACCGCCGTCTCCGGTATTGCCCGCCGTTCCGGTTCCGGCGATGGTCGTGACCTTTCCCGTAAGGAAATCTGAGTCAAAGAATTCCACGCGTCGAATCCGGTTGTTCTGAGTATCTGAGAAGTAGATGATGCCAGCGGCATCGATCGCAATCCCGCTCGCGGGCTCCGGATTTCCACCCGCCGGGAACGAAAGCTGCGTCTCCAGCAGCGACAATTCATCCCCGTTGAATCCCTTTGTCCCCGAGCCCACAACCGTGTAAATCGTTCCTTCCCCAAGCTGCGTCGCAAAATCACGAATCACACGGATTCGTTGATTCCGCTGGTCCACAAGAAACAGATTTCCCTGCGAATCAAACACCGCGCGGCTCGGCTGATTGAACCGGGCATCCTTCACAGGTCCGCCGTCGCCTTCAAACATCGCCTGCCGACCCGAAATCACCGTGACCAGATTCGTCGCCGGATCAAACTTGCGAATCTTGTGATTGTGCCAAGCTATGATCCCCAATTGCCCATCGGGAAGCTCGAAGAGATCGGTCGGATGATTCATATTGACCGTGGTGCCCAACGCTCCCGGCGCCGTGAAGTCACTTAGATCAAACGGACCATCCCCCACGTCTTCAGTCCCAACCACCGTTTGAATCGTCCCGTCGCTGCGAATCTGCCGCACGCGATGGTTGTTCCAATCCAGCAAGTAAGTTCTGCCCAACGGCGTAAACTCGACATCGAAAGGCCAATAAATCACGGTGCGAAGTCGATCGGCCCCTTCGCCGCTAAACCCGAATTGACCGGTACCAGCGTAGGTGCAGATGGTTCCGACCGTATCGGTGCAAGGAACAATGGTCGCTTCATCGAATCCGCCGCCGGCATTCGGATTGAAATCCTCCGGGAGTTGCGTAGTAATCTTTCGAATGCGGTGGTTGTGTGTGTCCGCGATCAGGAGGTCGCCTTGCGGAGAAAGCGCCACGCCGTACGGACGATTGAGCTTCGCCTCATCCGCCGGTCCGCCGTCGCCGCCATATCCAAGCTCACCCGTCCCCGCTACCGTTGTGATGATGCCATCTGGTGACACCTTGCGGATGACATTGTTTGAAGTGTCCGCGATATAAATCGAACCGTCAGGTGCAACTTCAATGTCGCTCGGCGTATTCAATTGCGCCGCCGTCGCCGGCCCGCCATCCCCCGAATACCCGGCACCAAGAATGGCATTACCGGCTAGCGTGTTGATTGTGCCATCGCGCTCGATCCGCCGAATAACGTGGTTTCCCGTATCCGCGATGTAAATCCGATCCGTCGAATCTAGGTCAATCCGACCAGCCGGTTGCGCCGACTGACCCTTGGGAGAATTCAACTGCGCCATCTCCGCTGGACCGCCATCGCCGATATATCCCGGCGTCCCATCTCCACAGATCGTAATGATCGTGCCCTCGGGGTCGATCAATCGGATTCGATAATTCGCTTGATCGGAAACGATGATGTTGGAACTCGAATCGACAGCAACGCTGCTCGGCAAATCCAGGATCGCCATATTGGCCGGTCCGCCATCCCCGCCGAAACTCCGAGCGCCGGTGCCTGCCAGATTCTCGATCAGACCGGTTGTCAAATCCAACCGCTTCACTTTGCTGTTGTG
>JBBTCX010000092.1:0-3905 GCA_038043045.1 Planctomycetota bacterium | reverse complement strand
ACCGCGACTACACCACGACCGCCCTTGCGGATTCTCTCGGCAGAGTCTTTCAAGTGACGTACCCCGATGGGACCTTGGTTCAACACAGTTACGATGGCCGAGGCCTGCTGCGGCGGGTTCCATTCTTCATCGACGACATTCAACACGGCCCCTCCGGCCAACGGGAGCTTATTCGATACGCCAATGGCATCGACACCATGTCTGCCTACGATATGCGTCAACGCCTCGTGGGCTTGATGACCCAATCCCCAACGGCGACCCTGCAAGATTTTGTTTACACCTACGATCAAGAAGACAACGTAACCGGCGTCACGGACCGTCGAGCCCTTCCACCCCTGAGTCCGATCAATCAAACGGCGGGCTATTCTTTCGACGATTGCTATCGACTGGTCCGCGCCAATGGCCAATCCTACGGCATGATCGAATACCAATACGACAGCATCGGCAACATGATCTCCGCCACGGCCCCCACCATTTCCGACCCGGGAATCCACTTGGGCATGCTCCAAAACGGTGGTTTTATGGGGAGCTTTGGCCGCATCGGTCGATTGCCTGGTGACGCTCCGGGACCCCATGCGGTAACAGGAACGGACAATGGACTGGAACAAAAAGCATTCGACTATGACGCCAGCGGCAACGTGACCGCCATCGACGGCGTCGAACACTTGTTTGACTTTAAGGATCGCCTGGGCTCCGTCGACGATAGTGAACTCTCCATCCGTTATTTGTACGACCACGCCAACCGCCGGGTCATCAAACGGGTCGACGAGGATCAGACTTCGTACATCGACCGCCAATGCGAAATCCGCAATGGTCAACTAATCAACTACGTCTTTGCCGGCGGCACGCGCATCGCGAAAGTCGAAGGCGCAGTTCCAGCTCCTTCCCTTATCACCCAACGAATTTCTTTATCGACCGGCTGGAACTTGGTCAGCCTCTCCGTCAGACCAACCGTCACCATGTCCGTCGAGGAATTCGTCGCGCCCTTGGGCGACAAACTCTTGGCAGCCTTTAGCTACGAGAACGGCTCGTACAGTAGATACCGTCCCGGCGCCAATGACAATACATTTCATACGGTGTCGGCCAATCACGGTTATTGGCTGCAGCTTTCCGAACCCGCTGAATTCGTCATGGAGGGCTTTCCTCCCGACCCAATCCTTCCCATCCCCTTCAATCAATGGGTGCTGATAGGTCCCAATGACTTGGCTTCATTAAACATAACCGACCTCTCAGAGTCCTTTCGGTCGTCAATAAAAATCTGGTCCTACGCCGGAGATGGCATCGGTTGGCGCCAATTCGACGGCACCGCGCCGAACTACATCAACACGCTATCCGTTATCCAACCCGGTTTGGGGTATTGGGTCTATTCCACCCAACCGTTTGATTGGCCGACTTCGCCCACCATACCCGGTTCCATCCTTTTCTATCACGCCGACCATCTGGGTTCGACCCACGTCACGACGAATTCTTCCGCCGACCTTCAATCCGAGTCGGCCTATTACCCTTACGGTTCGTCGAGATATGAATGGAACGCCTCCCCGACAACCGACCCCAACTATCGCTTCGGCGACAAGGAACTCGACGAGGAAACAGGTCTCCACTATTTCGAAGCTCGCTATCTCGTCGGTTACACAGGCCGCTTCCTCTCACCCGACACCTTCATCGACGCCCTCCAGTCCGACAAGCTGGAATCCGTCTTGACCAATCCTCAGTCGCTCAATCCCTATGCGTATACGAAGAACAATCCAGTAAGTCGCGTCGACCCTACCGGCCAATTCGACAAGGACACGGTTCTCGGCGGATCATGGAAAATCGTCGGAGGAGTTGTCTTGATCGTCGGCGCCATCGCCGCCGCTCCCGCGACCGCCGGCGCATCACTCGTTGTTGCGGGTGCCATCATAGCTGGAACGGGGATGGTCGTGGCCGGTGGAATTGAAGTCGCCGCCGGCACGGCTTTGCCCAAAGACTCACCCCAGCTAAAAGACATTAAAGCCGGAACCGAAGCCATCACGACCTTCACCAGCGCCGGTGGCCACGCGGGTTTCTGGACTGCCTCAGCCGCAGGAAAAGACCAAAAAACAGCCATGAAATGGGGTGAAGCCGGTTCAGCCGGCGAACACATCATTCGCGGCGGCGCCGGAGCCGGACATTTGAAACACTGGGGCAACCTCAGCAGAGGCGAGAAGATTCTTGGCTTTGCGGAAGGAGCGCAAGCCCTCGGCGGCGCCGGCCATCTCAAGCATGTCGTCACAGACCATCCCGAGGCTCCAACGCCCACCGGCGAGGACGCCATGAAAAAAGGACTGCAAGGCTTCGGAATTGGAACCGGCACTCCCGCTCCAATTCCTTGGGTCGGACCAGTGCCAGGCGCTGACACCGGACCGAACAAGACCGAAAACCCCAAAACCCAAAACCTGACGGTGCATCCCAACGAAAGCAAGGCCGGACCTTGGTCGGAAGGACTCAACAGTCGAAAAGCGGACTAAGAAAGGTTGACATGACCCAAGACCCAAGCTCTCGGTTTCACAAGAATAGGTGCTCCATGAAGAACGCAACACGCTTGATCCTAACGTTTGTATCCTCGGCGGCCACGTGGTCCTTCGCCGCGATCCCCGAACCCGACGTGATCCTCCACGGAACCGTCCTCATCCGCGGCGATCAGGTTCTCGCTTCCGATGACGTTCGTGTCGTCGCCAAGGTCACCGTACCGCGCGGGATTCCGCCGGTTCCGACCGAGCAAATCGTTGGAATTTATCGAATGGGCGACTCGCTGCCAGCCGGAGACAACTATGTACTTCGCATCCGAATAGAAAACTTGACTGCTGACGGCAGCACGACCCAAAGCACCAACGCCGCCATTGTCGGCCAAACGGCCTCACTCTTCGTCCGCCAGGGTCAAGGCGGAATCGATCGCCCCGCCGGGTCGTTTCTCCTCAGCGCGCCTGGTATCATTGATCTTCGAAATCTTTCCGTTGACAGTTGCGGAATTCTTTCCGCCAACCCCGCCCAATGCGCCATCGACGCTCGCCAAACTGGAAATCCTGACGGCTCTAGTCCCGCCGGTTTGAACAGCGTGGAGCTCGCTTTTGATTGTGCGGTCGCCGGCCTGACCCCCTCTTCTTTCACGGTAAGCGTTTCACCTCCAGGCCCCCCCGTTCCCACGATTGCAAACGTCATCTCCAACGGCGTCGCCGCCACACTGCAACTTACCCCCGGTTCCTTCATTCCAGCAGGCGCCTGGACCTGCTTCCTACATTCCGCCAGCTCCACCCGCGCCTGCTTCGGCAACCTCCCCGGCGATGTGACAGGTAATGGCACCACCGACCCATCCGACGCCCTCGCGATGGTCGATGTCCTAAATGGCAATCTCGTTCTTCAACCCTATCAGACCGACGCCAATCGATCAGGCCAAACCAATCCCTTGGACCTCGCCCGCACCATGGACATTCTCAACGGCGCCGGCGCGTTAACCTCCTGGAACGCAAGGTCTATTGGCCCTTGCCCGCAAGGCACGCCGTGAGTTGACGGTGGAGCGAGATGGGTGACGTCCTATTGACCAAAACACGCCAATTATGGTACAAGGAACGCTACGTTTGGGGTGTTATTTAGGGAGCACGATTTGAAAGCGAGGGGGATATGTTAAAACTGGACAAGGTGATTCCGCTATTGGTATTTTTGGGCTGTTCGTGCGGGGCTTTGCTTGCCGACACCGTGACCATTACGTCGTCCAAAGACAACACGCTTTACGAAGACCCGTTGGGCGGGATCAGCAACGGCGTCGGGTATTATATGTTTGCCGGAAAAACCGGCAGCTCCGTGTTGCGCCGAGCTTTGATCGAGTTTGATATTGCCGGGAACGTCCCCGCCGGTGCAACGATCAACAGTGTGTCCTTGACGCTCAATAT
>JBBTCX010000091.1:0-1611 GCA_038043045.1 Planctomycetota bacterium | reverse complement strand
AGGCGGCGCTGGAGAATGATGATCTGCTCTTCGGTGAGCTTCCCCTCCTGCACCTGCCGGATCAGACCGCTGAGCTTATCGATTCGGCGCTCGAAAGAGCGGAGAAGGGCATACGTAGAACTAGCCAGGCGGCGTTGAAGGACGCTCATAGCCAAGCGCGCTGCGGATCGGTTCAGCATCTTGGCACGGTTGAAAACATGCCGCATGTAATCGGTGGTCTCATCGTAGAGGGTTTGCTCACTGGTCGGGCCTTGGGTCAAATCGTACCCCAACGTGTCGGAAACCCGCGTCGGGTAAAGCGGCTTACCGCTAATGTGAACCATCTCCTCCTTCGTTCGTCGAATGAAGTGGACCTCACGGCGCTCGGGCGGATACTCTTCGAACGCCTCAAGCGTAGATAGCACTTCTGGCTCAAGCAGACGCCATAACGCGTAGTATGGGTAGTCCTTCCCCTGGTGGGGAGTCGCGGTGAGGAGCAACAGATGATGCGCCGCCCACGGCAGTGACCATGCCTCATCCACACCTTCGACACCCGCGAGCGCCTCTGCTAACTTGTAGCGATCAGTCTTCCGGACCCGCAGGTCATTCCCACGGTCCGCGGAGAGCTTGTGTGCTTCATCAAAAATCACCAGGTCATACGGTATGACGCCCGACTCTTTCAGACGTGGGAACATTGCTTTTCCGGCCAGCGTGTCAACGCTCACGATAAGACAGTCGCTGTCATCGCCAATGAAGGGGTTGGTGGTCTTTGCGTCGGCACCACTAATGATCCGGAACGGCAGACTGAAAAGCGTCAGTAGTTCGCTATACCAATTTCCGATCAGACCGGCGGGAGGAACGATCAGGACGCGCTTAATGAGTCGGCGGGCTATCATCTCGCGAACGTAGAGGCCGGCCATAATTGTCTTGCCCGCCCCGGCGTCATCGGCAAGCATGAAGCGCAAGGGGAATCGTTTGAGCATGTGCTCGTAGACCGCGATCCGCTGGTGGGGCAATGCATCGATTTGCGAAATCTCCGTGGCGAATGCCGGGTTGAACGTGTGACCAAAGCTCAGACGTTCACCTTCTACCAACACCCGAACGACATCGGGTGACGCGGTAAAGTCGAGTAGTGGGCGCTTCATAGTCGCCTTTTCAACAGGGTCGGGGGAGTCGCCCTCTCCCATGCGAAGGATTTGTTGCCATGACAGCGGCGACGGCTTTGTCTGACCGTTTTCCCAGCGGTTCACCGTCGCGTAAGAAACACCAAGGTGCGCGGCAAGCTCAACTTGGGTAAAGCCGAGACGTGCCCGGAACTGCCTGATCCGAGCAGAGAAGTCGGACGGAAGGCTAGAAATTGTCGTGTCTCTGGCCATGCGCTGCATCGATTCAAGCCGCAAAACTCACTCAAAGCGTCCGCACCCCATGAGTATAGCATGTGTTATAGATTAATCAACAAGACGCACGCGATATTAAACTGAAATAGTCCAAAGGGCTGCTCCCTCCAAACAATGTTCGTTAAGTGCTTTCAGCCACCTCGTTTACATTGAATAATAAATCGCACTGTGTACGTGACCGAAATTGTCCCGACTGTAGTTGAATTTGAGCAGTTCTCCGGTTTTCCTCATCCCC
>JBBTCX010000090.1:0-5613 GCA_038043045.1 Planctomycetota bacterium | reverse complement strand
CTATCGTCGGCAAAGTCCGCCGCAAGGCTCCAGAAGTTGTGGGTAAACATAAGGCGAAGCATGCGCGGCCAGCGGATGGATCACACGAACGTACTTCTTTTCATCGACGAAGCGGATGGCGACGTATCCTGGGCCAATGAGCGCTTTTTCGAACCGACCTTGTACCCCACCTCCCGGTGTACCAGGCAGGGCAGAGAGTTCGGCATCGGCATCTTTGTGGCCGTGGGGGCGCTCAATCCGGTCAGTCGACATGTACTCAACAGCGCGCGTTACAAACTGATCTTTTCACTCACGGAGGGGAAATGCGTAGACATGGCGGCCGAAACTCTTCTGCTGCCGCCGGGCGGCGAGGCGATGCTCCAGCACCTTTCGCCGGGGCAATGCCTGTTCCGAACACCGCAATGGCCGCATACGATGCTCGCGCAGATCCACGACGTCGCGCCGGACCGCGGCATCACACCCAACTTCGACACGAATGTCCATGTGCCGTCCAAACGGCTGGACGAGATGCCCAATCTCTTGGAGGCTCTGCGGGGAACCGCGAAACAACAACGGAAGGAACAAACCCGACGCGCAGCAGCGGAAATCAACGGCTTGAGCGCCGAAGCACGGGGTCTCCTGTTGCAGGCATCGATCCATCCCTATTGGCCGGTGGCAAGGCTCTTTGAGCTTGACCAAGTCCCCACCCCTCAGGCGCAAATCGAGATTCGCAAGGAAATCGAAGATCGTGAATACGCTGAGTTTGAGGAAGTCCGGCTCGGAAGCCGCAATGTGCTCCTCCTGATGCTGACCGCTGCGGCGTGGACTCTCTTGGGCAAGCCGCCGATCGAAATCGGCGGCCGGGGCGGAGTCGCACACCGCCATTACATGGCATGGATTCGGATGGTGAGCCAGCGCCGGAAGCACGACCGATGCGTTATTGAGTGGATCGTTCCGGGAACAACCCACCCGGCCGACGCGGCGGCGCTCGTTAACGGAACATGGGAAGTTTTTGAAGTCGTCTCGGAATGCTCGGAGAATCTGATTGGCCACCTTGAAGCAGCCTTGCTACACGCGTCGGAGCGCATCGCACGTGTCACCGTTGTGGCATCGCAAAAGGGTGAGTTGCGCGCACTCCGCAAGCGCGTGGAAGCGGCGCCGAGCCTCGTCAACGTGCAGGATCGAATTGCTTATGAGCCGGTCCTGACTTTCTTAACGGAGTTGTGGCCATGAGATTGTTCAAAGTTGTTCTCGTTATTCTGCTTCTTGCCGCGGTGGCCAATTGGATGCGGCAGGGTCAGCGAGGATTCTCGATTCTGGAAAGCCTGCCGATCATCGGAGGCCACGACCCGAGCCGATTTGACCTCGCCGCCATAGCGATGATCCTGGTCACCCTGTGGGGGATCGCGCGGAGTCGGAAGACGGATGACGAAGGCGAGTCGGATTATGACGTGGATGACGACGACGATTAGCCGGGAAAGAAAAAAAGAGCCGGGTGGTGAAGCCCGGCCCATTCGTGCCCCCGATCTTTCCGTATTTGCGTCCAGAGCCTACTTCAGCAGTTGCCGATCGATGCCTTCCGGCGACGTGAGGAAATACTGCCAATCAACCTCATCCGCCGGCGTGTCATCGGCTGGCCCGACGACGATGATGTAGGGCCGGTTTGGGCGCATCTGGTAAGTAGGCTCGTGGCATCCATTGTGATCGTCGAATTCGTAGAACCGAAACGGCCGAAGCTCCACGGGCAACTTTCCGAAAAGCGCATTGAACCTCGCGGCACGAGCATGAAAGACTTCGTTGCTCATTGCACTAATGCCTTCAATCTTTTCAAGGGCCCTCATGGTGAGCTTTTTCGTAGCCCGAGTGTGCAGAAGGAGCCCGAATCGGCGCGATGCTCGCGGAACTTCAGCGGAAACCACAGTCGTCCCAACATGCCCATCAATGCTCCATCGGTACGTGTCTAAAGGCAAAAGCCAAGCGTAGACACAACGGTGGAACAACTCACGGGCTTCCTCAAAGGAGCGCGTCCCGAGGCGCCCGTTAGTGAATGAAGCCAACTGCGGCCGTCGGTAAGGAAAGTCAGCGACGAGTTCCGGATCGACGCGACTCGGTGGATAATGCCCTGGGCCGGCTGCGAGGCCCGAACAAGGAGGCAGCGCAAGTTCGGTGCCCAGGTTTTCACGAACGATTGCCGCGCTCGAAGGTGGTTTGGACCGTCTCTGGTTCATGCTTCACCTCCCGTCCCAGCGTCGTCGGAAGAAAGGAATTCCATAATGTCGGGGGCGTTCAACGTACGCTGGAAGTTGAAGGCCACAGCTCGGACCACTTTCGGCTGATCGCCACCCGCCGATGCCGCCCGAACATGTGCAAGCCGATCTTCGTCGTCCCACCATGCCGTCACCAGCCGAGGTCTTGGGTTGATGCTGCGTTCGACCCGTCGGAACTCAACGATACGTTCCTGCTTCACGCCGAATCGAACCTCGAGACGGGCGACCGCCTCGTCCCAGTCGATCGAAAATACGGCCTGAACAACGAATTCTCCGAGGGGCACGAAACCCCGCGCGACCCCACGTTTCTCCGAAATATCCGTCGCCACGAAGTGCGGATACGCGGCCTTGACCAAGTCGGCGAAACGGAACGGCTGCTCCGGGCAGTCGTCACCAGCCCCTATTCGCCCTACCTTCGGGGGCTTGGGTGGGATGTCGATTTCCGTTATCATGCTCATTGTGATGTTCTCCTTCGTTCTTCTGGATTACCTTTGCCCTGGCCAGGGGCTGATCCACGAACGACGTCATTCTTACTGCTTCACGTTAGCCAATGACGTGGAGTTGATTCGTCATAGAAAGTAGGCTTGGTTGTCGGTGACTTTCGCGGAGTTTCGGCATGTTGCGGGTTTCAGGCCGGAAAATTAAACGAATCCTCGCAACGAAGGACATGAACGGGGCGGACCTCATCAATCGTGCTGGTTTGCACAAAGACATTGTTTACGGAATTCTGGCTGCGCCGAACGGTTCATCTCCTCGCGCGGAGCGGACAGCGGGCGTGATTGCGAGAGCCCTAGACGTCGAGATCGAGGAGATCCTCGAAGACGAGTCTATAGTAGTCGTGCCAGCGGATCCGCCGGAAGACGAGCTTCAAGCGCACATTCGATCGTTCGATGCATTCATCGATGATCGCATTCGCGGGTTCGAAGGCCGAAATCTTATCTTCAGGGAAATCCGACGCTTCATTGAGAACCCGAAGCTGACATCCGGGTACTTTGTCGTCCGCGGCGAACCCGGCATCGGGAAATCATCGCTTGCGGCGAAGCTGGTTCGGGACGAGAGACTTGATATTCATCACTTCAACATCGCCTTGCAGGGCATCAACACCCTTCCCCAGTTTTTGGCCAACATATGCGCCCGGTTGATTCGGAAATTCAAACTTCCATGGACCGAGTTTCCAAACGGCTTTGAGGAAAACGGTTCCTTCTTAAACGAAGTTCTATCGTGCGCTGCGACACAATGCTCGAGGAAAAACCCTCTTGTGATCGTCGTGGACGCATTGGATGAAGTTGCGACGGCCAATGACAAACGGTCCAATACCTTGTTCCTTCCGCCCGCTCTTCCGAGCAATGTGTTCTTTGTGGTTACGACCCGGCCACTTGAAAGGCTCGGAGTGCAGGCTCAACAGGTCCAGGTTTTCGACCTGCTGCCCGAAAGCAACGAGAACCGAGCGGACGTGCGGGCATACGTGACCAATCAATCCTCGTCTAACTCAATTCGCGTTTGGCTCCGCAAGAAGGAGATGACCAAGGCAGCGTTCGTCGACGTGATGCTTCGCAAAAGTGCGGGCAACTTTATGTACATTCACCATGTCCTTCCCGCCATCGCGCGCGGCGATTTCGACGCAACGAAACCCGACGAGCTGCCGCAAGGGCTACGCGACTACTACCGGTCTCATTGGGAGCATATGCGAGGAATGGATGAGGATCAGTTTGAGGCAGCGTTTGAACCGGTCGTATGTATTTTGGGTGCCATAAAGGAAGCGGTATCGGCTCAGCAAGTAGCTGAATGGACCGGCGTGCCACTCGTTCGGGTGCGCAACGCCATTGCGGAATGGCGACAATTTCTTGACGAGGAGCGCGTCGGACGAGAACGGCGTTACCGTGTCTATCACCTGGCCTTTCAAGAGTTCCTGCAGGAGGAGGTCGATCCTGGGTTAGGGCGATACAACGACATGATTGCCAAATCGATACTCGCTAAGGCTGCGCGTGCGCTCCCGACACGAGGAAAACGCCGGCCTAGCTAGCCTGAATCGCCACGAGCTCTCCGGACGTGGACATTTTCTGCATTTTACAACGCCGTTCACTGCATGGGTAACAAGTTTCTCTTTCTGAGCCAATTCGAGGTCCGGCATATTGCGGAACATTTGCGTGGGAGGGGTTCGTTTCGACTGCCGCACAAGTACCTACTGAATTTCGAGTGGTTTTCGGCGAAGATCGAGCCGCTGAAGCCGGCCTTTCGACTTATGGTTGGATCTTGCTGGGCCAGCCTCATGTGGCCACTGGTTCACTGCGGAGAGTTGCCCTTGGATGTTTGGCATGAGGTCGCGATCCTGTCGCAAAGTGGAGCCAAAGCATGGATACAACACGATTGAGTCGTTTTTCGGATTACGAGTTGAAGCATGCCATCCGCCACCTACTGCGTAGCTCGCGCTATGCCCAACTTGAACGCGTCATCCTCTCCCCGACGTTCCTTGAGCAGATCGCTGAGCGAGACTACAAGTTAGAGTTGACAAAAAGCCTCGCGGAAATAACCGACGTGCTACCGATCGCTCATCCGGTGCGAACACGGTGCGCGGTTCTACGGGAAGCGATCCATCGTGACTTCGCCTTCGTGAATCGATCAGCCACGCGACTGTTTCAATGCCTTTGGAACAATTGCTGGTGGGACGGGAGCTTGAGAGCCCAAACCCATTTTCTATTCAACGATGACGGATCGTCTCAGCGCGCGCTCGCACTGCGCCCTCTGTCATCCTGTTTGGAGAGGTGGCGCAAGCACAGAAAAAGCTGTCACGCCACACCGTGGGTGCGATCGCTGCGCCCCCCCGGGTTGCGCTCGGCACTTCCGATATTTCTCTTTTCGCAGCTTTGGAAAATGAGAATCATGAAAGCATTTCAGTCTCTCCTGATGGCTCCTTAGTGGCTGTCGTCGGCCGACTTGAGGAGTATCCGGAATGGCTGGACCCCAAAGACTTTCGACGTAGATTTGACTCCAAGGATCCCGACAACTCGGTCCGCCTGGACCTTATGAGTATTCGTCATGTAGGCATCGCTCACGTCATCGATGCGGTTTCTGGAGAGAATGTGCTGACGATGCGCAGCTCGGCTACCGATCTTTCGAAAGTTACATTTTCATCTGACAGCGGGCGGATTGCCCTAGGTGCCAATGATGGAACAGTCGAGGTGTGGGATATCGCCAAGAGGTGTCGTATTGCCTCCATACAAGTGCATCCTGGAAACGTGCGCACGATCTCATTCGTCGCCGACAATCGCGTCCTCTCAGTACACTCCGCAACCGCGGCAAGAATTGAGCAACTGTAACTCTTCAGCCGCTTGCAACCACGGGGTCGGGTAATGGCGGCAGCTTTCCG
>JBBTCX010000089.1:0-11112 GCA_038043045.1 Planctomycetota bacterium | reverse complement strand
TCCGTTTGACGATCATTATCACGGAACGCATTGCTCTGGGACGATCGGCGGGATCGGGAATAACGGCGCCGGAGTCGCCGGCGTCAACTGGAACGTGCGGTTGATGGCTTTGAAGTTTCTCAACTCCGGGGGCAGTGGGTATTTGGCTGATGCGGTTTCAGCGATCGACTACTCTCGGGTCAAGGGAGTGCATCTGACCAGCAATTCGTGGGGGGGAGGAGGTTATAGCATCGCACTCAAGAGCGCTATCGAAGCGGCCGGTGCTGCCGGACAGCTTTTCATCGCCGCGGCGGGAAATAGTGGATTGAACGCCGACATCAGCCCCATGTACCCGGCGGCGTATGACTCGCCGACGATTGTATCTGTAGCCGCTACCGACCACAGTGACTTGCGTGCGTATTTCACTAACTATGGCGCGGTCTCGGTCGATTTGGCCGCCCCGGGCGTCAACGTTTACAGCGCACGCCCCGGCAATACTTACCAATTCCTGAGCGGAACTTCCATGGCCACTCCGCACGTTAGCGGCGTGGCGGCCTTGGTCCTCAGTCTGCGCACCTCGATGCCGCCCCTGGAACTCAAACAGGTCCTCTTGGGCAGTGTGGATCCGATCCCGGCCATGGCAGGTCGGTGCGTGACCGGTGGTCGTTTGAATGCGCATCGCGCGCTGCTAATGGCGGACCCCGCGCCGTGGCTGTCGTTGACTCCCATTTCGGGCACGCTTTTTCCCGGGCAATCCGTCCTCATTGACGTGACGGCGAACGCTGCGGGACTTGCCCAGGGATCCACGCACTCGGCGCTGATCCGATTCACGAGCGGGGACGCAGTGGGTCCCCTAGATGTTTCGGTGAATCTGATGGTGCTGCCTTGCGCGACTGACGCCGACTGTAATGACGGATTGGCCTGCAATGGAGCCGAGATTTGCGGGATTTCGGGGGCATGTCAGGCGGGCACACCGGTGGATTGCAACGATGGGGTGGCGTGCACCGCGGACGCCTGCAATGAACCATCGGGAACTTGCACGCACACTCCCAACAATTCTCTTTGCGACAACGGCTTGGTGTGCGATGGAGCCGAAACCTGTGATCCCACACTAGGGTGTCAGGGCGGTACGCCCCTCGTCTGTCCCGACGACGGCGTGGCGTGCACCATCGATCAGTGCGACGAAACTCTCGCCGGCTGTGATCACGTTCCCAACGATGCCGCTTGTGACAACGGGGTGTTTTGCGACGGGATTGAGTGGTGTGACTTCCTGCTCGGCTGCCAGCCGGGTTACTGCGGCACACCCTGTTTCGGCCAGCCGTGCGATGAAGCCACCGATTCGTGCCTATACTGTACCGTGGATGCCGATTGCAATGACGGGATTGCCTGCACGCAGGACACTTGCGACGTGGCCAGCGGGTTCTGCAATATCGTCGGAGATGACCTGGCTTGCGATGACGGTCTGTTCTGTAACGGTTTCGAGTATTGTGACTACTGCCTGGGATGCCAATTCTGGTATGACCCCTGCGCTGGATTGCCTTGCGATGAGGCAACGGACTCGTGTGGCGGATGTCTGAGCGATGCGGATTGCGACGACTTTGTAA
The DNA here is from genome assembly GCA_038043045.1 of Planctomycetota bacterium. GTDB lineage: Bacteria > Planctomycetota > Phycisphaerae > UBA1845 > UBA1845 > JBBTCX01. The sequence continues at coordinate 9,529 of JBBTCX010000089.1, read as the reverse complement.
CGTGCACGGTGGATACGTGCAATACGGTCACCAATTTCTGCCAACACGTCCCGGACCACACGGTCTGTGACAACGGACTCTTCTGCGACGGAGTCGAAACCTGTCATGCGCTGTTGGATTGTCAATTCGGCACTCCGGTCAACTGCGAAGACGGGCTGGTCTGTACGATCGACGCATGCATCGACGCAACCGCGTCTTGCGAGCACGTTCCGGACGACGCATCCTGCGACAACGGGTTGTTCTGTGACGGTCAGGAAACCTGCGACCCCGTACTCGATTGCCAGGTTGGAATACCAGTGGATTGCAACGACGGCGTGACGTGCACTACGGATTCGTGCAACGAGGCAACCCTGGCGTGCGATTATTCGCCGGACGACACCGTCTGCGACAACGGAGTCTTCTGTGACGGCGCGGAAATCTGTGACGCCGTGTTGGATTGTCAACCGGGAGTTCCGGTGGACTGCGACGACGGCGTCGTCTGCACCGTGGACACGTGCAATGAGGCGTTCGCGGGCTGCGACAACACGCCGGACGATGCCGTTTGCAATGACGGGTTGTTCTGCAACGGCGAGGAAACGTGCAACGTGGTTCTGGGGTGTCAGCCGGGTACGGACCCGTGTGCGCAAGGCGCATGCGATGAAGCCACCGATTCGTGCATCGTGGGGCCGGAAGTTTGGATGACTTTCGCTGCCGCCACGACAGTGCCCGGACTTGGCATCGTTGAAAATGAAGACATCGTGTCGTACAACCAGGGATCCGGAACTTGGTCGTTGATGGTCGACGGTAGCGATGTGGGTCTGACCGCACTGGCGATCGACGGGTTTACCGTGCTGGCCGACGGCTCGATATTGCTGACCTTCGCTGATCCCGGAACGATCTCGGGGTTGACCGGAGGGCCCACCGCCACCACCATTGACGATTCGGATATCGTTCGTTTTATTCCAAGCTCGCTCGGCGCGACGACTGCGGGATCTTTTGTGTTCTATTTCGACGGCAGCGACGTGGGTCTGACCGCCGTTGCCGAAGACGTTGACGGAATCGGAATGAACGCGGCCGGGCAATTGGTGTTGTCCACTTTGGGATCGTTCAGTGTGGCGGGCCTGTCCGGTAACGGCGCAGACTTGATCGTTTTCACGCCGACCAGCCTGGGATCGGCCACGTCGGGCAGCTACACGATGCTGTTCGATGGAAGTGACGTCGGCCTGTCGGCGGTGCTGGCGGAAAATGTCGACGCCGCCGGGTTCATGGCGTCGGGCGCGTTGCTGTTGTCCACAACGGGGAATTTCGCAGTCCCCGGCCTGACGGGCAGCAACCAGAACATTTTCCGATTCAATTCGACGACATTCGGATCGACGACATCGGGAACGTTCTCCATGTTCCTGAATCTCGACACGGCAGGGATCGCGCTTGGGGCAAACGTCGTGGCCCTGGAGATTTTGGAATAAGGGAAGCCCAGCGGAGATGCGGTCAATGAGCCCGCAACGCAGCTTGTTGACGACCCTCGTTAAGTATCGAGGCCTCGCGTGGGATTTACCTATGCGGGGCCTCATGTTTTTTGGAAAAAAAGGGATTCTTGTCTTCGTTCGGCTTTTTTGTGCGAATGCACCAGGCAAGGGTTTCTTTTTTTTTCTTGTGCTGTTGAAACGGTCTCAGTAAACTCATTCGCTCAGATGCGTAGCTGGCATGGCGTGGCATAGTGGAAAGGCCCTTTGCAATAGAGTGCATTTCTACCCGGGCGCTGTGGGTTGGTCCAAGGAGCTCTTCGATGGTTGGTTGCCCGTCATGCCAGAAAAGTTTTTGATGCCTGATAGGTCATTGCTTTAGGGAGCTAGCGGGGCGCGCGTGAAAACGGCGCCGTTGTTTGAGGAGGAGTCCTAATAAGTGGGACTCGTTTGAAACGGTTCACGTGGAGGAATGTGCTTTGAAAGTAGCTGATCGACAAGTGGGTTTTGGGTTCAATCGAAAGAGGATGGGAATCATCGCGGCGGTCGGAGTCGCCTTGGTCTTTGGTCTAAACATGACTTCGGCCCAGGTGGGGGTTGAAGCCACTCCGATCGACTTTGGGAAGTCCGGGATGGATGAGGCCGATCTCAAGGTCGACATCGTTGAAGCCGGCCTCCAGGGCAAGGGTCGGTCGTTTGTCGAATGGTGCCAAACGCAAACCGCTTGGGATGCGAAGGGAATCGGTTCGGTGGCCGGACCAGGTTGTCCGACCGAGGGAACGTGCGACACGCCATCGGTACGAAATACCTTTATTCCGACAGGATCAACACCGGTGCGGACGATGCGGATTCATTATAATGTGTTCGCCAATAGTGACGGCACTAGTCCGGCGGCGACGCAGGCTTCGGTCGATGCCCAAATGGTGCAGTTGAACGCCGATTTCGCACCTTCAAAGATTCAGTTTTGTTACACGACGGAGTTTATCAACAACACAACGTATCGTCAGTTCGCGGACGCGGAAGAATCCGCGATGAAGACCGCGTATGCGGATAGCCCGGGCACGCAATTAAACGTCTATGTGGTCAACATTCAAGCGGGCTACTTGGGCGTGGGGACGTTTCCGTGGGATCCGGCCTCGCTGGGAACGCAAGGCGGTTTGATTATCGATGACAATTGGTTTGGCGCCGGACAGAAGACGCTGACGCACGAGGTGGGACACTGTGTCGGTCTGTGGCACACGCATCACGGCGTGTCGGAAGTCACGGCGTGTTCAGCTTGTTATGAGCGTGCGGACCATCTCAACGGCGACACCACGGGCGATTTTGCCTTGGATACCGATCCGACGCCGACGAATTTTAACTGCGCCGGTCCTGGCGGCACCGATTCATGCAGCGCCACGGCCTGGGGTGTGACCGATCCGCAGAACTACATGGGGTATGCGCCGGATTCTTGTTATACGGAGTTCAGTTCACAACAATTCGGTCGCATGCATTGCTGGTCGGAATCCGTGTTGACGGCGTGGAATTGTGCACCGGTGACGCCGACGGGCGGATGCTGCGTCGGGCAATCCTGCTCGATTCAAACCCAGGCTAACTGTGGCACTTCCGGTGGAACGTATCTGGGCGACGGGACGAACTGCAACGGAACACCCGGTGCGCCGACGACGTATTCTGGCACAGCAAGCCTGGCGATTCCCGACGGCGGCGGAACGGGCAACCCGGCCGCGCATACCATCAATGTGACGGACTCGTACACGCTCGGCGATGTGAACGTTCGTACGAATGTCACGCACACCTGGGTAGGCGATCTGATTATCACGTTGCAGCACGGGACGACGACGGTGACAATTGTGGATCGGCCCGGATATACGGGAACGGGTTTCGGATGCAGCGCGGACAATTACAGCAACAATATTCTGGATGATGAAGGAACCGGGGCTATTGAATCGCAATGCGTCAACAACCTGACCTCGCCGCCGAACTATTTACCGAACAATGCCCTTTCGGCGTTCGATGGGCAAAATTCATCGGGGGCGTGGACCCTTCGCGCTTCGGACAGCGCCACGTCCGACACGGGCACGTTTAACAACTGGGCGGTTGTTCTTTCGCCAGTGGGTACGGGCCCGTGCGGCGCGGGATGCACAACCAATCCGCAATGCGACGATGGTCTGTTCTGCAACGGAGCGGAAACGTGCGTGAGTGGTTCGTGTCAAGCGGGAACGGCGCCGAATTGCGATGATGGTGTCGCGTGCACAACAGATGCATGCAATGAGTCAACGGATTCTTGCACGCACACCGCCAACAACGCGGCTTGCAATGACGGCCTGTTCTGCAACGGAGCGGAGACCTGCAATGTCACCCTGGGATGCCAAGCGGGTTCGGATCCGTGTCCGGGCCAGACTTGCAACGAGTCGACGGACACGTGCAGCAGTGGTAGCGGCGCGTTGTGGATGACCTTTGCGGATACGGCCACGGTGCCGGGCGTTGGCACGGTCGAGAATGAAGACATCGTCGCGTACGATTTGGGTACGGGAACGTGGTCTTTGATTTTCGACGGCAGCGACGTGGGAGCGAGCGCGTTTATCATTGACGCCGTTCAATTGTTGTCGGACGGTAGGATTCTTCTTTCGTTTACGGCGGCCGGCACGGTTGGTGGCGTAGCGATGGACGATTCGGACATTTTGCAGTTCACTCCGACTTCGCTTGGGTCAACCACGGCGGGCGCGTTTGCCATGTTGTTTGACGGCAGTGACGTGGGGTTGACACTCAGTGATGAGGATGTCGATGCGATCGGACTTACCTCGACAGGGTTCCTGGTCATCTCCACGACTGGGCCGTTTGGCGGTACCGGCGCCAGCGGACAGGACGAAGACCTGTTCCAGTTCAATGCGACGAGCTATGGAACGAATACCGCGGGCAGTTTCGTGATGTACTTCGACGGCAGCGACGTGGGGTTGTCCACGGCGGCCAGCGAGGATATCGATGCGGCCGACCTGACCTCGAGCGGAACGATTCTTCTGTCCACGCTTGGGGCCTTCAGCGTGACCGGAGTTTCGGGCACGAGTCAGGACATTTTCGAGTTCTTCCCCACCGCGTTGGGCGCTACGACGGCGGGAACCTACTCCTTGTTCCTTGATCTCAGCACGGTCGGAATTGACCCGACGGAAAACGTAACCTCGATCCAGTTGGTTGAGTAAAAAGTCGCACCGCGAGGTGGACGAGGAACATTGACTTCGCGGTGATTTGAACACTCGGAAAACCCCTGTGGCCCCGTTCGGGTACTTCCCCGGCGGGGCCGCTTTTTTGGGGGGGCAAGGCGAGGTTCATTCGAAGTTGGCGGAGGGTGAAGGGTGCGGGTAGACTGCGAGACATGAAGGAAAACTTGCGTCCGAACATTAGTTTCGCGAAAGCGAACAGAAAGGTCGCGTCCAAGATCTTTTTTGACCCCCGCCTTGTTTTCGTCGGCGCGCTAGCGATGGGCTGCAGTTGCAGTCGCGACATTCGAGTGATTGGTGAAAAAATTCCGACCGTGAAAGTGAAGACGGTGAGCCATTACGGGCTTACCTTGGATCAACACGCCGGTCCTGAGCATGTTGCTTTTGTGGCATTGCGGGCCATTCGCGAAGACGTTGAAGCCACGGCTATACTAGATCGCGAGAAAGCCCTTGGGGTGCAATTGGATGTGGCGGCTGCGAATAGGATTCAAGAGCGGAACAATTCCACGCTGGCGCGAGATGGATTCGTGTACACGGTGGTGAGGCAGTGGGCGCCAACGGTATCACACTATGTAAAGGATTTTGAACTCGATTGGGAGAAGGCCAAGGGGCGGCTGATTCGGCGCGAGGTGAAGGACAAGAGCGGGGCTGCATCCTCCGAGGCGGAAGTGCTCCTGGAGGTGAACGAGCCGAGCGGCGATCCCCGGGCGCGGGCGGTGCTTGTGGTGTGGATGGAGTTGGATGGTGGGTTTTGGCGGGTGATGCATCTGGGGTTCGATCAGGGGAAGAGATCGATTCATGTGGCGGAAGGTGGATGAGGGGATCGGATGATCTCGTGCAACGATGGAACCGCGAACGATTGTCATCAAGGGCGCGCGGGAGCACAATCTACGCGACGTTTCGCTCACTTTGCCAAGAGGCAAGCTGATCTGCTTTACCGGAGTTTCGGGGAGCGGAAAGAGCAGCCTGGCGTTTGATACCCTGTTTGCCGAGGGGCAGCGGCGATATCTCGAATCGCTGAGTTCGTACGCACGACAGTTTTTAGGGCAACTGGCCAAACCCGACGTGGACCAAATCACGGGTCTAAGTCCGGCGATCTGCATTCAACAAAAGTCCAGCGGCTGGAATCCACGAAGCACCGTCGGGACGATCACGCAAATTCAGGACTATTTGCGTCTTCTTTATGCGCGGGTGGGACGGCAGCATTGCACGGTCTGCGGGAAGCCCATTCGCGCGCAAACGCGGGAGCAGATCGTCTCGCGCATCCTGGAGATTCCGGCGGGAACCAAGGCGTTTATTCTTGCGCCGATGATTCGCGGTCAAAAAGGCGAATACCGCGACTGGTTCGAAGACATGATCCGGCAGGGATATGTGCGTGCGCGGGTCGATGGTCAAATTGTGGAATTGTCCAACCCGCCGAAATTAGCCAGGCATGTTCGGCATCATCTTGAGGTCGTGGTGGATCGATTGATCATCGGCCCGGATGCGCGAGTGCGGCTTCTGGAGTCCGTGGAGAACGCATTGAAACTGGGATCGGGCACGATGATCGTGCAGCCGATGGACGAGCAATCACGGCGCGTCTCCGGCCTATCAACAACTCCTGCTATCCCGCCTGAAAAGGAAAAACGCGCGAAAACGAAGCCCCCTGTTGGCGACGACGCGGAGGTTGCATCCGGCCCTGGGGATTTGATGTTGTCGAGCTCGTACGCATGCCCGGATTGTGATGTCAGTTTTGAAGCCCCGTCACCCCAACTTTTCAGTTTCAACTCCCCGACCGGAATGTGCGGCACGTGCGACGGAATGGGGATGACCTATGACTTCGATCCCGATTTACTCGTACCGGATCCAACTAAATCGTTTTCGAACTACGCCGTGGCCGCCATGAAGTTGCATCATCGTATGGGTCGTTGGCGAAAGCACATTTACCGAGGCGTGGCGGAAGCCGTCGGGTTCGATCTGAAAACTCCGTGGAAGGATTTGACTGAGAATGCGCGGCAGGCGCTTTTGTTCGGGCTAGGCGATCGACACATCACTTACACCTGGCGAGGCCGCGGCGGATACGCATGGCGACATGGCGGGACGTTTGAGGGCGTCATTGCCGAGTTGCGAGAGAAGCATCGAAAAACCCAGTCGTCATTCTTGCGCGAGTATTATGAAAAATACATGCGCATGAAGGGTTGTTCGGCGTGCAACGGCGCTCGGTTGAACGACCAAGCTCGGGCCGTGCGGATCGGCGATTTGTCGATCCACGAGCTCTGCGCGCTGTCGATTGTCGGGGCGATGGAATTCGTCGAGCGGTTAGAACTCACACCAATCGAGCGAAAAATCGCTGAGGATATTTTGAAGGAACTGCGCGGGCGGTTGAAGTTTCTGTGTGACGTGGGGCTCGAATATCTCACGCTGGCTCGTGCGGCTCCGACGCTTTCGGGCGGGGAATCCCAGCGGATTCGCTTGGCCAGTCAGATCGGCGCGGGACTCGTCGGCGTGCTCTATGTGTTGGATGAACCGAGCATCGGATTGCATCCGCGCGACAATCAAAAACTCTTGGATTCGTTGAAGCGCCTGCGCGATCTCGGCAACACGGTGATCGTCGTCGAGCATGACGAGCAGACCATGCGCGAGTCCGATGAAATCGTCGACTTCGGCCCGGGACCTGGCGTTCGCGGCGGCGAAGTCGTGGCCCAGGGTGACCTTGCGACGATCATCGCGTCAAAGCGATCGGTGACGGGAATGTATTTGCGCGGGGAGGAGACGATTCCGATTCCGGAGAAACGCAGGCCGGTGGTTGTACCGACTCCAGCCAAACGAGCCCGAAAATGACCACGGATCAAGTTACAATCACAAATGCCCAGCGATTATGCGAAATGATGAATCGTCATTTCAATAACCGCACGCCGCAAGAACGTGATCGCACGATGCAGGTGCACCTTGCGCAAGCGCGTGGCACTCGGCGAAACGGGGACCTTCTGCGTCACTCCATCGACGTGATGCTCAATATCAGGGCGAACAAGAGCGAATCGAAGGATTCAACGATGACGGAAAACGTGCTCATCGAAACGCTATCGGCGGTTGTCTTGGCGTTGGAATCCGAAAGCGTTCCCTATGCCGTGACCGGTTCCATCGCCAGCAGCGTTCACGGCGAACCCATCACCAGTTTGGACGTGGATCTCATCGTTCACGCATCCCGATCGCAGGCGGCCAACCTCTCCGAAAAATTGCAACCGCGATTCTACGCCTCGGCGGATGTTCTTGCGGAAGCGGCTGATCGATTCACCCTTATTAACGTCATCGACAATCGGACGAGTTTCAAGGTGGACCTTTCCTTCGTGCCACCCACAGGATATTTGAGGGAAGTCCTATCGCGTCGCGTTCGCCAGCGAATCGGCTCGACCGGGCCGGAGTTCTGGTTCGTCACCCCAGAAGACATCATCTTGATGAAACTGCTCTGGCGAAAAGACACCGGTTCAGCCAAGCAATGGGACAACGCCCTTGGCGTCGCCCGCGTTCGCGGAGCCAGGATGGATTGGAAATATCTGTTTGATACCGCGCGGGAGTTGGGAATTGAAGGCGATCTTATCAAACTCAGGGATGAGGCGGGGATATGAATATGGCCGTAAAATGTCCAGTTTGTGCGATTGATGCAAAGAAACTTTCCAATACCACGGTGTTGCCACTCTTTGAATTCTTTGACTGCGCAAATTGCGGTAGGCTCGGAATCTATCATAGTCCTGAAGAATTCCAAAACGGGGTTTCTGCAAATGGCGCGGACCTATTTCAGATTGCCGCACTTCTGTGCGAGCGTAGACTAGCGGGGGTCAGCGGATACATCATACTCGAAACGGGTCAAAAACCTGACGAAAACAATATTCCCCAAGGGTATATTGTATATACCATCCGTGATTTGAATTCGGATTGGCCGCGGACAGTTCCAGAACGGATAAATAGGGCTTTCTGCAATTTAGTTCGGTACGCCCAACTCAAAGGAATCGGGCCAGGTCGAATTGTTCAATTAAATCGGAATCCGCAAAACTGTATCCTCGTATTTGCTTCAAACAACGAAGAGGCGCATTACTATTTCGATGCAATGGACAAATACGGCTGGGTTGAACAACCGACGTCGAATCTTGGGTCTTGGGGTCTACGAATCACGCCAAGTGGTTGGGCGCAGTTTGATGAATTGGATCGCACAGCAAGGAATCGAGAAAACCCCGTGTTTGTGGCCATGTGGTTTGGAAAAAAGAAGAAGGATGACGGGACAGAAATCGATCGAGCCAGCGAAATGAAATCGTTGTTTGAGGGAGCGATCAAATCTGCCTGTGAGGCGGCGGGATGGAACCGTGTAATACGTGCCGGTACGGACGAACACAATGAACCAATCATGGATCGCGTCATTGCCGATTTGCGGATTGCCCCCTTCGTTATTGCAGATTTGACCGAAAACAATCCTGGAGTTTATTTCGAAGCGGGATGGGCACGGGGTTTGGGAACGGATGTGATCTATTGCTGTCCGAAGGGAACAACTCCGCACTTCGACGTGTCCGGGATCAACTTGGTGAAGTACGAAGATGGCGACGATTTGCGAAAACGACTTGAAAACCGAATCCTTGGAACAGTCGGCAGGTTTGATTCGAAACAGGGGCGAATACTGTCGTGAATGAACGACGAGCGACATCGACAACACAGCGGCTGCGCGGGCTTAAGCCCGCGGCTCGCAGTGCGCGAAAGGAGCCCGCTCTACAAGGTGCACCAACGAAGGCCTTGCCAACGGACGAACTGCGATGGCTGACGGTGGTCGGAGCGAGGCAGAATAATCTCAAGAATATTGACGTGCGAATACAGCTTGGGCGGTTCGTGGCGATCACCGGCGTGTCG